>JBKPOM010000241.1:0-23166 GCA_046733115.1 Actinomycetota bacterium | reverse complement strand
AGAGTGACGAAAGGGCGCTCCTTTATGTCCTCTTCGAGCAGCTTGCTTCGAGCAGCTTGCTGGCTCGCTCGTCGAGCTTGGGTTTCGAGCCGGGCCTCTTCTTGGGGGCGAGCGATCGGCCATCCTCGGCGAGTTCGGCGTAGCGTTTTATGGAGGAGAGGCTCACGGAGAAGGTGCGGGCTGCTTCGCTCTTGCCCATCCCTCGCTCGAGGGCTTGGACTATCTTCTCTCTTAGGTCTTTTGAATACGGGTTCATGCGTCCATGATGCCCAATAGGTCATCTACGCTGCAACCCGCTGTCACAAGTTGTGGACAGAGTTCGGGCGATAGCGGGTCCGGCGGTGGAAAGCAAGGTAAGACGCTGACCATACTCGCTGCGTCGTCTTTGACGGCCGCTTTCGGGGAGCTCGGGAAGACATTTGAGGAGCAGAACGAGGGTGTGGACGTGAAACAAGGTTTCGGGGCGCCCTGTTGGATCTGGACCAGCAGATCCAACCGGGCGCCCCCGCCGATGTGTTCGCCTCAGCCGCCGAGGAGGAGATGAATACGGCCGAGAAGGATAGCCTGGTAGCGGGGAATCCCGAAGTCTTCGTCAAGAACCGCGAGGTCATACTGGTCCCCAAGAACAACCCGCGAACATCGAGAGCCTGCAGGATCTCGCCAAACCGGACATGAAGCTCGTGCTTGCGCAGAAAGACGTGCCCGCCGCCGACTATGCTGTCGAGATCCTCGGCAAGGCCAACGCCAAGTACGAGGATGACTTCGAGAAGGACGTCCTCTCAAACGTGGTCTCCAGGGAGGCCGACGTTCGGGCTTCCGTCAACCGGGTCGTCGTCGGAGACGCCGACGCCACTTTCGGCTACGCGAGCGACTACACCCCCGACATAAGGGACAGGGTGAAAGTAATTTCTATCCCACCCGACCTCAACATAATCGCGACTTACCCAATAGCCGCACTCGATGGTGCGAAAGACCTCAAACTCGCGAAGAAGTGGGTGGATCTCGTCACGAGCAAAGAAGGACAGCGCGTGCTGAAAAAGTGGAACTTCGAGCCCGCGGCGTGAATCGGCAGGGCAAAAAAGGCTTCTCGCGGGGCACTTTCCTCTGGGAAGACAAGCTCGCTTCCGGGCTGGCCGTAGCGGCTCTGGCGCTTCTGGCGGGCTTCGTAAGCCTGCCGCTCTTGAGCCTCGTGGTCTGGACGGTGGACAATGCGGCCTGGCGGACGATGGCCTCACCAGTCGCCGTGGACGCCCTGTTCCTCAGCATCAGGACCACGGCCATAACGATGGCGGTTCTGCTCGTGGTTGGGACGCCTGCCGCCTACGTTCTGGCCAGGGCGAACTTCGGGGGGAACCGCGTGCTCAACACGCTCATAGACGTGCCCGTGGTGATGCCGCCGAGCGCGGCCGGCATCGCACTGCTCCTCGCATTCGGGAAGCTTGGATTAGTCGGACAATACCTGGACGTCTTCGGCGTGACGCTGACCTTCACCACGGCCGCGGTGGTGATGGCCGAGGTCTTCGTCGCCGCCCCCTTCTACGTCAGGCAGGCCGCCACGGGATTCGCAGCGGTCGACCGGACGATAGAGGAGGCCGCGCTCGTGGATGGGGCAGGCCGGGCCACCGTGTTCTTCAGGGTGACAGTGCCCCTGGCATTCCCCGCGCTCGTCTCAGGGGCGCTCACGGCGTGGGCGCGGGCGCTCGGGGAGTTCGGAGCCACCATCATCTTCGCCGGCAGCTTCAGGGGCATCACCCAGACCATCCCACTCGCCATCTTCGCCGAGTTCCAGAGCGACATCGACGCGGCCGTGCGCTCTCCGTGTTAGTCCTCGGCTACGCCTTCGCCGTGATCCTCGCCGTCAGGTATTTGACCACCAGGGGCGCCACGCACTAAGCGTAAGGGGGTCAGGCCAGGTCGCCGCCTTCGGTCAGGATCATGACATCCGTCGCCTTGACGAGCGCGGTGGCCTCCTTGCCAGCTTCGAGGCCGAGCTCATCGGCACTCTCGCGCGTGATGAGGGCCACCAGATGGTTGTCCCCGACCTGTAGCGTCACCTTGGCCGCGGCCTCACCTTTCACTACCTCCGTGATGGTGCCGGGCAGCCGGTTACGGGTGCTGAGCTGCATCTCGCTCTCCTCTCTCGTTAGCCAGCAGTCCAAGCTGCAACGCAAGTGCTACCATGTCGTCCTTCAAGTCTAAACCGGTCAGCTTCTGGATGCGCTCCAGGCGATAGAGCATGCTGTTGCGGTGCAAAAACAGGCGGTCCGCGGCCGGGCTAGCGTTCGCGCCTGCCGCGAAATACGTCCTCAAGGTTCGCACAAGGTCGCTGCCGCGCGCCCGATCGCGCTCTCTTAGGGGTTCGATCAGAGCCAGAAAAGGCTCGATGCAGGATCGTCAGCGAGCTCTCGCAGGAGCGTCTCTACGTCCATTACCGCCTGTCGTGACGACTGGAAGGCACGGTGTGCAAATCTAACAGATCCCGTGCCCGCGTGCTAAAAAGAGCTCATGAACACCACCCGCTTTGACATGTTCCGCAAGCTGCTTGAGAAGGATCCGAGCAACCCCATGATCATTTATTCGCTCGGCAGCGAGCTCTTCAAGGAGGGTCGTTACGAGGAGGCCCGCGATCTCCTGCAGCGGGCGATCCAGAACAAGCCCGACTACTCCGTGGCCTACAGGATGCTGGGCCGCGCCTACTACGAGCTCCACGAGAATGCCGAAGCCAGAGACGTCTTCCTGAAGGGCAAAGAAGTGGCCCAGGGAAACGGTGATCTTCAGACCGTAAAGGAGATAGACGTGTTCTTGCGCCGGCTAGAGAAGCGCGCGGTGGGGGAGGAGTAGCCCCCGATTCTGCTAACATCCCCGGCGTGTCGGAAGCCACGGTAGGCATCCTCGTGGACTACAAGAGCCTGCTCGCCAGCAGGGTAGCCGGCGAGGTCTGGTCGGGCCTCTCCAGGACCGCGCTGGAAGCGGGATTCACCAAGATCACGGCGCTCTGGCAGAGCCTGAGGGAGATCCGCGGCGACACAGTCCCCGAAGGTCCGTCCGCCAACATCTTCGCCATCGGCCAGGACCGCCCGGACGCGATAGACGCCCTAGGCGCCATCGACGACGCATCATTGCCGCACCTGTACGGTGTGATCGTCGCCGTTCCCGACAAACCCAGCCCCCTGGCGGGATCCCTCCTCTACCAGGGCGTCGGGCGCTTGACGCAGTCAGGCGTGAAGACGGAAATGGTCGAGCCGGCCCTCCTGCACGCCGTCCCCGCGGAGTGCGAGCGCTACGCCCGCCATCTCTTCCAACGTCTCTCGAAGATCCTTTGGTAATACAGCTCCTGATAGCCCTCCTCGTAACCGCGGCCTTCGCCGCCCTCGCCTACTCGCTCGGGATGGTCAGCCGCAGCGGCACCCTGGGCGGACTTCTCGTGGGAACCACCGTCTACGCTTGCCTCGGCCCACGAGGCTTCGCGGTCCTCGCCCTCTTCGTGGTCAGTGGTTCCGTCCTGACCAGGATCGGCTACCGGAGCAAGCAGCGCGCGGGCACCGCCCAGGAACAGGGCGGACGCCGCGGCGCCCGCAACGCCCTCGCCAACTGCGCCGTCGCCGTCCTCTGCGCCATCCTCGCCGCAGCGACGGGCTCAAATCTCTTCGTCGTTGCCTTTGTGGCCTCCCTCGGCGCGGCCTTCGCAGACACGTCGGAGTCGGAGATCGGACAGCTCTTCGGCCGTACTCCGCGCCTGATCACCACCCTCCGCAAAGTCCCGCTAGGCACCGACGGAGCTATCTCCGTGCCAGGCACCCTCGCAGGCACAGCCGCGGCCTGTATCATCGCCACCCTCGCCCTCACCATCGGTCTGCTCGAGTCGCCAGAAACGGCACTCCTCGTCGCGTTCGCAGCGTTCCTGGGAACGGTCGCAGACAGCCTGGTCGGGGCACTGTACCCCCGGATCGGCAACGAGGCAACCAACGTCCTCTGTACCTTTGTCGCCGCCGTGCTCGCCCCGATCCTTACCTGACACGTAGCACAGACCCGATCCACCCCTTGACAAAACTCCTGCCATGTAGAACAATAAAACGGTACTGTTTAGTTTACTAGGGCGGTTACGGTTGGGTTCGGCGTCGGAGGAGAAGGGGTCGCGGGCGTTGGCGAAGCGGGAGCAGATCCTATCTGGCGCGCGGCGAGCGTTTTTGCGAGATGGCTTCGCGGCGACGAGCACGGACGCCATCGCGGCGCAGGCGAAGGTCTCCAAGAGGACCCTCTACGTCTATTACCCGAGCAAGGAGGATCTCTTCGTGGACGTACTGCGGAAGGTGACCATCGAGAACCCCCAGACGCGGGCGCTGGAGTCTATGGAGGGGATGTCGCCCGAGAACCGGGAAGAGCTACGCGCGGATCTGCTCGGGCTGGCGCATAAGATCGTCTCGACCATGATGCAGCCGGACTATCTCGCGCTGCTAAGGACGACCATCGCGGACATCCACAGGTTTCCGCAGCTTGCTGGGCTCTTCCGTGCCACGGTCCCTGAGCGAGCCATGAGCAGCTTCGCCGTCTTCATAGAGCGGACCCGAGAACGAGGGGTGATCGCGGAAGACGTGGACGGAGAGGCGGCGGCGCGCATGTTCGTTGGTCCGTTGCTTACCTACGCGGTCCTCGACGGCCTCTTCGTCGCCGGTGGGCCGCCTCGAAAGCCCGCGTCCGGACGCATCGAAGAAATCGTCGACATGTACGTGAAGGCGATCAGCACCTCAGGATGAGAAAGGAGACGGTGATGACGCTCGAAGCCCGGAAGATAACCGGGCAACCCGCTGGAACCCTGGCAGGGGATTTCGGAGGCGTGCGGTACGCCACGTGCTGTGTGATCGGCTGCGGCCCCGCTGGGGCGATGCTCGGGCTTATGCTGGCGCGCGAGGGGATCGACGTGCTCGTGATAGAGAAGCATAAGGACTTCCTGCGGGACTTCCGCGGAGACACGCTCCACCCCTCGACCATGGAGATCATGGACGAGCTCGGCCTCGCGGACGGGCTGCTCGAGTCCCCGCACACCAAGGCGCAGAAGATCGAAGCGCGTCTCCCGGGAGGGACCGTGACGGTCGCCGATCTCGGACGCCTGAAGACGCGCTACCCGTACGTCACCTTCATGCCCCAGTGGGACTTCCTGGATTACGTCACTGGGAGGCTAAGCGCTACTCGAACTTCCTCCTTGAGATGAACGCCGAGGCGAAGGAGTTGATCCTTGAAGATGGGATCGTGCGCGGCGTGCGCTACGAAACGCCCGACGGTCCACGCGAGGCGCGGGCGCTCCTCACGGTTGCCGCCGATGGAAGATCTTCTCCCTTCAGGGAGCAGGCCGGCCTGAAGATGGTCAGGACCTCGCCGCCCATCGACGTGCTCTGGTTCAGGCTCTCGCGTCGGGAGGGAGACCCCGAGGATACCTTCGGCTACGCAGGCAAAGGACGCTTCATGGCGGTCATAAACCGCGGCGACTACTGGCAGGTCGCCTACGTCATCAGGAAAGGCGGATACAAGAGCGTGCGTGCCGAAGGTCTCGAAGCGTTCCGGCACTCCGTCGGCGAAGCGATCCCCGAGTTCGCCGAGCGCACCGACGAGTTGCGGGATTGGAAGGACCTCAAGCTCCTATCCGTGCAGGCCGACAGGTTGCAGCGTTGGCACAGGCCCGGTCTCCTTTGCATCGGCGATGCCGCCCACGCCATGTCTCCCGTCGGCGGCGTCGGCATCAACCTCGCCATAGCTGATGCGGTCGCCGCTGCGAACGCGCTGGCCGGCCCGCTGGGAGAAGGACGGGTACGTTCGCGCGACCTCGCGTGTGTGCAGCTCAGGCGCTGGTTGCCGACCCGCGTGATACAGGCACTACAGTCGTTCGCCCAGCGGCGCGTGATCTCCTCGTCCCTCGGACCGGATGGGGCGCCTTCGATCCCTGCACTGGCGAGGATGCTCCTGGGTTTGCGTGCGGTGCGCGGCCTTCCGGCTCGCGTCATCGCGTTCGGCATATGGCCAGAACACGTGGGGAGGCGGGAGCCTGTTATCTGTTATGAGAACCAGCCTGACGCCGGTGACAAGAAAGGAGTCGGCGAGATGAATTCGCTCAGGGTGCTCGCGAGCCCGAGGGTCTGGGGTCCCATCCTCGGTATCGTCGTGGTTCTTGCCCTGGTCTTCTATGCTTACCTGGCCCACCGTTACAAGTCCTCAGGAGAATCTTGAGGACCTGCCGATTGCTCTGGTCAACGATGACAGAGGCGGGAACCTCGGAGGGAAAGACGTCAACCTCGGTGACCAGATCGTCGAGAAGGTCACGGGCCCGGATTCACCGGCAGCCGGCACCATCGAGTGGGCGCGGCCAGACACCCGCAGCGAGGCGCTGAAGGGCATCGGCAACGACAAGTACTACGGTGCCATCGTGATTCGCGTGGACTACACCAAGCGAATATCCGACATCACCGGTCCCCCGACCATATCCATCGCCGTGGTGGTCGAAGACCGGGGTGCCGAGATAAACGGCCGTCCCGTCAAGCTCGGTGAAGAGGTGGCGGGCAGGATCACCTCCCCCGCTACTCCCGCCCCGAGTTTCGTGCAGTGGACCAGGGTCTCGGAGGGTGAAGCGGCGCTGAAGGGTCTCGAGAGAGGAGAGTACTACGCTGCTGTCGTGATCCCGAAGGATTACTCGCAGCGTTTGGCGAGCCTGTCCGGTCCACCGGTGGGTGTGCCTCCCACGGGACAGCCGCCGGCTCCGGAGCCGGCCGGCATCGAGTTGTTGACTAGCCCGGCGGTCAGGCCTTCTACCACTGCCCTGATCGAAAACGCCTTCACGGGCATCGTCGGCGGTGTCTCTGGCGCGACGAGCGAGCGCATACTCGGAGACATCTCGGAGGCGGGCGCGTCAGTGCCGCCGGGGGCCGGGGCCGTGATCTCCAATGCTGTCGAAGGCAAGATCTCCGAAGCCGAAGTCTCCGGCAAGGCTGGGCCACTTCCGAAGGCACCGGAGCCGACGGAGATAGAGGTCGTTACCAATCCTTCGGCGGGGCAGTCCGTCTCGACGCTCGCGCAGAACATCAATACCGGGATCGTGGCTGCGGTCTCCGGTGCGACGAGCGAGCAGCTCAGCAGCTCTCCTCTGCCGCCGGGGAGCAGGGTGTGCAGCTCACGCCGGACGTGGCGGCGGTGATCGGAGATCCTGTCCGGGCCGAGATCACGGACGCGCAGCCGGTCGGGCCCGACTCGGGCAACGGGCAGTCGCCTTTCCTCCTCGTCTTTCTGGTGAACATCACGGGCCTGATCGGGCGCGACGATCTTCTTTCTCGTCCGCGGCGCCGCCGATCGTCTGGAGGAAAGAGGCCTACGCCCATCGCACGCGAGCCTGTGGACTTTGAGGCTCCTGCTGGCGCTCGTCTTCGCGTTGATCGTAACCGGGACCGAGTTGTGGGTGGCGTTCGGCTTGCTCGGTGTCGAGCACGAGGCGAGCACAGCGCAGGTGTATTTGTTCCTCACGCTCCTCGTGTGGGCGGCCGTGTCGGTGACGATGCTCTTCGCGGTCGCGTTCGGGCAGGCGGGCATCGGGATCAGCGCCGTCTTGAACGTGATCCTCGGCCTCGTCTCCTCGGGCGGCACCACGCCCCTGGTGGCACTGCCACCCTTCTACCAGGACTACGCGAACTGGTTGCCCCTGCGCTGCGTTATCGACGGGCTGCGGTCTCTGCTCTTCTACGACGGCTCCCTCGACGCAGTGCGGCTCGAAGGCGGCTGGCGGGACTCGCTGTGGTTCCTCGGCGGGGGCGGGAGGTACGAGGCAGCGGGCGCCTCGAGGATGCCGGGTGGATGATCGGCTTGTACCTCCTCGGGTCCGCCGTGCTCGGGTATCTGATCTCACTCCTCCGTGACCTCTCCGCCCGGTGCGAACGCAAACGGGCCAAGCGACCGGACGAAGGCGCCGAAGCGGCAGGGTAGATCTCGCGCCATCAGGCAATGACTCGCCGCCCGGAAGGTGCTCCGGGCGGCGATCTCGTTTTGTAGAGAGCATCCTTGATGCTATATTAGGCGTATGCGCGCCAGGGATCACAAGGTTCAGAAGTCGGATTCCCGACTATAAAGCCCTGCGCTGGTTTCCCCGATCTAGAGCCTCTTCAAGTTCGAAACCGAAGGAGTCTCACGTGAGCGAGACGAGACAGAGGAAGACATACGATCCCACCTCTCTCGAACGCCGCTGGCAGGAGTGGTGGGCCGAGAGCGGCCTGTACAAGACGGACGAGGACGAGAGCAAGCCGAAGCATTACGCGCTGACGATGCTGCCTTACCCGAGCGGGGACCTGCACGTAGGGCACTGGTACCCGATGACGCCTTCGGATACGCGGGCGCGCTTTATGCGGATGAACGGGTACCGGGTGTTTTTTCCGATCGGCTTCGACGCTTTCGGGCTGCCGGCCGAGAACGCGGCAATCCAGCGCGGCATCCAACCCCGCGAATGGACCTACTCGAACATCGAGCGGATGCGCGTGCAGCTCAGACAGATGGGCGCGATGTTCGACTTCGACTCCGAGATCGTGACCTGCGACCCCGAGTACTACCGTTGGAACCAGTGGTTCTTCATCAAGTTCTTCGAGAAGGGGCTGGCTTACCGCGAGGAGGCCCCCGTCGACTGGTGCCCTAAAGACAACACGACGCTGGCGCGGGAGCAGGTCGTTGGGCCCGATAGGCGTTGCGAGCGGTGCGGGACGCCAGTCATCAAGAAGAACCTGGCGCAGTGGCTCTTCAGGATCACGGACTACGCCGAGGAGCTTCTGGACTTCTCGAACATAGACTGGCCCGAGCGGGTCGAGACGCTGCAGAGGAACTGGATCGGACGCTCCGAAGGCGCCGAGATCGAGTTCGAGATCGAAAACTACGGCGCCGTCGAGGTCTTCACCACCCGCCCTGACACGCTCTTCGGGGCCACGTTCTTCGTGATGAGCCCGGAACACCCCGCGGTCGAGAAGATAACGACGCCCGAGCGGGCCGAAGACGTGCGCGCCTATGTCGAGAGGGCGGCGAGGATGAGCGAGATCGACCGCACCGACGCCACGAGGGAGAAGACCGGCGTATTTACAGGAGCTTACGCCATCAACCCTGCCAACGGAGAAGAGATTCCTATCTACATAGCTGACTATGTTTTGATGGGCTACGGCACGGGTGCGATCATGGCTGTTCCCGCTCATGACGAAAGGGATTTCGAGTTCGCAAAAGAATACGGCATCGAGGTCAGGACCGTGATAGCGCCGCCTGACTGGGACGGCGAAGATCTCGAAGAGCCCTACGCCGGCGAGGGCACGATGGTCAACTCGGACGGGTTCGACGGCACCCCGAGCGCAGAGGGCAAGGAGAAAGTGACGGCCTGGCTCGAGCAGCGCAGCGCCGGCGAGGCAGCGGTCACGTACCGGCTCCACGACTGGTTGATCAGCCGCCAGCGTTACTGGGGGACCCCCATACCCATGATCTTCTGCGACGAGTGCGGCATCGTAGCCGTCCCCGAAGAGGACCTGCCGGTACTGCTCCCGGAGGAAGCCGAGTTCATGCCGACGGGCGAGTCGCCCCTCAAGCTCGACCCCGACTTCTACAATACGAAGTGCCCCAGCTGCGGTGGTCCTGCCACGCGCGAGACGGATACGATGGACACCTTTATGGACTCCTCGTGGTATTGGTACCGTTACCTCTCGCCGCACTACGATCGGGGGCCTTTCGATCCGGAGCGTGGAGAGAAGTGGCTTCCCGTGGATCAGTACACCGGTGGCATCGAGCACGCCATACTGCACCTGCTCTACGCCCGCTTCTTTACCAAGGTGATGAGGGATCTCGGGCTCGTCGACTTCGACGAGCCGATGACGCGCCTGCGCAACCAGGGAACCATACTCGGGCCCGATGGGCAGAAGATGAGCAAGAGCCGCGGCAACGTGGTCAACCCGCAGGAGTACGTGGACCGCTTCGGCTCCGACGCGCTTCGGGGCTTCCTGATGTTCATCGGCCCGTGGAACGAGGGCGGTCCATGGGACGGCAAGGGCATGGAGGGCGTCTCGCGCTGGCTCAGGCGCGTACTCTCCCTCACGGGAGCTGACTCCTCCGGTGGCGAGGCCGACCCTGCGGAATTGCCGCGCCGGACGAACCGTCTGATCAAGAAGTTGACCGAGGACCTCGAGGCCTTTCGCTTCAACACGTCAATCGCGGCGCTCATGGAGCACACCAACTACCTGCTCGCGATCAAGGGCCGCGTCGAGGAGGACGCCTGGCACGAGGCCTTGCGGAGCTTCGTCACGGTTCTCGCCCCGTTCGCCCCGCACCACGCCGAAGAGATGTGGGCCGAGATCGGGGAGGATTACTCGGTCCACGAGCAGTTGTGGCCTGCCTACGAGGAAGCCCTGATCAAAGCCCAGGAGATAACGCTTATCGTCCAGATAAACGGCAAGCTTCGCGACCGCATCGAAGCCCCCGCAGATATCTCCGAGGAGGCAGCGAAGGAGCTTGCGATCTCCAGCGCCAGGGTCCGCCCCCACCTCGAAGGCAAAGAGCTCCGCAAGAGCATCTACGTGCCGGGCCGGCTCGTCAACCTCGTCGTCGGATAGCGAGCAGGAAATTCCGCGCCGCCGCATACGCGGCGCTCCTCGAGACGTAGGGCGAGACGTGTTAAGAGCGAAGTGCGGCCGAAAATAGTGTACCTTGCGTTACGCGAGAAAGTTGGGCCAATAAGCAAGGGCGAGAAAGAGGCAGCGCGTTGAACCCTAGGATCACACGACGCAGGTTCCTGCACGCCGCCGCGGCCGGCGGCGCGGCGTGGGTCGCGCTCGGCGGCACCCTGGGCTGCGATCCGATCGAACGTGCCCGGGCGACTGCCCCCTCTGCCCAATCGGACCAGACGTGGAGCTTCCGCTCGCGCCCGGATCTCCACCCGCCCGTCATCAGAGTGACTACTCCGGCGCGCGACACGGCTGCTGGCTACGTCTTCGTCGCCCCGAAGAACGGGCCCGACGAGGCCGGTCCGGGGCAGGACGGATGCATGGTGCTTGACAACGAAGGACAACCCGTATGGCTGTGCCTCCTGCGAGACGAGGATCTTGATGTGATGAACTTCAAGATGCAGACGTATAAAGGCGAGCCGGTGCTCACCTGGTGGGTGGGGCGCCACACCGGCTTCGGCCAAGGCGAGTACGTCATCTTGAACAGCCACTACGAGGAGCTCGCGAGGTTCGGGGCGGGGAATGGCTACGACGGCGACCACCACGAGTTCCTGATTACGCCTGAGGACACGGCCTTGATCACCGTCTACCACGGGGTGCCGATGGATCTCTCTTCGTTGGGCGGCGCCAAGGACGCTACGGTGCTCGACGGCATAGTCCAGGAGTTGGACATCGAGACGGGCGAGGTACTCTTCGAATGGCACAGCTTAGAGCACGTAGGACTCGACGAGTCCTACACCAAGCCCTACGACTACTTCCACATCAACTCCATAGACGTGTACGACGAGGACCACCTGCTTATCTCCTCCCGCAACACCTGTACCCTCTACAAGGTGGACCGGAAGATAGGCGATGTGGTCTGGCGCCTCGGCGGGAGGAAGAATGACTTCGAGTTGGATCCCCGTACCAGGACCGCCTTCCAGCACGACGCCCGCCGCCACCCCGACAGCACCATTACCATTTTCAACAACGGCAACACAAACCAAGAAGAACAGTCACGCGCGATCCGGCTCAAGGTCGATGAAGACGCCATGAAGGCAAGCCTGGTTCGCGAGTACACTCACCCGGACAAGTTGCTCTCCGACACCCAGGGTAGCGTGCAGGTTCTGCCCAACGGCAACGTGTTCGTAGGCTGGGGCAGCTCGCCGGTTCTGTCCGAATTTTCCCGCGGCGGAGAGCTGCTCTTCGACGCCGACTTCCCTGTAGAAGGCGAGTCTTACAGGTCTTTCCGCTTCCCCTGGAAAGGGTATCCGAAGTACGCCCCCGCGATAGCTGCCGAGTCGGGACCGAAAGATGAGGTGAAGATCTTCGTCAGCTGGAACGGCGCCACGGAGGTCGCCACCTGGGAGGTGCTGGCCGGGGTAGGTCCCAAGGAGCTGAAGCCTGTCGGGTCGGCCCCGAGGAAGGGCTTCGAGACCGTGATCACGGTGAACACCACCGAGCCCTACGTCGGCCTGGGAGCCAGAGACGGCTCGGGCAAAGTGCTCGGTACGACAAAGGCGATCAAACCGGAGAAAAGCGTATGAGCACGCCGCCGTGTAGGCGGCGTGCCAGCACGCTTCGGCCAGCGGCCTCGCTTTCAGCCTTCAGCTTGTCGTAACGGGTCCGTTTGGACGGGGGGCGCGTTCGGGTCGCTGGCTCACGGAGGCCATTCACAATGTCATTCCCGCGAAAGCGGGAATCCACAGCTGCAGTAGTCCCGTGCACTATGCCGAACCACGCCGTGCCGACGGCATTCACCCAGATATGATTTCACCTGCGAAGACAGGAAGCTGCCTACCGGAACCTCCGGAGCTGACTTATGTACAAACGGGCGCCGTGAAGGCGTATACGTGTACATAAGAAACGGATTGTCTAACTTGGCGTCCGCTGGTCTTTGGGGATGTCGAACTCCTCGGCGAGCGTGTTGGGCAGCACCCTGCCGACGTACTCGCTCGTACGACCAGGGCCATCCTTCTTTGGGCGGTACAGGTACCAGTAGGGGCCGTGAAGTTCTCCGTTGGCGCATTTCTGGCAGCCTTTCTTGCCACACTTGACGCGTTCTAGTTCGAGATAGCGTTTGTTGCTGGCTTTTTCGCGGGTTGCAGAGCGTCTCCTTTCCAGCTTTTCTCGCCTTGTCTCTGCGCGCTCGCGCTGAATGTCGGAGATCATGTTCGAAACCTCCCGGAACTCCACCGGTTCGAGGCCCTCCAGCCATTCCCGCGTTATCCGTCCAGATTCCATCACGCTTCCCCTACCAGCGACCTTATGTACATCCTACCACGAGGACCGTCGGTTCGGTACATAAGAAACACATTGAAGGCACACCCATCATCAGATTGGGGACCATCGAGGTGGCATGCATCGCCCCGGACAAACCAGTAGGAGCGGTTAGTGAATCGCTCCTACGCTAGGATTCCATACGTTCGACCAACTGCGCTCGCCACTCCGGTGCTTCGAACGGCTCGGCGTAGTAGCGGGTGTCGCGCCAGACCTTGCCATCGCGCAACTCGAAGATGGCCACGACGGTAAAAACCTGTCCTTCGCCGTAGTCATTGACGCCCTCTAGAATCCACAGGCCTTTCCTGACGACCACCCGGCGTAGACGGATGGTTGGCGGGTTGGAGTGGTCCGCAAAGGCTTCCTGGAACTGCCTCATGTTCTCCCGGCCCCTGATGCGCTCGCCGGATTGGGGCATCTCCATGACGTAGTCTTCGTGGCGTATCTCGTATTCCGCATCGGGGCTCAGATGGGTGAACATCTCGGTGAGGAACTGTTGCGCCTGTTGCTCGTTCATCTCTTCGAGATCTGGCACCCCTGGCTCGTCCATCCGCACTGCTCCTTCCGCGTTCGCGGGTCTGCCGGTCGGCTAGTCCTCGAAGAACGAGCCGAAGCCGCCTCCGCCTCCGTCGCCGGCGTGGGAGTGTTCGGGTACCGTCGGCCCTTCCGAGGGTTGTATGAGGACCCAGCCGGCCCCCTCGAAAGACACCTGGAACGACTCGCCGCTGCCGCGGCCGGTGAAGGTCTTGAAGGAGACGTCGCTCCTTATCCCCGTCCTAACGCCGCCGCTCCAGGCGATGGCGGACTCGGGGTCGGCGAAGGTGGGGGTAGAGGTGTCGAGGAGGACGGGCTCTCCGTCGGAGGTGAGGGCAACCTTGCCCGTGCCTTCGAGGACGACGTTATAGAGACCGCCGGCCAGGCGGCCTGCTCCCTCGACCCGCTTGATGTCCCAGTCGATGCCCGAGTCGAAGGCCAGGATGTTGTCGCCGTTCACGGTCACACGCTCGTTCTGGAGGTCGAGGACCATGACCTTGCGTTTGTCCTGCGCCAGGAACAGGTCGCCTGTCCCGTTGGCCACCATCAGCTTGACACCCTCGCCGGTCACGGCCTTCTTGAAGAAACGCCCCAAGCCGCCACTCTTGTACTCGAAGCGGACGTCGCCCTGGTAGGCGACCATCGAGCCCAGCCTGGCCCGGATCTGATCGTTCTCCAAGTGCGCCTTGAGCATCGCCGAGTTCTGCAGCGTGAACCGCCCCGCCGGCGTAACCTCCCTGAACTGCTCCAGGTTCGTCTCGCTCACCGCATTACCTCCCTTTCCAATCGGGGCATACTATCCGGGTACGAAGCACCCGTCTAGAAGTTTCCTAGAACATCCTGCTACCCGGCGGGACTTCGTGATCTGGGGAGAGGAGCACTACTTCCTCATCCCCGTCCGGTACTCCGAGGACGAGCACCTCACTCTTGAAGCCAGCGATTCTCTTCGGCGGAAAATTGACCACAGCGACGACCTGCCGACCCACGAGTACCTCTGGCGAATAGTGCGCGGTGAGTTGGGCACTGGTCCTCCTGGTCCCGACCTCCGGCCCGAAGTCTACTGAGAGCTTTATCGCGGGCTTCTGGGCCTCCGGAAAAGGCTCGGCGGCGACGACCCTGCCGACCCGCACCTCCACTTTCTCGAAGTCTTCCCACGCTATCTCGATCATAATGGAAGCCCCTTTCCGAGCCCTTGGTAAGAGATTGGAGAACATATAGTGGGCCACAAGATGAAGGTGGGCAAGCCCCCGGCGTCCGAGCACGGTTGCGCCTACGTAGTTTCTTCTGTAACGTGAATCGGGACACGTAAAAGAGTGGACACCAGGGACCCTGGTGGAGACACGAAAAAGCGGGAGACGTTGGAGGAAACGACGCGAGCTCGCACTCGAGCGGGTAGCCTGATTGTGAAACCGGCGTCTCAAGGCGTGGGCATCGAGGATGGGATCAATGCCTTTGCGAATCGGCACCGTGGTTCGTCCAGGTTCAACACCGCCCGGCGGGCCTTCACGATTCTCGATCTCATCAGCCGCCAAAAGGGAGCACTATGGCACACGTGATCGGATGCGACGTGGGTTCTCAGAGCCTCAAGGGTGTCCTAATCGACGGCGACGGGGCTATCATCGCGGAGGCCTCCGCCCCTTACGACCTTTCGTTTCCGCACCCCGGATGGGCGGAACAGAACCCGGACGATTGGCTCCGAGCTCTCTCGGTCGTCATATCGGCGCTGCTTAGACGCGGCGGGGTGGCGGCCAGCGGCGTCGGAGCGCTCGGCCTGGCCAGCCAGGTCGACGGCGTCGTCCCCGTAGACCCGCGAGGCCATCACCTGCGGCCGGCGATCATCTGGATGGACCGGCGGGCCGAAGCCCAGAGCCAGGCGCTCGGCCAGCGGATCGCGGAGGCGCGGATCTTCGACGTCACCGGGCTGAACCTCGACTCCTCCCACGTGGCGCCCAAAATACTCTGGCTGCGCGACGAGGAACCTGAGGTGTACGAAGCCGCCGAGGCCATGCTCCTTCCCGGCAGCTACGTCGCACACCGCCTCACCGGCGAACGGGTCGTCGACTACTCGAACGCGTCTTCCACCATGCTTTACGACGTGCGGAGCAAAGACTGGTCGGCGGAGATGCTGTCCGCCACCGACCTCGACCCGGGCACACTAGGGCGGGTAGCCCCGGCGGACGAGGTGGCCGGTGCCCTGACCGAGGCCGCGGCCCGGGATGTCGGTCTCGGGGTCGACACCAAGGTTGTCGTGGGCTGCGGCGACGAACACGGGGCTTGCCTCGGAGCGGGCCTGGTGGTTCCGAACCTCGTCTGCGACATCACGGGCACCGCCGAGCCCATCTGCGCAGCGGCGGACGGGCCGGTCTTCGATGAGACCGGCCTCGTTGAGACCCACGCCCACGCCGACTCGCGGTTGTGGCTCATAGAGAACCCCGGCTTCGTCTCCGGCGGCAGCGTCCGCTGGTACTCGGATAACGTCGCAAAGATGAGCTTCGAGGAGATGACCCGGGAGGCGGAAGGCGTACCTGCGGGCTCGGAAGGCCTCGTCTTCTTGCCGTGCCTAAGCGGGGCTATGACGCCTACCTGGAACGGCAACGCCCGGGGCGTCTTCCACGGGCTCTCGATGAAGCACGGGCTCTCGCACATGACGAGGGCCGTATTCGAGGGGTGCGCCTTCGGCTTTAGGGACATCGTGGACCGCTTCGCAGAGATGGGCATCGAAAGCGAAGAGGTGCGCGTCGTGGGCGGCGGCGCAAAGAGCCCGTTCTGGTGCCAAATGAAGGCGGACGCCACGGGGCACGTGCTCCGCGCCCTAAAGAATCAAGAGGCCACTGCCACGGGGGCGGCGATGCTGGCTGGCGTGGCCGAGGGCACCTACGCCTCGCTGGACGAGGCGGCGGATGGGCTCGTGGAGTTAGGCGCTACCTACGAACCGGACGCCGGCGCCAAGGCCGCCTACGACAAGGCATACTCCATCTACCGGGCGGCCTACGCAGCGCTCGAGCCCGTCTTCGATCGGAGGGAGGATACTGTCGGTTAAGGTTGCAGACCAACTAGCCCGGGCAGACCCCACCGACCTCGACGGCCTGCGCGAGGCCCTCGGGCTCGCCGACCCCGATGGGAGGCTCGCCCCCATAGGCATGAGCAGGATCGAGATCGGGGCCGACGCTCTCGGCCGCTTGCCCGAGGTCGTCTCGGAGCTCGCCCGCGGAGGCCCCGCAGCGCCGCGCGTCGTGCTCGTTACTGACGCCACGCCGATGCGGCGCGGTGAGGGTGATCCCAAGGCCGAGGCGGAGCGCCTGCTCGCGAGACGCTTCGGGGTGCGGCGCGCGGTGCTCGGGGAGGGACAGGGAACCCAGCTGCACGCGGACGATAGGTCTCTGGCGGAGGCCAGGGCCGCCTTGGCGGGGGCCGACTGCGTCGTGGCGGTCGGCTCGGGGACCGTCACCGACGTCTGTAAGGCGGCCACGGCGGGGGCGGGTGCTCCGCCGCTGGTGGTCGTGCAGACGGCAGCCTCTGTCAACGCCTTCTCCGACGATGTCTCAGTGCTCCTCAAGAGCGGGACCAAGCGTACTGTTACCTCGCGCTGGCCCGATGCCCTTCTCGTGGACCTGACGACGCTGGCCGACGCCCCGCCCGCCATGAACCTCGCGGGCTTCGGCGACCTTATCTCCATGTGGACCGCCCCAGCCGACTGGTACCTGGCCTCCGCCGTGGGGATAGACGAGTCCTACCATCCCGCCCCTGTGGCAATGCTCTACAGGCAGGGGCGCGAGCTATGCGACGATGCGGCGGCGCTGCGGAGTCGTGGCCCGGTGGCGCTGGGCAGGCTCGCCCGGGTTCTGACGCTCAGCGGGATCACGCTCGGGATAGCGGGCAAGACGGCCCCGCTCTCGGGCACCGAGCACCTGGTGAGCCACCTCATCGACATGGCAGCCGAGCAGGCAGGCAATCCCGTCGCCTTCCACGGCGCCCAGGTCGCCGTCGCCACCATCCCGGTCGCCGCCGCTTGGGAGTTCGCGCTGGCGGAGCTGGATCCCTCGACGGTAGATCTTGACCGCCTCTTCCCCGACGAATCCGCGTTGGAGCCGGTGGTCCGGGAGGCCTTCGCCGGCATAGACCCTTCGGGCGGGGTCGGAGAGGAGTGCTGGAGCGACTACGCCGGGAAGCTGGCACTCTGGCGCCGCTCGCGGGAACGCGTCGAGCGCTTCTTTGAGGAGTGGCCGGAGCACCGCGTCCGGATGCGAGAGATGGTCCTGCCGCCGCAGCGGCTTGGCGAAGCTTTACGGGAGGCCGGCGCCCCGGCGCGGTTCGGTGAGCTGGACCCTCCCGTCGCGCCCGAAGTTGCCCGCTGGGCGCTCCGGAACTGCCACCTCATGCGCGACCGCTTCACTTTAGCCGACCTGCTCTTCTTCGCCGGCTGGTGGGACGACGCCTTCGTCGAGCGCATGCTCGAGCGGGCGCGGTCTACGGGCGGAGGCCTGTGAGGGCGCCCCAGAGGCTCTTCGAAGGTTACCTCTTCGACCTGGACGGCACGGTCTACCTCGGCGACGAGCTGTTGCCGGAAGCTAAGGAGACGCTTGGCGAGCTCAAAGCGAGGTCGAACGTCGTCTACCTGACCAGCAAGCCGCTCGAGACGCCCGCAGACTACGCGGCCAAGCTCACCCGTCTCGGGGTGGAGACGAGCCCCGAGGAGGTGATCTCTTCGACGGATGCCTTGCTGCTCTACCTGGGGCGGCACGCGCCCGAGGCCCGGCTGTTCGTCGTCGGCGAGCGGCCCTTGGTCCAGCTGCTAGAGCTCGGGGGTACGATGTTGTCCAGGAGGCCGAAGGCGTGGAAGTAGTGGTCGTCTCCTTCGACAGAACCTTCGACTACCGCAAGCTGAAGGTCGCGTTCGACGCCGTGCGAGGGGGCGCCAGGATCGTGGCGACCAACCCGGACGCCTACTGCCCGACCCCCGACGGCGGCCTCCCGGACTGCGCGGCCATGCTCGCCGCCATCGAAGCCTCGACTGGGGCCTACGCCGAGGCTATCGTCGGCAAGCCTTCGCCGCACATGGCGGCCGCGCTGCTGGACCACCTCGGCGTCCCGGCTCGGGACACGCTGCTCGTAGGCAATCGCCTCGCCACCGACGTGCGCATGGCGAACGAGGCCGGCATGGTCAGCGCCCTAGTTCTGACCGGAGCGACCGGCCTCGAGGAGGCCATAGGCTCCTCTGACCGGCTGGACTACGTGGTCGAGCACCTAGGCGAGCTCTTGCCCGCGAGCGCAACACGCCGCCCCAAGGCATGGAACAAAGAAGGGAGAGGCGATTAAGTGATGCCGGAGTTCATCTTCATGCTCACCCACGAGGACGTCACCGTCGAGAATGCCTTCGAGGTACACAGTGAAATCCGTGACGTCGGCCTCCGCTACGTCGGCTTCAAGGACATCGGACTCCCCTTCGACCGGTTAAAGGCGCTGGCGGAGGTGATCCACAAGTGCGGCCAAGAGGTCATGCTGGAGGTCGTTAGCGAAGAGAAGCGGGAAGAGTTGCGCTCGGCCCAGGTGTCCCTCGAACTCGGCGTCGACTACTTGCTCGGTGGCACCCACGCTGAGGAGGTCACCGAAATACTCGCCGGGAGTGGCATCCGTTACTGCCCTTTCCCGGGCAGGGTCGTCGGCCACCCGAGCCAGCTCCGTGGCGGGATCGAGGAGATCACAGAGAGCGCCCGACGGCTGGCGGCCATGGAGGGCGTAAGCGGCCTTGATCTGCTCGCCTACCGCTACGACGGCGACGTGGGCGCGCTGGTGCGATCGGTGGTCGGGGCGGTCGACGTCCCGGTAATCGCCGCCGGCAGTATGAACAGCGAGGAGAGGATCCGAAGCTTGGCCGACGCGGGCGTCTGGGGCTTCACGGTGGGCAGCGCCATATTCGACGGAAGGTTCGCTCGCGGCGCCTCGTTACGCGAGCAGGTGCATGCGGTGTTGGCGGCGAGCCGCCCGGTTGCGTCTTAGAACTCTTAACGGTAGTTGATACTGCACGAGCCTCGGCGATCTAGCGGGAGGGACATTGAGGAGACACCGGGCATGGATAACAAAAGCTTGCGTATCACCTTAGACCGCCCACCGAGGAATACGATGGACTTGATCACCGCGCGCGAGTTGCTGCGCGCGGCGACGAGGACTCCCAGGTTCGGGCGATATTCATCACCGGCTCTGGCTCCGCCTTCGGCACTGGGGCGACGTTAGGGAGTGCTCCTCCGCCAGGGAGGACCCGCCCTCGCTGCTGCTCAAGGACCTGGCCACCCACCTGCACGCCGCCGTTTCGCGCCTGGTGAGGTCGCGCGCCGGTGATCGCCGCGATCCTCGTACGTCGGGGTCAGCCTACCGCGCCCCTCTTAGGTGAGCCTCCGTACCTCGAAGAGCTCACGGACGACGTGCAGGTTGAGGTTACCCGGCAAAAAGGTGTCGCGCGACCACTGCGCCAGGCGCCCATCGGCGAGGTACATGGTCTGAGTCAGGAGAAGCGCGGCCGAAGGTTCATTTCAGACGCAGCTTTCCGCCGACCGGGTCGTCCGGCCCGAGCATCGCGGCCTCGATGAACATCTGGGAGAAGCCCACGCCGACGCCCTCGAAGACCAGGAGGTCGACCAGCATAGCGTCCGGGCGGAAGCGTTTCCGGATCTCCTCCGCGCCGAGGACGCTCTCCGGCACCACGTCCACCATCCAAGCCGCCGGCTTCCCCTCGACGAGCAGGACGCGCGAGACCTTGACGAGCGGGCTCCCTCCGGGGATCTCCAGCGCACGCGCCTCGTCCGCGCTCGCGCCGACCGCCTCGATGCTGAGGTCCTCACTGCCCAGCTTGAGCCCCAGCCGCTCGGCGTGTACGGTGTAGGTCTCGAGCCGCTCGAGCCCGGCCTGCAGCCTGGCACCCTTCGGTGGCCGCACCAGGAAAGTTCCGCTTCCTCGCCGCCGCTCCAGCGAACCTCGTTCCACCAGGCGCGCCAGCCCCGCCCGTACCGTCACCCGCGACACGCCGAGAACATCCACCAGCTCGGCCTCGGTGGGTATCCGGTCCCCGGCCTTGTAGCGGCCTTGCACCAGGAGGTCCTCTATGCGCCACTCGACCTTCAAGTAGAGGGGGTCACCTTTCAGCGGGCTCGAATTTTGCCGATCCAACCTTATCTTCAGCTCCTTTGCTCACGCCCGATCCTAGGAACGCACGAATCCTACCCGACCGCCCATCTCCAACAAAGAAAGTACGTATCCTTATCCTCTTGTGCGACAAATTAGAATTAATTATGATGCTATTGTAGCCAGCGAGCTAATGCAAAAGGAGGAGGCGGATGCCGCTTTGGGACCGCATCCGGCAGGCGACCGGGGTGGGATGTGGAGAACTGTCGCGGGTAGCGAGATCTATCATAGGTCATTATGGTCAGTTCTGGGGAAAAGGAGGCCGAGATGAATGAACCTAGAGGTAGTGGACCCGAAGGAAGAAGGGGACGACCGGGGGGAGTCGAGTACGAGAGAGCCGGGCAAGAGTACATGGAGCACCGCCAGCTGCAGAAAGGAGCGGCTGGCTGGGTGCTCTTGGTGGGGCTCGGGATCGCCTACGTCATCTCGGGTGAATTCGGCGGCTGGCAATACGGGCTCGCCGAGGGTGGGTGGGGCGGCCTGCTCATAGCCACGATCCTCATGGCGGTCATGTACACCGCGATGGTCTACGCGCTGGCCGAAATGTCGGCCGCCATTCCGGTCGCCGGGGCAGGCTACGGTTTCGCCCGGCGGGCCATGGGGGTGTGGGGGGGATTCCTCACGGGCACGGCGATCGTAATCGAGTACGCGATCGCCCCGGCCGCCGTCGTCACCTTTATCGGGTCGTACGTGGAGTCGGCAATCGGTTTTGGCGGACCGTTAGTCTACCTTGCCTTCTACGCGGTCTTCGTAGGGCTGTACCTGTACGGTACCGGCGAGGCTCTAAGGCTGATGTTTATCATCACCGCGGTGGCCGTCGTAGCCATCGTCGTGTTCGTGGTCGGGATGATCCCGCACTTCGATCCGACCAACCTCTTCAACATCGCCCCCACGAACGCCGCCGGCGCTAGCTCTTTCCTCCCGTTCGGGTACGTGGGGATCTGGGCGGCGGTTCCGTACGCGATCTGGTTCTTCCTGGCCATAGAGGGCCTGCCGCTCGCAGCCGAGGAGACCCGCGACACAGCAAGGGATATGCCCAGAGGATTGATCGGCGCCATGTTCAGCCTGCTCGTGCTGGCGGGGCTCATCCTCGTCTTCGCGCCCGGTGGGGGAGGCTCCGCTCAGCTCCAAGAGTCCGGCGCCCCGCTCACCGACGCGATTGCCTCACCCAACGCCTACGGTGGTAAGAATGCTCTGTTTGCTGTCATCAACGTTGCCAGCGTCGTGGGCCTAGTCGCGAGCTTCTACTCGATCATCTTCGCCTACTCGCGTCAGATCTTCGCACTCTCGCGGGCGGGATATCTTCCGAGGTGGCTCTCACTCACCAGCCGGCGCCACGTGCCGTGGGTGGCGCTGGTAGTGCCAGGCATTATCGGTTTTCTGCTCTCGTTAACCGGCCAGGGCGACCT
Source organism: Actinomycetota bacterium (assembly GCA_046733115.1). GTDB lineage: Bacteria > Actinomycetota > Rubrobacteria > Rubrobacterales > Rubrobacteraceae > Rubrobacter_D. The sequence continues at coordinate 1,076 of JBKPOM010000241.1, read as the reverse complement.
GCTCCTCCTGATATCCGTCTTCGGGGCGACCATCTCGTACGTCTTGATGATGCTCTCGCACATCATCTTGCGCTACAGGGAGCCTGACCTCGAGCGTCCCTACAAGACGCCCGGCGGCGTCCTGACCTCGGGCATAGCCCTGGTGCTCGGCGTCGCCGCCGTGATCGCCGGTTTCCTCGTCGACCTCCGCGTGCTAATCGGGGCGGCGATCGTCTACGGGATCATGATCGCCTACTTCGCGATCCACAGCCGCCACCACCTCGTCGCTCAGGCGCCGGAGGAGGAGTTCGAGGCCATCGAAAGGGCCGAAGCCGAGCTAGAGGAGTAGACGAGCGACGAAAGAAAGGAGCAGAGAAAGTGGACTCGACGCAGGTCCAAGGACGCCTCGACCTCGATGCTCTACGCTCCGAGGTCGACGCCGGAAGGATAGATACCGTACTCCTGGCGATGACGGACATGCAAGGCCGACTCCAGGGCAAGCGTCTCACGGCCACCCACTTCCTAGACGAGGTGGTCGAGCACGACGCCGAGGGCTGCAACTACCTGCTCGCCGTGGACGTGGAGATGAACACCGTGGAGGGCTACGCGATGTCCTCATGGGAGCGCGGCTACGGCGACTTCGTCTTCAAGCCGGATATGGAGACCCTCAGGCGCGTCCCCTGGCAGGAGGGGACGGCGCTCGTCACGTGCGACCTCATCTGGGAGGACGGCAATCCGGTCGTCGCCTCGCCGCGGCAGGTTCTCAAGCGCCAGCTCGAGCGGCTCTCCGAGCGCGGCCTCGAAGCCTGGGTAGGCACGGAGCTCGAGTTCCTCGTCTTCATGGATACTTACGAGGAAGCCTGGCGCAAGGGCTACCGGAACCTCGAGCCAGCCAACTACTACAACGTAGACTACTCGCTCCTCGGGACGGCGCGCGTCGAGCCGCTGCTCAGACGCATCCGCAACTCCATGGCCGCCTCCGGGCTCGAGGTGGAGAACGCCAAGGGCGAGTGCAACTTCGGGCAGCACGAGATCAACTTCAAGTTCGACCGTGCTTTGGAGACCGCGGACGGGCACGCGATCTACAAGAACGGCGC
>JBKPOM010000240.1:0-6148 GCA_046733115.1 Actinomycetota bacterium | reverse complement strand
GGGGCACGATGTTAGGGCCGCGCAAGATCTCGACGCCCCGCGCCTCCTCGGGGGGCGGCGGGCCGAGGATGTGGCGGGCATCGACGGCAGGGTCGGGGGGTGTGGGCTCTATCTGAGGCGGGTCCCCCAGTTCGCGCGGGTCGGAGATCTCACCCTTCAGCGCCGTCGCCGCGGCAGTGGCGGGAGAGCAGAGATAGACCTCGTCGCCCACGGTCCCGCTCCTGCCGGGAAAGTTGCGGTTGAAGGTCCTGACCGAGGGTTCGCCCCTCGATGGGGCCTGGCCGACGCCTATGCACGGGCCGCAGATCGGCTCCAGCATCCTGGCCCCCGAGGCGACGAGGTCCCTGTAGACGCCGCTGCGCGAGACGGTGTCGAGGATCTGGCGCGAGCCCGGCGTCACCGTCATCTCCACCGACGGATGCACGATGTTCTCCCTCAGAACGGCTCCGACGGCGGCGAGGTCCTCGTAGGAGGAGTTCACCGACGATCCGACGCACACCTGCACCGTCCTGGTCCCTGCCACCTCGCGCACCGGCACGACGTTGCCGGGCGAACTGGGCTTCGCGATCAGGGGCTCCAACTCCGCCAGCTCGACGACCTCGGTCTCGTCGTAGGCGGCCCCCTCCTCCGCCGCGAGCGGCGCGTAATCTGCCTCGCGCCCCTGGGCGGCGAGCCACTCGCGGACCCGCCCGTCGGAAGGGAAGACGGCGGCGGTGGCCCCAAGCTCCGTGATCATGTTGCAGATCGTGCCCCGCTCCATGACCGAGAGCGAGGAGACCCCCTCCCCCGTGAACTCGAAGACCCTGCCAACGCCCCCCCGTACCCCGTAGCGCCGCAGGAACTCTAGGATTACGTCTTTGGACTGCACCCAGCCGGGCAATTCGCCGCGCAGCTCCACCCCGACGACCTTCGGGCACTCCAGCGAGAAGCCATGGCCGGCCATCGCCACGGCCACGTCGAGCCCTCCCGCCCCGACGGCGAACATCCCCACGGCGCCGGCCATCGTGGAGTGCGAGTCGGCGCCGAGGAGGAGCTCGCCGGGTCTGGCGAACCTCTCCAGGTGGACGTAGTGGGAGATGCCGTTGCCGGGGCGGGAGTAGTGGACCCCGTAGCGCGCCGAGAACGTCTGCAGGTAGCGGTGCTCGTCCATGTTCTTGCCGTCGGTCTGCAAGACGTTGTGGTCCACGTACATCACCGCGAGCGGGACCTCGACGATCTCCGCCCCCAAACGCTCGAACTGCAGGGCGGTCATCGAGCCCGTGGCGTCCTCGATGAGGACCTGATCCACATCGAGGTCAACCTCCTCTCCGACGACGAGCTCCCCCTTCGAACGGTGGCCGGCAAGCAGTTTCCTGGTAAGGTTTTGAGGCTCGGTCATGCCCGCTTCCTCCCGTGCATGGATGGACCGTCGTCGTGGTTGCTAGAATGGCGCCACCCGAACCAGGCAGGCGCGCGAAACGCGGACCGACACCCCGAATAATGGACCCGATCCTTGACCTCGAAGCGCAGCGCCTCTTCGTGGCGGCGGCGCTGAGCACGCACGCCGTGCGGAGCGCCCGTGGACGCATCGCCGCCGACGGCGACGCGGGAGACCTCCTCGCCGTGGCCCGCCGCCTCCGGGCAGAGGTTCCCCCCGTTCAACGGGGGCACCGCCTCCGCTTCGAGCCGCCCTACCCAGGCCTCACGGTGGGGCCTGAGCGGTTGCGCTCCGGCTTCCGCCTGGTGCTCGCCTGCGAGACCTTCGACGTGGAGAAAGACTTGCCGCTGGGAGTGGTCTTCACCGCGCTCATCCCGGGCCGTCTCCCCCAGGTCTCGGTGGCCCCTACCGAGGCCGGCATCCCCGCACATTGGCGCCCGGTTACGGATTTTTCTAGCCCAGCGTGAAAGGGTCGCGCGTCTTGCCGGAGAGCTCGACCCATACCGTTTTGGTCTGGGTGTACTCCCTGAGGGTTTCCAGCCCGTTCTCCCTGCCTACGCCGCTCTGTTTGTAGCCGCCGAACGGCGCGGTAAAAGACACGGCGCGGTAGGCGTTGATCCAGACCGTGCCGGCCTTGAGCGCGTGCGCCACCCGGTGAGCCCGCCGCACGTCGTCTGTCCACACGGCCGCCGCCAGCCCGTAGGGCGTGTCGTTGGCCTGCCTGACGACCTCCTCCTCGGACTCGACGGGTATCACGGAGAGGACGGGGCCGAAGATCTCCTCCCGCGCGACCTCCATCGTGTTGTGCACGTTCGTAAGGATCGTCGGCTCGATGAAGTAGCCGTCTTGCAATGCGGGATCTTCGGGGGCTTTGCCGCCGTACACCACCTCGGCCCCCTGCTCCCGGCCGGCATCCAAGTAACCGCGCACCTTCTCGAGTTGCTCCTCGAAGGCTATAGGGCCCATCTCGGTCTCCGCCTCCAGGGGATTGCCCAGCTTGATGGAGCGGGCCTTCTCGGTGAGCCTCTCGACGAGCTCGTCGTGGATGCCCTCCTGGACCAGGAGCCTCGAGCCCGCCATGCACGTCTGCCCCGTGGCCGCGAAGATCCCGGAGACCACCCCGTTGGCCGCCGCCTCGACGTCAGCGTCCTCGAACACTATGTTCGGCGACTTGCCGCCGAGCTCCAGCGAGACTTTGGCAACGTGCTCTGCGGCATCCTTCATGACGAGCTTGCCCGTCTCGGTGGAGCCCGTGAAGGCGACCTTGTCCACACCGGGGTGGCGCACCAGGGCGGAGCCCGTGGGGACGCCGTAGCCGGTGATGACGTTGAAGACGCCCGGCGGGAACCCGGCCTCCTCGAAGAGCCTGGCGAACTCCAGCGTCGAGGCGGGGGTCTGTTCGGCCGTCTTGGCCACGAAGGTGCAGCCGGCCGCGAGCGCGGGGGCCAGCTTCCAGGTCAAGAGAAGAAGCGGGCTGTTCCACGGCACGATCGCACCGACCACCCCTATCGGCTCCCTCCTCGTGTAAACGAAGAAGTCGGGGTTGTGGGAGGGGATGGTGTCGCCCTGTATCTTGTCGGCCGCCCCGGCGAAATAGTAGTACCACTCCGGCAGCGACCCCAGTTGGCCGCCCATCTCACGCAAGAGCTTGCCGTTGTCGGTGCTCTCGACGACGGCGAGGCTCTCGGCGTTCTCGGCGATAAGCTCGGCCAGGCGCCGCATCAGGCGCGCCCGCTCCGAACCGGTCATCTTGCCCCATGGCCCCTCGTCGAAGGCCTCGCGCGCGGCGCGCACCGCCCGGTCGACGTCCTCCTCGCCCGCCTCGGGCGCCGTGGCCCACCCCCGGCCCGTGTAAGGGTTGATGCTCTCGAACGTCTTGCCGGAGCGGGCCCCCACCCACTCGCCGCCAATGAGCATCTCGTACTCGCGTCGCTCCTCGGCCCTGGGCCTCTCTATCAATTGCACCTCTATCTCCTCCTCCGATGTGCTCGGATCGCCGCACGAGCACCGCGCCAGGCGATTCTCGCGAGGCGACGCTCCTCACGAGTATCTCTGATCGGAGCGCTGCCCTTCTCCTGGCCCAAAAGTCTACCGTTAGAGGAGAAAAGCGTCACGGGAGCGCGGTGGTAGCTCCCGCCACCTCTCTAGCGGTAGAGCGCCGTGCGGTCCTCCACCCGCTCTTTCGACACCGGCGGATCGAATCGCTGCGAGAGCGTGAGCCGCGCTCCGCACCCGCAGTCGAAGGAGGTTCTCCCGCAGTTCCATACCGAAAGCGGACCGCCGAGCAAGATCCTCTCCTCACATCCCTCGCACAGCAGAACAACATCTTTACCAGAGCCTTCCATCCGACCCTCCTCTGATTTGTGGCGGCCAACTTCGCACACGGACGACCCAGTTACAATATGCCCTCACTTCGACCTCACAGAACACTGAACCTCTCGGAGAGGTTCAGTGTTCTGAATTAGGAATTATGGCTGGGTGAGCGAGTGATTCTGAACTCCTAATTGTTATCGAACAGGTCGAATTCGCGCGCCATTTCGAAGACTTCGCGCTCGTTTCGGATCTTATCGTCGTTACCCATCGCTCCCGACTCGGGACCGCCGCTCTCGGCGACCGTCCCGCCCGAGCCGTTCGGGCTTCCCGTCTCGGGCGGGGCTTCTTCGAAAGACGGCCGTGGCTCGGGCGCGCGTCGCTCGAGCGGGGGCGCCGGTGGTGGTTGTTCCGCGACGGGCGCGGCAGCTTCTCCTCCTGCGGCCCTGACTTCGAGGCGCGGTTTGGAACCGAGACGCTCTTCGAGGACTGCGCCCAGTTTTTCGAGGTGTCCCGCGTCCCTCGCCATCCCGACGTGGAAACTCTGCTCTTCAGGGTAGACGAGCCGCAGTACCTTCCCGTCGAAGCCCTCGACCCGCGCCTCGCCGTAGACCGCGGCCGTGAGCGCCTGCCTGCGGCGCTTGAGCTCGCCCATGATCCCAACCCACTCCGAGGCAAGGTCAATGCCAGTCTCCGGCCGGTCATCGGGCTCTTCCCGAACCGGAACCGCTCGGGACTGTGCCTCCGGCTCCGCGGCTTCTTGCTCGGGCTCTCGCCCCACGGACCGCGGCGCTTCGCGCGAGGCTCCCGTGGTGTTCGCCGTCGTACTCGAGGAGCTCTTGACGACGCTTCCGTTCTCTACGGCTCTCTCCAGCGTTTCCAGGCGGCTCAGGAGGGCGTCCAGATCCGGTTCCGTATAGTCGCGGGTCAGCTTGAGGAAGGTGAGCTCGAGCTCCAGCTTCGGGTCTCTACCGCGGTGTACGCGGCTCAGGGAGTCGCCTAAAGCGTCGACGAGCCGCACGACCTCGGCCGTCGGGACGGCGTTGGCCTGCTCCTCGAGCGGGGGCCGCTCCTCGGCCCCGACCCCGGCGAGCGCGACCTCGGGGGCGTGCGGGAGGAGCATCAGGTTTCGCAGGTGCGCGAGCAGCTCGACGACGAACTGGCCAAGGTCCTTTCCTTCGTTCGAAAGACGGTCAACCACGCGCAGGGCTTCGGCAGCCCTGCCTTCGGAGAGGGCGTAAGTGGTTTCGATCAGGGCCTCCGGCCCGACCCCGCCCAGCAACTCGCGCACCATGGAGGCCGTGATCCTACCCTCCGAAAAAGACGAGAGCTGATCTAGAAGCCCCTCCGCGTCCCTGAAGGAACCCCTCCCCTCGCGCGCAATGACGGTCAAAGCCTCGGGCTCGACCTCGATGCCCTCGGCGTCGGAGATCTCCGCGAGCTTCTCTGTCAGCGTCTCGATGCTCGGGCGCCTGAAGTCGAAGCTCTGGCACCGGCTGATGATGGTCGGCAACACCTTGTGTTTCTCTGTCGTGGCGAGCACGAACACGACGTGCTCGGGCGGCTCCTCGAGCATCTTGAGGAGGGCGTTGAAGGCCTCCGTGGTCAGCATATGAACCTCGTCTATGATGTAGACCTTCACCCGCGCGGCGGCGGGCGCGAGGTTCACCTTGTCCCTGAGGTCCCGGATCTCATCGATCCCACGGTTCGAAGCCGCATCCATCTCCAGCACGTCAATAGAAGAATTACCCACGATGGCCCGGCAACTCCCGCAAGTCCCATCCGGCTCCGCGGTAGGCCCCTTCTCGCAATTCAACCCCATCGCCAGAACCTTCGCCGTACTGGTCTTCCCCGTCCCTCGAGGACCAGAGAAAAGATAAGCGTGCGAGACCCGGTCCGTCTCGATGGCACGCCTCAGCGTCCGCACCACCGCCTCCTGACCCACGATCCCACTAAAAGCGCGCGGCCGCCACTTGCGATAAAGCGTGGTGTGTTTCATGCGGAGTAACGTCGGTTCGTTTGACTCACGCGACTAGTATACCGAACCTGTCAGCACTTCAGCATTTCAGCCGGTCAGCATTTCAGCACTTCAGCTTGCTTTGATGCGGCACTCTGTATCTTCTACCGGCTCCTCTTCAACTTTCCGCCGACAGCCGAGTTTGTGATCACGAGAAAAGTCACGCGTTGGTACAAAAAGCTGAAATGCTGACTAGCTAAAATGCCGCGCACCCCGCCTTCGACGTGGCCGTGTTCGGCGAACTTCCGGCCGCCGACTCCGGTCCGGCTACCCCGGTGCACATGAGGTTACCCGCTTAGTGCTGCTACCTTCCGGTCCTGACACGGTTCACGGGGCCCCATTGCCCGGGACCAGACCATCAACGCCGGCCGCACCGGTTTCAACCGAACCCGGTCTGCGCCTCG
>JBKPOM010000239.1:0-3761 GCA_046733115.1 Actinomycetota bacterium | reverse complement strand
CGCCGCTCGGAGCTATTCGGCGCGACCACCGCAAGCTGCTTGCGGTGGACGGAGAATACGCCTCGACGGGCGGTGTGTGCATCGCCGACGGCTGGATGGTCCGCTCCAAGGAGACGGGGCTGCCCTACCGCGACACCGCGGTCAGCGTGAGGGGACCTGTGGTGGCCGACATCAACCGCGCCTTCACCGGCTTGTGGGGCGAGTTGGTGGAGAAATTGCCCGACGACGAGCGCCCGGACCCGGGGGATATACCGGCCGCGGGGGAAACGCCCGCGCGCCTGGTCGTCCAGGAACCGCGCAGGATGAGGACCCTGCGTACGCTTGAGTTGCTCACGGCCGGGGTGCAGGAGCGGCTCTGGATCACCGACCCCTACTTCCTCTCCATGCCTATCCTGACTCAGTCTCTGATGGCCACGGCGCGCGACGGCGTCGACGTGAGGGTCCTCACGCCGGCCACCAACAACATTGCCTGGATAGGCAGGGTCTCGCGCGCGGGCTACCGGCAGTTCCTGGAGGCGGGTGTACGCATCTTCGAATACGGCGGCCCGATGATCCACGCCAAGACCCTCGTCGCCGACGGCTGGCTGTCGAAGGTAGGATCTACGAACCTGAACTTCAGCAGCCTGGCCGCCAACTGGGAGATAGACCTGGTAGTGGAAGACACGGACTTCGCACAACAGATGGAGCGACTCTTCGAGGACGACATCTCCAACAGCCGGGAGATCCGCCTGGAAGGATCGGGGGGACGTCCGAGGGTGCGCCCCGACCGGCAGGTGGACACGAGCGACAGCGGGGCGCGCGCCGGCGTCGTCGGCGGCACGGGGGTTGGGGCCACCGTCTCGAGGGTGGTGGGCACCCTCGTCCAGAAGGGCGCTGCCCCTCGACAAACCCACGAGCACGCGCTCGCCGCGGCGGCGAGCGGCGCCCTGCTCGGGGCGTCGTTGGTAGGCGTCCGCTTCCCGCGCCTGGTCGCCTGGCCGCTTGTGGCCGTGGGCGCCTTTCTAGGGGGCCTGGGCGTCGTGCGTGCTGTCCGATTGACGCTCTCCGAGCGCGGGCAGGACCGCCCGGAGTCGGGCGTAACATAGCGAGGGATGGACGACATGAAAGGAAACGACGATCGAATTCCGGCGATCGAGGAAGTGCTGGTGGTCTCTGCAACCGAAGCGTCGTTGCGGCTGCAGGTAACCGACCTGCTCCTGGATGGACTGCGCAACGTTCGGATAGGCCGGTTGCCCCTGGAGCAGAGCGATGTCCTGCAACAAATCGAAGCGGCGCTGCAAGCCTACGGAAGTTACTTCTACCCTCCCGAGCACCGCTAACGAGACGGTTGCCTTACCGCGGGCTGTTCGCCGGTCGGACGAGTAGGAACTCGTGCCCGGGCGCGCAGGATTCTAGGGCCGTAAAGGAGAAACCATGAAAGTCGAGCAAGACCCGAACCTCTCGCCCGGGGCGTCCGGCGCGACGACCGATCCCGGCCGGACGGCGCAGGCGACCGCGAGCCACCAGCAACGTCACGAGCGCGGGCGAGCCGCGCGTCGGGCGGTCCCGAGGGGCAGCCACGCGGAGTGGGCACCGGCGCCAGATCGGCCTGATCCAATCGATCTCCTGGAGGCGCAGGCCATGGACCGGGTTCCGGAGCTGTTGCCGATCCGCTACGCGCGTATGATGGCTTCTCCTTTCGCGTTCATGCGAGGGTCGGCTATGGTGATGGCCAACGACCTTGCCAGCACGCCGAAGAGTGGCATCCAGGCTCAGCTATGCGGCGACGCCCACCTCCTGAACTTCGGGATGTACGCCTCCCCGGAACGCGCCCTGCTCTTCGACCTCAACGACTTCGACGAGACCCTGCCTGGGCCGTGGGAGTGGGACATCAAACGCCTCGCCGCTAGCTTCGTGGTGGCAGCCCGCGACAACGGCTTCGACGCGGCGGAGTGCCGCAAGGCCGCGCAGGCGTCCGTGGCTTCGTACCGGCAGCGAATGGCCGAGTTCTCGGGGATGGGAGAGCTCGAGGTCTGGTACTCGCGCGTCGGCGAGGAGGAAGCTTTCGGTCTGCTCTCCGGCGCGAGGACCAATAAAAAGACCACGAAGAAGTTCAATAAGGCCGTGCGGAAGGCGCGCGGCCGAAACAGTCTGCAAGCCTTCTCCAAGCTGACAAGGGTCGTCGATGGACGCCGGATGATAAGCGACGATCCACCGCTCCTGGTCCGTATCCCCGAGGGGGACGAGCTCAGGGTTCAGATCCACGACATCCTTGAGGGCTACAAGACTACCCTGCAAGACGATCGGCGCCGCCTGCTCGACCGGTACCGCTTTGTGGACGCAGCAAGGAAGGTCGTTGGGGTTGGCAGCGTGGGCACCAGGGCCTACGTCGTGTTGCTCGAGGGCCGCGGCGAGGACGACCCTCTTTTCTTCCAGGTCAAGGAGGCGGGACCCTCGGTACTGGAAGGCCACGTTCCGCCGAGCGCCTACGAGCACCAGGGACAGCGCGTCGTTGCCGGGCAGCGTCTGATGCAGGCCGCGAGCGACATCTTCCTCGGCTGGTTTCGCGGCCCGGAGGGACGCGACTTCTACTGGCGTCAGCTCAGGGACATGAAGGGCTCGGCTGAGGTAGAGCGCATGTCGGCTGAGGGATTGACCCTTTATGCGGGCCTCTGCGGCTGGGCGCTGGCCCGCGCGCACGCCCGCTCCGGCGACCGCGTGCAGATCTCGGCCTACCTCGGCAAGAGCGAGCGCTTCGATGCGGCGATCGCCGCCTTTGCGGAGACCTACGCCGACCAGACCGAGCGGGACCACGCGGCCCTGTGCGCTGCCGTGAAGTCGGGTAGGGTCACAGCTGATGCGGGCGCCTGAGACAGCGAGAACCGTCGCAAGTAACACCGAGTAGATACCGGGGATGGGAACGTCGGGGGTTGGGTTGCCTTCGCGTTGCAACGAAACACCAAACCGAGGAGGTATGACTGTGGAAGCACCGCGACCTTCCCTTTTGGGAAGCTACCGCCCTGGTCTGCGGAGCGTCGTAGGGGCGAGCGCGACCGCCTACGGCTACACGCTCACCGTTGGGCCCACCAGCATGCTCCTAACCGGCAGCTACGGACCACCGGAGCCGCTAGAGGTGCTCCTGTTCTGCGGCGGGGCGATCGCCGCCTTCACGTTGGTGGGGGCTCTGGCCTTCGGGGGCATGACGGAGCACTTCGGAGACCCCCCGAAAAGGATCCAGCTCTGGGGCAGCTTCCACTTTCTTTCGGTGGGGTTGGCCCTGGGTGCGGCCTATCTGGTAGGCGCATTCGTACCGAGCGCGCTGGGTTGGCCGCTGGGAGCGTTCGCGGCGACGGTCACGTACCTGATGGTCGTAGGGTTCGAGAACGCTGCGGCCGATCTGGAGCGCAGGAAGAGCTAGGCCTTGGGAGGCGTGAACCTCGGGCCATCGATCCTATATTCTTGCTGTTTCCATGGATAAACTCTACCCCCTGATCGAGCACTACGGCTACCTGATCGTCTTCTTCGGCGTGATGCTAGGGACCTCGGGAATCCCTTTCCCGAGCGCGGCGATACTACTGGCCTCAGGCGTCCTGGTTCAGCAGGGCCATCTCGACCTCGGGGACGCCTTAGTGTTCGGCATACTTGGGGCTATCATCGGCAACCAGATCGGTTACTGGGTTGGCAACCGAGCGGGACGACCGTTCGTCTTGAAGTGGGGGCGCTACGTGAAGCTCACCCCAGAGCGCTTGGAGCGGGTCGAAGGACTCTTCGCGCGCCACGGC
>JBKPOM010000238.1:0-6424 GCA_046733115.1 Actinomycetota bacterium | reverse complement strand
ACGGGCGACAAGGGCAAAAAGAGGGAAGGTCGCTCGGATCAGAGGAAGGGAAGGGCTAAGGAGAAGAAGGGCGACCTAAAGGACCTGCTCTCGTAAACGAGGAGCATCCGCGAAGGGGTGGGGGCGGCTAAGAGCCTCGGCCCCTTCTTCTAGCCCTTATCAACCGAGTGTGTGGAGGGGGTATTCTGCGAACTTCCAAATGGAGTTCTCGGAAGTTCGGGCGCTTTTCTTTTTGCGCTGTGGCACATGCTGCTCTGGAGCACATACTTGTTCCTCAGAGAAGCGTATACTGCGTTCGTCGCGTGACCAGCTGATGCCACGTGAAGGCACAGGACAGCTACCTGCCCTCCTCCTAGAGAAGGACTCGCTACCTGCAGGTCACCAAGAAGCCAGAGAAGGAGAACAGGCTCTGCGCCTAGCAAAGCAGCCAAGGATGCAAGGACTCGTCTTCCTCCTTTTGGCAGGTGTTATGCTCTGCTACCTCGGGATCTTCCTCTCCTTGCCAGCGCCCACATCCGAGGTGCCCGGCGTGCCCTCTGCCCTTACGGGGGCGAATGTGGGGCATGCGGATCCCGATCATATGCCGGACGGAAGCTACCTCCTCACGCCTGCGGAAGAGCTCCAGGATTCGGATGAGCTTCCCGTGAACTTCTATCTCCTGACGATGCTTGTGCTGGCGCTCGCCTACTTTGGGGCGAGCGTAGGATGGCTGCTCATGCCGAACGCTCGGAGGCAGAGAGTTATGTGCTGCTCGGACGTCGACGATCGTTGGTGGTTGTCCACGGTCCCCGAAGGCCCATCCCCCCTTGGGGTTTTCCGGCTCTAAGGGGTTTGCCGCTCCGTCCTTGCGGAGCGGCTTATCAATGAGACAGCCTCTACTCCCCTGCTAGGAAAGGAGATGCGTTATGAGACGCATGGTCTTGACGATTACGCTGGCGGCATTGATGGCCTTGTGGCTTGTTGCGTTTGCTGGCTTCGCCTCTGCGAAGCCGAAAGGGCACCTCGTCCGGGCCACTCGATCCAGAAGGCGCTCAACGCCGCAGACCCTGGCGACACCATCGTCGTATCCGGCGTTCATCATGAGGATGTCGTGATCCGCAAGAACGGTATCTCGCTGCGAGGGCTCGACGCCGTGATCGAGCCGCCAGACAGGGTAGGCTCGTTCTGTGGTCCGTCGGGCATCTGCGTACTAGGCGATGTTAACTTCAAAATCGGCAAGGTCAACGAGTATGTGAACGACATGAGCGTCAGCGGCTTCACGGTGCGCGACTTTAAGGACCACGGGATCGTCGCGTTAGGAGCACGAAACGCAAGGTTCGTGGCGAACAGCGCCTTCAACAACGGGGAATACGGGATCACCGCCTTCTCCTCGACCGGTACGCGGATCGTCTCCGACCTTACGAGCGGCTCTGATGAGGCCGGAATCTACGTGGGCGACTCCCCGCATGCGGACGCGACCGTGGCCGCCAACGAAACCTACGGCAATTTGGTCGGCGTTTTGGTTCGTAACGCCCTCCATGGACGGATCGCTGGCAACGAAGTGCACAACAACTGCCAAGGGATGTGGTTCCTCGCCGATGAGCCGGGTCCCGCTGGCGATTTCGACGTGGCCGGCAACACGGTCACGAACAACACGCGGGCCTGCGCGGCCACCGAAGAGACGCCGCAGCTTTCCGGAGTCGGCATCGCGCTGCTCGAGGCTAGGGGTATGGAGGTTAAAGGGAACCACATAGTCCATAACGTTCCATCCGGGCCCACGGCCTTCTCCGGCGGGGTGGTCGTGGTCAAGGTCCCCGGAGGGACGGCGCCCACCAACAACACCCTCGTCGGCAACACGATCCTCCGAAACAAGCCCGACATCCTCTGGGACAAGAGCGGCCCTGGCAATCGCCTGGCACCCAACAACTGCAAGACGAGCAAGCCGGGAGGCGTGTGCACGGGGTGAAGTAGCTCCGCTACGAATCGAGGTTCCGCCGGAACGGGGCCGAGGCTGTGTGCCTCGGCCCTTCCTCTTGGACGTATTCACCGAAGTGCCTAGAAGATGAATTCTTGGAAGTTCGTATGCAGAAAGCTACACGCTGACCCCTACACCCACGACAGGGACCTCGTCTGCGGTAACGGCGGGAAAGACAAGCTAAACGTGCGAGACGGAGACACCAATGACCTGGTCGCTGGCCGCCCGGGCCGCGACTTGGGCATCGTGGACTCCGGCGCGGAGGTCGGTGTAGGCTGCGAGCGCGTGCGGGGAGATTGAGCCCAACGACCGATCGGCAAGGGGGGCTGGCGCCGCGCTAACGGCCCAGCCCCCGAGGTACACAGGAGGACACACATTTCATAAACACGAAGCACTACAAAACCGCACTGCTCGTGGCGCTCGCCGCGGCCGTCGCCTTGGTACTGCTCTCCTGCGGTTTCGACGCTGACAGGGCGAACATAGTGTTCGTCATGACCGACGACCAGCCCAAAAACACGGTGCTCGCGATGCCGAACGTGAGGTCGAGGATAGCGGGCGAGGGCATGACGTTCTCCAACGCCTACGTCACGGAATCCCTCTGCTGCCCCTCTCGAGCCTCGATCCTTAGGGGCCAGTACCCCCACAACACCGGCGTCGAGAGGAACTACGCGCCCGACGGCGGCGCGCAAACCTTCCGCGAGAACGGCAAGGAGGCCGCCACGGTCGCGACCGAGCTCAGGCGGGGCGGCTACGCGACCGCCCTCGTCGGGAAGTACCTGAACGGCTACGATGCCTCCTACAAGCCGCCGGGGTGGAACTACTGGTACGCGAAGGCCGACCCGGGCGTCCCCGGCCTCAAGGTCAGGAAGAACTCGACCGTCCGGAACTACGCGGGACGACACGGCAGCTGGGGCGACCGCTTACGGGACAAGGCGCTCGGTTTCCTAAAACGGAGGGCCGGCAAGGACAAGCCCTTCGCCCTGTTCCTTTGGTCTGCGCAACCGCACCTAGAGGCCGGCGACTACGCGGAGCGCTACTCGGGGCTGTATCGGAACGCCAAGCTGCCCCCGAAGCCTTCCTACGACGAGGACGTCTCCGACAAGCCCGAGTGGATACGAAGCCGCCCCCCGCTTACCGGAGCGGACCGAAACCAGCTCAACGAGTGGCACCAAAACCAGCTTCGCTCGACGAGGCAGGTGGACGACGCGGTCGGCGACGTGCTCGACCTGCTTAGGTCGAAGGGCGAACTTTCCAACACCTACGTGATCTTCACCTCGGACAACGGCACGCAGATGGGTGAGCACCGCTGGTTCTCCCACCACGGCGCCAAGAGCACGCCTTACGAGGAAGCCGCGAACGTGCCCCTGTACGTCAAGGGACCGGGCGTGCCCCACGATGCGAAAAGCAACGAGCTAATCCTAAACAACGATTTTGCCCCCACGTTCGAGGCGATAGCCGGGCTGTCCCCACCCGCCTACACGGACGGCAGGAGCGTACTTCCGGCGTGGAAGGGCGGCACGCTCTCGCGCACGGCCTTCCTGAACGAGAGGCCCACGACCGACGACAGTCCCATGCCCCCCTATCGCGCGGCGCTGAGCAAGAGCCGCACCTACGTCCATTGGGGCACCAGGGAGAGGAACCTCTACGTCAGGCCGCAAGACCCTTACGAAAACGAGAACGCCTATAATCCGGCGAACCCGCCCGCGCTGGCCGACCGTTTGGACGCACTCGCGGGATGCGCCGGGGACTCTTGCCGCGCGGCAGAGGACGGGCCGAACAGAACAGGAGGAGTGAAGTGAGCAAAAGGGCAAAAGAAATACGACGCGTGCTTATCAGCGAAGAATTGCTCGTCTGATCTACCGTGACGGGCGAGCAAATCGGCACCATCGAGGACCGGCAGTGTGCCCCTCCGCCTACCCCGACCCCCTATTCACCCGAGTACGTAGTAGAGTAATTCTGCGAACTTCGTCTTTAACGGAGTTCTAAGAAGTTCGTGTCTAAGGCCAAGAACCCGGACAGTTATTATTGCGAATGCCCCCCTTCTTGAACTTTCCTTTTCATCGTCAATCAGGAACGATCGTGTCCGGGTTTGCCGGTACTATCGAGGCCATTAGCCAACTACATTTTGGTGTCAAGAAGGGGGTGGCCGAGCCGTGATCGGTTTCATGAGCGTTGAGGCACAGGTCGAGGCGGACTTCAGCCGCGCCCGGCGTCGGGCCTTCTTGGGGCGCATGGCGGCCCGTTTGCGGCGTGAATGCAGTCGGCTGCTGGCCTTCGACGAGGTCGGGGATGGGCACCTGGCGCACAACCGCCGTGGTTTGGGCCTGAAGGACGTCGAGGTGTCGAAGATAGTCGGCAGCGTGGGCCGCCACGAGGCCTTCGATCGCGGCTTCATGCCCACGAAGGCGAGCCTTGCGGAGAGGTGGATGAGGGTAGACCGAGCGTTCCACCGCGGGCTAGACCTGCCAGCGGTCAGGCTGTACAAGGTCGGGGATTCGTACTTCGTCGAGGACGGTAACCACCGCGTCAGCGTGGCCCGATACCAAGGGGTGCCGACGATCGAAGCGGATGTAATCGAGTTCTTTCCGCTTCATGGTGCACACTAGGCGCGCAGTGTAGGCTAGCAGCAAACGGGATCTATTAGAGCGTGTATGATAAGTAACAAGGTTGGACTCGGAGGAGCTAAATCTGCTTCTACTATACGCAGAACAGTACCCCCGCGGGCCGTTTTTACGGGGCAGCTTCCCTAGTTTTCGAAGCGCGTTTCTACCCTAGTAGAGCTATCAGATAGCTCCTCCGCATACACCACAACGCCAAAAAGGTTTAACCCTCACCCTTACCAAACAGGCTCTCAGAAGAGGCGGATTCTTGGAAGTTCGCAACACCAAGCAACGTTCAAGCAGCCTCGAAAACCACTCATTTGGAGGATGTGCCCACTCAGCCTGAGGTGTATGCTGGACTCGTTACGTAAGGGGGCGGAGTCTTACCTTCATTCTCCCCCTCCTAGCAAAGGGAGCGACGCATGCTCATGAACATGGCGGCTAAAGTGCTGTGGGTTGGTAGGGCGAGCTCTATTGTGTTCGTTCTCCCGCTGGTGGTCGCCTTGGTCTTAGCTCTGCCGAGCTGCAGCAACGAAAAACAGGCACAAAACCACGCTTCCGCCACCAACGAATCCGCCCAAAGTTCGCCCAAAGAGCCAGAGCAAGGTGCCCAAGTCCACCTTAGGGCTGAAGGCGCCGAAGTCAAGTTGACTATCGCGACCGCAGAGGCGGGCGAGGGCGCCCAGGAGCCGACCCCGATCGTGGGCGACGTGCCCTACGCCCCGATTCCGTTCGCCGGGTCCGACGGCCGTACGCACCTGGTGTACGAACTCGCGGCGACCAACTTTAGCAGCGGTAAGGTGAGCATCGGCAAGCTCGAGGTGCTCGACGCCGACACCGGCGATGTCGTCACGACGCTCGATGCGAAAGAGGTGGCCGGCCGTCTCCAGCCGGCCGGCCTACGGGAATCTGCCGACACCTTAGCCCCGTCGATGACGGCGCTCGTCTTCCTGCACGTGATCTTCGATAAAGCCGACAAGGTGCCCGACCGGCTGGTCCACCGCCTGTCGTTGAAGGCCGCCGCAGCCCCGCCCGATCAACAGCAGATCACCGAGAAGGTGGGAACAACCGAGGTCGACCGCCGGAACGTCGTCGTGATCGGCCCTCCGCTAAAAGGTTCTAACTACTTGGCGGCCGATTCGTGTTGCGACGCGACCCGCCACACCCGGGCGGCGCTCCCGATCGACGGGCAAATCTGGCTTGCGCAGCGCTATGCCGTCGATTACGAGCAGCTCGATGCCGACAACCGCCTCTATAGCGGCAAGAAGAAGGAACTGGATAGCTATACTATCTACGGGCAGGAGGCGATCGCGGTCGCCGACGGCACGGTGGTTAAGGTGGTCGACGGGCTCCCCGAGCAAGTGCCCGGAGTCTTTCCCGAGAACATCACCCCCGAGGAGGCCGACGGCAACTCGGTAATCCTCGACATTGGGGGCGGCAACTACGCGCTCTACGCGCACTTTCAGCCGGGCAGCATCCGCGTGAAGGAGGGCGAGCGGGTGAAGCGGGGTGAGGTGCTGGGGCTAGTGGGCAACTCCGGCAACAGCCTGGCGCCGCATCTGCACTTCCACGTGATGGACGCCCCGCAGTCGCTAGCGTCGAACGGGTTACCCTATGAGGTCGACTCATTTACGGTCACCGGCCGGAACACAGCCGGCACGGAGGCGTTCGACGAGGCCGAAGCCAAGGGCACGCCCCTGGAGGTCAAGAGGGTGGATCCGGCCAAGAAGGTCACCGATGCCATGCCCCTCGACCAGCGCATGGTTAGCTTCGACTGATCCACAGGTAGGAGGAAGTCGGACCTGTGGGTCGACGCCGGCTACCAAGGTAAGGGCAAGAGGTGGGCCGAGGAGGCGTTGGGTTTGAGCGT
>JBKPOM010000237.1:0-84087 GCA_046733115.1 Actinomycetota bacterium | reverse complement strand
TCCCGCGCGGCGCTCCCGCGCGGCGCTGATCGAGGCGATGGGCCGGGCCCTGGGTACGGTGACGGCCACGGACGCTCGGGGTTTCTTTCGGCACTGTGGCTACCGAACCGCGGCCCAATTGCTATGACAGATGCTCTAGTTCCGGGTCGCAGCCGGATGGGCGATCCGCGGTAGGTAGTTAGCTATGCGAAGCACTTCATCCAGCCGCAAGCGGTAAGCCAAAAACGAGAAGCTGACAAGCGGAGGCCGCAGGCCGGAGCGTGCTAGTCCGCGCCGCCTGTGGCGAGCATGTCGAGGGCTACTGCGGCGGTCCATGACTGCTCGCCGGAGCCGAGCGGCTCGCCGGTGAACGGCTCGAAGTACTCCGCGAAGCCGCCGTCCGAGAGCTCTTCCAGGGTTCCGCGCCGCATGCTCTGGGCCCTCTCTCCCTCCCCCGCGCGGAGCAGCGACCACCACAGGAGCCAGTTGGCGACGGGCCAGACCGGACCGCGCCAGTAGCTGCGAGGGTGGAAACCGGGCTCTTCGGGGCTGGTCGAGGGGGGCAATGGGTAGCGAAGATCGGGGTTACCGGCGAAATCGCCCGAGTCGAGCGTCGTGAGGAGGTCGCGGAGGCGTTGGCGGTCGAGCCCGCCCCCGATGAGGGGGGCGAAACCGGCTATCGTGCGCACCGGCACGAGTTCGTCCGCGAGCACGTCCCGGTCCAGGCAGAGTCCGAGGTCGGGGTCCCACTGCTCCTCGAGGCCAGCGCGGCCGCGTTCGATCCAACCTTCTATCAGCTGCCGGTCCTCGCCTGGCGCATCGACGACCTCGGAGATCTCCAACAACGCCTCATTTGCCGCGACGAGGATGGCCGAGAAGAGGACGTCCTTGACCAGGAAGGGGTGCCTCTCGTAGATGTCGGCCTCGTTGTAGCGGGCCCGCTTGAGGAGCTCCAGCAGCCACAGGAAGCGGTCGTACTCGCTGTCGGTCGGACGGTGCGAGGGATCGGAGACGTGCTGGAGGTCGTAGCGGGTGTAAGACGGAACGTCACCGACGGAGATCCTCTCCAGGGCCGCGTCCCAGCGCGGGGAATTGTCGGTACCGCTCTCCCAGGGATGGTAGATGGTGACGAGCCCCGAGCCTTCGGGGTCGCGGGCGGTTGCCAGGTAGCGGTGCCAGGAAAACAATCGCCGGTAGTTGCCTTCGAGGAAGGTGTGGGCGCGGGCGACGCGCTCCTCGTCCTTGCCCCGCGAGTTCTGCCAGATACGCCTGACGGCTATGGCGTGGACGGGCGGCTGGCACAGGCCGCTGGTGCGCTTGTCCGAGGGCGCGTCCTCCGAGAGCGCGGAGGAGTTCCAGCGCTCCGCGTCGGGGAAGTAGCTCTTCGGCGGCGCCTGGGGGTCGAAAACTATGTGCGGCACCTTGCCCGTGGACCACTGGCCGCGAAACAGGCTCTCCAGCTCATCCGTGGCGCGGCGGTTATCGACGTGCGCGAGGCCTAGCGCGATGAACGCTGAGTCCCAGCTCCACTGGTGCGGGTATAGCGAGGGCGCCGGCTTGGTCCAGGCCTTCAGACCGTTGCGGCGCAAAACGCCCGTCGCCTGCGGGTTGACGCCGTCGAAACGCCGGGATTCGGCGGCCTCGGAAAGGCTTCCTTCGAGCTCTTCCCCTCGCATGAGCCGGTAATCCAACCTCCGTCGATTAGCCAACCCGCTCAATGTATACAACGACCGGCCCGCCTTCAAGGCCGGGAAGGACCCCGCTCATTCCACGCGTTTGTCCTGTTTCGAGATCTCTTCCTGGTAGACATCCAGAGAATCGAGGAAGCCATCGTAAGCGTCGCCCGACTCCCTGGAGAGCTCCTGGAACACCTCGCGCTGCTCCTTCACCAACTCTTGCAGGTTGCTGAACGTCCTTCGGTTGAGTTCCGCGTGGTCGTCGAGCGTCTCGACCCAATCCTCGAAGAACCTGCGGGACAACCTCATCCCGCTCTTCTGCGCCTCGAAGGCCTGATCCACGGCCGTCCTGTACCCTTCGCGGGTTATCTTGTCCAGCCGCTCCGCGGCCTCCCGATTTTGCCGCACGTCTCTCTCGTCCACTGCCGACCTCCTTCTCCCGAAGGCCTATTCTAACCGCTCCACCTGTCTTTGAAGCACCCGCGAGGACTTTCTTTTGCGTGAACCGCGAGACCCCGTCCTCCTCTTGATGGCGGCCTCTTCCGGTTGCTAGCATGGGACCATGGTCGAGATCGCGGTCATCGGAGGCGACGGTATAGGTCCCGAGGTCGTGCACGCCGGTATAAGCGTGCTGAAAGCAGAGGCAAATCACGATCCGTCGCTAAAACTGGCCTTCACAGAGTTCCCATGGGGCTGCGAGTACTATCTGGAGAACGGGCGCATGATGCCCGAAGACGGCCTCGAGACCCTGGCAGAATACAACGCGATCTACCTCGGCGCCGTGGGCTGGCCGACGGTGCCGGATCACGTCTCCCTCTGGGGCCTCCTGCTCCCCATAAGACGCACCTTCGACCAGTACGTGAACCTGCGTCCGGCGAGGCTACTACGAGGAGTCCGTAGCCCACTGGCCCAGCCGAACAACCTCGACATCACCGTCGTGAGGGAGAACACGGAGGGCGAGTACTCTGACTCGGGCGGGCGTGTGTACAGGGATACACCGCACGAGATCGCCGTCCAGGAGAGCATCTTTACCCGCCGGGGTGTCGAGAGGATCGTCCGCTACGCCTTCGAGGAGGCGAAGTCCAGACGAGGTCACCTGGTCGGGGCAACCAAGTCCAACGGCATCAGCATCACGATGCCTTTCTTCGACGAGATCTTCCGCGAAATATCCTCCGACTACCCCGACGTGGAAGCGTCCCTGATGCACGCCGACGCCCTCGCGGCGAGGCTAGTGCTCGCCCCCGGCTCCTTCGACGTCGTGGTCGGCTCTAACCTCTTCGGCGACCTGCTCTCGGAGGTGACGGCCGCCATCGCCGGGGCCATCGGGATCGCACCATCCGCCAACCTGAACCCTGAGGGCACATACCCTTCCCTGTTCGAGCCCATCCACGGCTCGGCGCCCGACATAGCGGGCCAGGGCATCGCCAACTCTGCGGGTGCGATCTGGGCCGGAGCCCTGATGCTCGAGCACACCGGATACCCCGATGCCGGCGCCCGAATCCTCACCGCGCTCGAAGAGACCCTCGCCGCTGGCACGAAGACCCGCGACCTCGGCGGCAACGCAACCACGGAAGAGATGACCGACGGGGTCGTGAGGAGGCTCAATTAAAGCAGTCAGCGGTCAACCATCAGCCGTCAGCGTTAAAGCGGTTCGCAGGAGGAATGGCCACTCCGCGAACCGTGGCCACAGGCATCAGGTTTCAGCCATAACAAGCTGAAGTGCTGACCGACTGAAATGCTTTCAAGGCGTGGGCGGTTCGCGAACCGCCTCTACAAGTTCGTGGTGTGGGCCACCTCGCGACGCGGATGCTTTTTGCGCTCGACTATCAGGTAGGAGCTGATCACGAAGAGGGCGGCGAGGCCCTGGGCGACGAGGCCTTGGACGTTGGGAAAAGCCGCGAACCATATGCCCATCCAACCGGGAAGCGGGAGGCCCACTTCGGTGGTTGGGATCCAACCGGCGAGCTGCATCTCCTGGATCTGCTCCCCGACCATGACGACGAGCACGACCCCGAGCAAGACACCGGTCGCTATGAGCAGCTTCTTGTAAGGGATGTGACTGTGGGCAACGAAGGTCAGAACGGCCACAATGCCGGTCAAAAATAGCCCAAAGGCCGCGCCCTTCAGGACGGGGAAGGAACCGACCTCGAGCCGCAAACTCTGCAGGAAGAGCACTATCTCGAAGCCCTCCCTGTAGATGGCCGAGAACCCGAGGAGCGCAAGGCCGAAAAACGCCGCGCTCCTGACGCCCCCAGCCCGCTCCATCACCCGCTTCCTCCTACGGTGGTGAAGCCCGATCCAACCGGTCCAGTAGACCCTGTGGAAGAACCAGTTCATAACAACTAGGAGCACCGCGATGGCCAAAAGCCCTGTCGCCGCCTGCACGTCGAGGGCGGGGGCCGGTACCGCGCTTATTATCGCGACGACCACGAACCAGCTCGCGACCGACGCCACCAGGGCGGCCCCCGAACCTACCGCGATAGGACGCCAGTAGGACTTGTCGTCGCGCACCAGCCCGGCCGTGATGGCGGCGAGCACCAGTATGGCCTCAAGCCCCTCGCGGAAGACGAGGATGCCGCTGTTCAAGACCGCCGCGGCGGGACTGAGGTTCGTGGCCGTCGGGTCGGGAACCCCACCCGAGGTGAGCGCCTGCCACACCATGACGAACGCCACCAGGGAAGCAGCCAGGATCAGACCTACGGCCCAGGGGTTGGTGACGTTACGCCAGCCCACGCGATGCAACATGAAACCTCCTCAGAACCCGCCCAGAACGAGACGCCCGATCAGAAACCAGGGCCTCAGTCCCTCCCGACCCGGCCTCCCCGCAGGCACAAGAACTACGCCAGAAACAGGCGTACCCCCCTCCGGCCTTGGGTTAATGATAACGATTCTCATCAGCACCTAGTGTGATCGTCGTTTCCCGCAGAGTCAAGCCATGGTGAGCCCCGATGTGACCTGGATCATCTTCCCGACGCCCGGTGCGGACGCTTGGCACGGGGTCGCTGCCGGCTTCCCGACGTACATCGAAACATTAATCGGGGTTTCAGAAACCCGGCAGCGTGCGGACGTGCCTCATGGCTCACCGGGCGCCGAAGGTGGGCATTCTATCGTATAGAATGAGTACCGTTGTCCGCGTGGGGAGGATGCATGAACGTATTCGGGTTAGACATTGGAGGGTCGGGGATCAAGGGCGCGCCGGTCGACACCGCAACCGGCGAACTCCTCCAGGAGAGGGTGAGGATCAAGACGCCGCAGCCCGCCACGCCCGAGGCTATCGTCCAGACGGCGGTCGAAGTGGTCTCCGAAGCGGATTGGCAAGGGCCCGTGGGATGCGGGTTTCCCGCCGTGGTCAAGGAAGGCGTGCTGCAGACGGCGGCCAACGTGGACAAGGCCGCGATCGGCTTCGACCTCCGCACGGCGCTGCAGAAGGAGCTCGACACGCAGGTGAGCGTGGTCAACGACGCGGACGCGGCGGGCCTCGCCGAGATGAGGTGGGGCGCGGGCAAGGGCCAGGACGGCGTCGTGCTCATGCTCACCCTGGGCACCGGCATCGGCACAGCCCTGTTCATCGGCGGCCGGCTGATGCCGAACACCGAGCTAGGGCACATCGAGGTCCGCGGCGAGGAGGCCGAGCACAGGGCCTCGGACACCGCCCGCAAGCGCGACGACCTCAACTGGAAACACTACGCCAGGCGGCTTGACGAGTATCTCCACAAGATCGAAGACCTCCTCTGGCCCGACCTCATCGTCGTCGGCGGCGGCATCAGCAAGAAGTCGGAGAAGTACTTCCCCCACCTCACGACGCGTACGAAGGTGGTGCGGGCCGAGATGCAGAACAACGCCGGTATCGCCGGCTCCGCCCTGGCCGGCCTCCCCGAGCGCGCTGCCGTAGAGACCGCCGAATAACAGAATCGAGGCCGGACAGCTGGAAAGTTAGGTCCGCAACACGGGCGGGAAGGAGACGCCATGGCCACGTTGCTCGAGCAACTGCGCGATTCACAAAACAGGCGCGACGTTGACGCGATGTTAGAGTGCTTCGATCCCGGCTACCAAAGCGAGCAGCCGGCGCATCCGAATCGGGGCTTCGGCGGCAAGGAACAGGTCGGCAAGAACTGGTTGGCCATGTTCGAGAGCTTTCCCGACTTCGAGGCCGAGTTGCTACGTCACAGCTCCGACGGGAATGTCGTGTGGGGCGAGTGGAATTGGCGCGCTACTGGTCTCAGGATGACGGGGGTGACCGTAATGGGGGTGAAGGAAGGCCGGATCTCCTGGGCGCGCCTGTACATGGAGCCCGTAGAAGAGGCCGACCAGGACATCGACGAAGCGATCGCAACCTTAACGGAACGAGGCCGGTCAGGCAACCGATAAACGGGGGCGCTGCGAACCTAACCCCGCGGCTCGCCGCGAGAGATCAGGGACATCACCTCGGCCCTTCGCCCTGGCTCCTCGTCGAAGATGCCCCTCATCGCGGATGTCACCGTCACGGTACCAGGCTTCTGCGCCCCCCTCATGGTCATGCACAGCTGCTCCGCCTCGATAACGACGAAGGAACCGCGGGATCCCAGGTCCAGGTACAGCGCATCGGCGATCTGGGCGGTGAGACGTTCCTGTAGTTGCGGCCTACGGGCGAAGCCCTCGACCAGGTGCACGATCTCCGAGAGCCCGACGACGCGATCCTCCGGCACGTACCCAACGTGCGCCTTGCCGATGAAGGGAAGCAGGTGGTGCTCGCACATGCTCGCCAGCGGCACGTCCCGCAACAGGACCGCGTCGTGTCCCTCCGCGGCGAAGGAGATCTCCAGGTTGCGCGTAGGATCTTCGTGGAGCCCCGAGAAAACGTGGGCGTAGGCTTCGGCGACACGCTCCGGGGTCTCGGTGAGGCCCTCCCGTCCCGGGTCCTCGCCGATGGCGAGCAGGATCTCCCGCACGGCCCCTTCGATGCGCGGCTCGTCTACGCTAAGCCCCTCCGGCATCCCACTATCCCTCGACGATCCCGGGCAGACCGTTCAAGTCAGGGATGACGAACGTGGCCCGCGCCGCTACCATCGTGCCCCTTCGGTCGACGAGGACCGTATCTATGCCCGCCTTGGAGGCGCCCTCGATGTCGGTGATGGGATCGTTGCCCGCGTGTACCACCCTGTCGCGGGAGACGTTGCCAATGCGAAGCGCCTCCTCGAAGATCCCGCCCTCGGGCTTCTCGATCCCGACGACCGCTGATGCGATCACATCGTCGAAGTACCCGCCCCAGCCGAGGTCGTCGAGTACCTTGACGAGCTCGATGTCCCAGTTGGAGACGGCGTTGACTTTCGCGCCCATCTCCTTTAGCCGGCGTAGCACGTCCTCCGACTCGGGGTAGGAGTTGAAGGAGATCCTACGCTGCGCCACCTCCGCGAGGATCTCGGTCGGTGCCTCGATGCCGATCTCCGCGGCGGTCCTCCGCGCGTTACGCCGCTTGAAGCCTGCTAGGTCTTCCTCGGTCCGGTACCCGATGTTCTCCTCGATGTGGCGCCGCAGGCTGCCCCACACGGGACCCGCCGCGCTCTCGGCAGTAAGCTCGCCGTTACCCGAGTAAGGCGCCAGGTCCTCGACATACCCTTCTATATCCACGTCCACCCACAAAAGCGTCCCATCGACGTCCAGAAAAACGGCATCGTAACGCACCTTAGCGCCCCCTCCGAGCCCGAACGCGCCACAACACGAAAGCCACCACCAACGCGGCCTGCACCCGGTGACGGGGCGCGCTCCTCAGTTTCAACGTCCAGCCGGCCCCGAAATACGTGGGAACCAGAAAACTCCCGCCGCCGGCATTCCAGAATGTCCGGCGCGCACGCCCGATGCTCGGGAACCTGAAATCGTATGGAACCAGCCCGAATAATTCGCCGTGAGATCCCGGCACTTCAAATACCTCTCCGTAGCCAATGAGCGTCTGAGTATAAACTGGCCCCTACTCTACGGACGTGAGTACCTCCTCAAGACGCTGCACAAAATCTTGGCCCCACCGACTTCGCAAAGAGCCTTGCCCAGATAGTTAGCCGGCTAACTATCGACAAAGAAACCTGAAATGCTGACTTGCTGAAGTCTGGGACCGATACCAGGTCCGGGTAAACGCTGACGGCTCGACGCGCTCCGCCAGCGCACGCGGTATGTCTCCTACGAGACGTGAATTCCCGCTTCCGCGGGAATGACGGACAGGAAGGGCTCGGCGTGCGCCCGCAGCCGCAAAGCGCGCCCATCCAGACGGACCCGGTATGCCCTGCTTAACGGCTGAAGTGCTGACCAGCTGAAATGCTGACAAGCGACCGAAGGGAGCGTGCTCTACAGCACCTCGGCGTCGAAGCCGTGTTCTTGCGAGAGGGTCGCGAGTACCCGCTCCACGTCGTCAGCGGAGTCGTCGAGTACGTAGAAGTACGCCGTCTGGGGGAAGCGGTCGTCGTCCGGCTCGGAGCGCACGTGTTCGTAGGCTATGTCGAGGCGGTCGAGCGCGTCCCTTACGCTCTCCATCGCGGCCTCGTCTCCCACGTTCGCGACCCGCAGCATCGTCTCACCGTTCATCGGTCACCCCCGCAAGGTCGAACTCGAGAAAGCGGCCGTTCTGCTGGATCAGCTCCCCGTCCGCGTAGAGTTCGCCGCCATCGCGCAGATCACAGACGAGGTCCGTGTGCACGCTCGACTCGTTTTTGCCGCCGGTCTCGGCATAAGAGCGGCCTATGGCGAGGTGGACCGTCCCGCCGAGCTTCTCGTCGAAGAGGACGTTCGCGCTGGCCTGCCTGATGCCGTAATTGGTTCCGATGCCCAGTTCCCCCAGGTACCGTGCTCCCGGATCGGCCTCGAGCAGGCTCATCAGGTACTCCTCGCCCTTCTCCGCGCTCGCCTCGACGACCCTGCCTTCCTCGAAGCGGAGCCTCGCCCCCGAGATCTCTCGGCCCGCTATCGCGGCGGGCACGCCGAAAAAGACCGTCCCGTTGGCCGAGTCCTCGATGGGGCCGGTGAAAACCTCGCCGCAAGGCATGTTGCGCCTTCCCGCCGAGTTGATAAACGTGCGACCCTCGACGGAGAGGGTCAGGTTCGTCTCGGGTCCTACAATACGGATCTCGCGCGCCTCCTCGAGCCTCTCTTTCAGCCGGTCCTGCTCGGCGGACTTCTCGCTCCAGTAGCGTACTGGGTCTTCCTCGTTCAGCCCCATCGCCTCGAATACGAAATCCTCGTACTCCGAGAGCCCCATGCCGGCCTCCTGCGCCAGCGCCTGCGTCGGGAAGAGCGTCACCACCCAGCGGTCCTTCTCCAGTAGCATGTCGCTAAGTGGTTTGTTCCGTTTCTGGAGCGCCTGCTGCTTTGTTGGGTCGACGTTCGCGAGCGAGCGCGTGTTGCTCGGCGAGTGGATGTTGATCTGGGCCTCCGTGCCCTGGTAGATCGCGCGCGTTACCGGCGGGATTTCCTCGTAGTGAATACTCCGCGCGTGCTTGAAGAACAGTTCCTGCATCCCGGGCAATCCCACCTGCGTTGTGGGGATCGCGCCGGCCTGCAGCAGCCGCGCGTATAGGGCCCGTATCAACGGTTCGGCGCCGACCTCGCCGGAGACGAGGACCTGATCCCCCTCCCCCGCCTCGATGGAGTAGTCAACCAGTACCCGCGCCAATCTGTCCGCCCGCTCGTCTCTCATCGACAGCTCCTACCCGAAAATGTTCCCAGACAGCTTATCATCCGCCCGCACCTGCGCGGCCCTGCCTGGGAAAGCGAACGACACCGGCGGTAAGTGTCGTGATCCCGGCCGCAACCAGGAAAGCCGCCGCAAGGCCGAACCTGTCCCCGAGCGCCCCTAGCGCGGCAGGACCGGCCACGCACCCGACCCCGAAAAGAAACAAAGTGACGCTGAAGCCCGTCGACGGTTGCTCCGGGAAAACCAGAGAGCTCCAGAGCACGAGCAGGCTGCTCATCGCCATCACGCCGACCCCGTACAACGCCGCCGAGACGCCCGCTGCCACGATCTCCCCCGGCGCGACCCTCAGCAACACGCACGCGGCCACCAGACAGGCGAGGATCGCAAGCAGCGTCGGAACAAGCCCGACCCGGACGACCATATCCCCGGTAAGGAAGCCGGTAAACCCGACGACGCCCACCACGACGTAGAAGACCGGATCGATATCCAAGGGAAGCTCGCTCACACCGGAGATGAGATCTACGGCAAACGCCTAGTAAAAAGCGCTTACCGCCCCGAAAGACGAAGCCACGACGAAGACAGGCGCCGCCTCTAAACGCGCGAAGTAGCCGATACCAGGCATGTCGTCGTTTCCCGACGCACCGGACACCCGAGACCTGGCAGGCAGAACGAGCACGTTGGCCACGGCCGCCAGCGGGCAGCAACAGCAAAAGCGAACCAGGCTAACCTCCAGGACCCTCCGAACGCGAGGTCCGTCAGCCCGGCCCCGAGAACGCCGAAAGTGGTTCCCGTACTTATGACCGACAGAACCCGATCCTCCAGCCGTGGTGACACCACCCCATGCACAGCATCGTTGTAAGGCGCCCACGACCAGCCGGCGCTCGTACCGGCGAGGACGATGCCCGCCGCGAGCCAGACAAGCGCAGGCGCCGCGGCCACGAGCGCCATCCCAAGACCAGCGGCGAGCATACCAACGATCACCATCGGCCTGGGCCCGGCGCGGGCAACCAGAAGTCCAACAGCGGTCAAAGCCACCAGATAGCCCGCCTGCAGCCCGCTCGCGACGAACCCCGCGTTCTGAATAGAAAACCCGAACTCATCCCGAAAGTAGGGCAAGAACAACCCGTACCCCGCACGCGCCGGCCCGAACGACACCGCAATAGCACCAAACCCAAAAACCGCCAGCCGTACTGTACCACTCACCGGCCACCATCATCCCGCGCGATTACAAGCAATGACAAAAGAGCTGACAAGCGACCGAAGGGAGCGTGCTGACAAGGCGCTTTTAAGGCGCCGTGCTGACAAGTAGGCCGAAAGGCCGAAGCGTGCTGATATGCTCTACAAAACGTTCAGGCCCTCACGCGTAAACTCCAGCGCCGCGCGCATCCGCCCCAGGATGGTCTCCGGGTCGGGGGCACCGAGAGGCCAGGGCTTCAGCTCCAGGTTCACGGCGCCGGGATAGCCGCTCGCCGCGAGCGCGGCCAGGAAGGGCTTGAGGGGCAGACGCCCCTTGCCGGGGACGCGGTGCTCGTCGCAGCCCGCTTCGAGGTTGGAGTCAGAGAGGTGGACGTGGCGGAGTTGCGTTGCGAGGATCGAGTGGGCCCTGAGCAGATCTACCCTGCTTGCCCCGGCGTGGCTGGTATCGAACGTGACCTCGCCGACGTCCGCCAGGTGCTCGGGAAGGTAGCAGCTCCTTCGCCTCACGCTGAACATGCCTCCAGCTCCGCTGCGGGGCATGTTCTCGACAGCCACCATGACGCCATGTTCTCGCGCCTCGCGCAGGGGTCCCGCCTTCCAGATCTCCAGCGGCCTGCCCAGCGGTGGCGGGTGAACCACGACCACGGAGACCTCCATCCTTGCCGCCAATCTTGCGACCCGCACCAGCGTCTCTTCCGGTCCCAGTCCCCACGCGCCGCGATACAGCGGAGTATGGAGCGCTAAAATCGGGACGCCGTGACGCTCGACGAGGCTCCCCAAATTATCCTCTTGGTAGGTGTCCCAGCGTTCGTCCATCATGATCTCGACCCCGTCGAAACCGGCTTCGGAGGCCCAGGCGTACACCCTTTCGAGGCCGAACGGGGTAAAGGGATCCCGTACTGAATATGACCGAGGTCGCCATCATCTCTCTCCGCGCCGTATCTCCAGGAACCGCGCAAGCGTCGAAGGCGAGTGGTTCTGGTAGTGGTTATTGGCGTAGGCGAAGACGGTTCTGTCCTCTTCAATAAAGCGGTCCACGAGATCCGACCACCACAATAAGTCTTCGTCTCGGTTCTTCTTGAGATGAGTGTGTCCCTCAGGGAACACCCTCCGGTCGCCGAGCCAGCGGATGTAGGAGAAGTCCGCCGTCGCCTGGTCCATCCGGGGCATCCTCGGGTAGTCGATGAGCGTCAGGGCCACGCCGCGTTCGCTGAGCATCTCCGGAAGGTCGGACCCGAGCCAGCTCCTGTGGCGCACCTCGACGGCGTATCGGAAGCCCTCGGGCAGGCGTTTCAGGTAGTCCTCCAGGACGCCCATACCCTCGACGGCGAACGAAGGCGGGAGCTGCAAGAGGAGCGGCCCGAGCCTGTCGCCGAGCTCAGCAATCGTCCGTAGAAAGGCGTCCGTCTCGGCGTCGGCGCCGACCAGATTAAGGTCGTGCGTGATCTCCTGCGGGAACTTGGCAGCAAACATAAAACCTTCGGGCGCGACCTCGCGCCAGTTCCGCACGGTCGAGCGGCGTGGGGTACCGTAGAAGGTGGAGTCTATCTCCACAGTCGCGTACCGCTTGACGTACTCGGCGAGCCTGGCCCCGGCAGGGAGCGCCTCGGGATAGAGTGTCCCCTCCCAGTCTGCATAAGACCAGCCCGACGTTCCTAGATAGAGGCCCTGTTCCGGCGGCTCTATGCTGCCGGGTGTCTCCGCGAAGAGCCGCTGTTGCGCCGAATCGTCCATCCGCCCTCGAAGCCGCGATGCTATCATAAGGGTCAGCAGGATTTTATGAAAGCTCTTCCTGTTTGTTCCCGCCGCATGTACTACATTAGCGCCGTGGAGGAGGGACGTCTGACACCATGAAGGTCTTCTACAGCGACCACTTCGTGCTGCCCCTGCCCGAGGGACACCGCTTCCCGATGGCTAAGTACTCGATGCTGCGCGAGCGCGTCGCGAGGAACAACATCTGCGGTCCCGGGGAACTCCGGACGCCGCACGCCGTCACGGACGAGGAGATTCTGCGCGCCCACACCCCGGATTACCTGAAGCGCGTGGTCTTCGGGAACCTCACGGACAAGGAAGTCAGGCGCATCGGCTTCCCGTGGTCGGAGAGGATGGTCGAGCGCTCCCGCCGCGCCTCCGGCGGCACTTTAGGCGCCTGCCTCGCCGCCCTGGAGGAAGGATTCGCCGCGAACCTCGCGGGCGGCACGCACCACGCCTTGTCTGGCAAGGGCGAGGGATACTGCGTCTTCAACGACTCAGCCATCGCCGCAAGGGCCGTCCAGGCCGCGGGACTCGCGGAGAGGGTGGTCATAATCGACACCGACGTGCACCAAGGCAACGGGACAGCGGAGATACTGCGCGGGGACGGATCGGTTTTTACGTTCTCGATCCACGGCGCGAAGAACTTTCCCTTCCACAAAGAGGAAAGCGACCTCGACGCGCCTCTCCCCGACGGCACGGCCGATACCGAGTTCCTGACCACGCTCGAACGAGGCCTACAGACCGCGCTCGACGCCACGGACGCAGACCTCGCCATCTACCTCGCGGGCGCCGACCCGTTCGAAGGCGACCGCCTCGGCCGGCTCTCGGTTACGAAGCGCGGCCTGGCCGAACGGGACAGGATGGTCCTGGAAGCCTGCCGAGATCGCGGCATCCCCGCCGCGGTAACAATGGCTGGCGGCTACGCGCGCGATGTCGAGGACACGGAAGGCGTGCACTTCCAGAGCATCAAACGCGCAGCGGACCTGGTGAAGAGCGGAGTCGCGGAGAGGACTCATCGGGCGTGAGCGATGGCCGGAAAAAGAGATCCTGCATCGTCGTCGGAGCCGGTATCTCCGGCCTGCTCGCCGCCGACGAGTTGCAGCGAGAAGGCTGGACAGTAGCCGTCCTCGACAAGAGCCGCGGCGTCGGCGGCAGGATGACCACCCGCCGCGTTGGAGAAGGCACCTTCGACCACGGCGCCCAGTTCTTCACCGTCAGGGACAACCGCTTCGCCGACCTTGTCAACGGCTGGCTCGGCGCCGGTGCCGCCGCTGAGTGGTCGCGCGGCTTCGCCGACGCCGAGGGCGAGCCGAACGAGGACGGCCATCCCCGCTACAGGGGGGCCGTGGGCATGACCTCCATCCCCAAACACCTCGCACGCGACCTCGACGTCCGTACCGCCGAGAGGGTCGTGAGGGTCGACGCCCGCACCGACGATTGGGAGGTCGCGTGCGAGTCCGGCTTGCGGCTCGAAGCGTCCGCGCTGGTGCTCGCCATGCCTGTCCCGCAAGCGTTGGAACTCGCCACCTCGGGGGATTACGGGCTGCCGGAGGGGGCGAGGCAACATCTAGAAGCCGTCTCTTACGATCCGTGCCTCGCGCTCATGGTCTTGCTCGACCGTCCTGGCGGCGTGCCCGAGCCGGGAGGGATGCAGATCAAAGGCGAGCCCCTGGATTGGATCGGTGACAACCAGCGCAAGGGCATCTCCGAGGTCCCGGCGATGACCATCCACGCGGGACCAGAGTGGAGCCGCACGCACTTTGAAGACGACGAAGCGGAGGTCAAGCGCCAACTGAGCTCACTCGCCGGCGACCGTCTCGGCATCGACCTCTCTTCCTCGGTCGTCGAGTCCTCCCTCACGAGATGGCGCTACAGCTGGGTGACGAACGCCCATCCGGAACCGTTCCTCGCCGCCTCCGAAGCCCCACCGCTGCTCTTCTGCGGCGATGCCTTCGGCCAACCCAAGGTCGAGGGCGCGGCCCTTTCGGGACTGGCCGCAGCGGAGCACCTCCTGGGCTAAATGGGCCCGCTATTGCTCGCCCACGCCGCGGCGACCCTGTTCATGGTTGGGGTGATCTGGTTCGTCCAGCTCGTGCACTATCCCCTCTTCGCCCGCGTCGGCAGGCCGGGTTTCGCCGCCTACTCCAGGAGTCACACCCGACTGACGGCCTGGTCGTCGGGCCGCCGATGCTCCTTGAGGCCGCGACCGCCGTCGCGCTCGTTGTCTGGATCCCACCCGGGATCTCTGTTCCGCTCGTCTGGGCGGGGCTCATCCCGGGCGCTGGGATCTGGCTCTCGACGGCCTTCCTCCAGTCGGCCCGTCACACCACCCTGGGACGAGGCTTCGACCCGTCGGCCCACCGGTTCCTCGTAACATCCAATTGGCTGCGCACCGTGCTCTGGAGCCTGCGCGGTCTCGTGGTGCTCTGCATCTTGTCCGAGGCGATGGGTTGAGCCCCGTTCTAACGGCCCGCGGATGCATCTAGCGGTGGGTAACAAAAAGTGGTACATATGACCTATAAAACTAGACTGGTCGAAGGAGAAGGGGGCCTTGGGAAACAGAAGGGTGGCACTAAAGCCGCACGCGTCCAAAATCCGGCGTTGGGTCGAAGAGGGCCGGGGGGACACCTGGATCGCGCAGGAGCTAAACACGACGCCGTCGAGCGTACAGAGCTTCCGTTCGCGAAACTCGATCTACCGCCGCGATCCCGTCCGTCGCGGCCAACTCTCCGAACACCCCGCTGTCGTCGACGAGACGGAAGACGGCATAGTTCTCAGGACCGACGCCAGGGACTCCGAGGTCTTCGATCGCGAGTGGCGCGACTACCTGGGCGGCTCGCCGGACGACCTGCAGGTGGTCATCACCCAGGACCGTATCTACGTGGAGAAAGTCCACTAGCTTGCATAAAGACCCCACCGTCGAGCTCCACCTCTCCCTCGACGAAGCAGTATCTCTGCACGCCCTGCTCGAAGACCTGCTAGAAAAAGGAGAAGGAGACCACAACCTCGAA
Organism: Actinomycetota bacterium; assembly: GCA_046733115.1. Taxonomy (GTDB): domain Bacteria; phylum Actinomycetota; class Rubrobacteria; order Rubrobacterales; family Rubrobacteraceae; genus Rubrobacter_D. The sequence continues at coordinate 68,812 of JBKPOM010000237.1, read as the reverse complement.
CGCTCCTATCGGCTCCTCGGCTGGCGCATCCTCGCCGCCAGGGGGGGCACCGGCCTCACAGCACGCGTCGCACGACTCGCCCGTCAAGCCGGCACCTTAGAACAATACGAAGCAGCCCGTGACAGGGAACTGGGCCCCGTGCTCGACGGCCTAGAAAGCGCCGAGAACAGAGATCCGTGAATAAAGGCTACAGGCATCAGGTTACGGGGTTCAGCTTCCGTGAAGAATGCAACCCTTGGGCAGGCGATGCGCCGCCTCGATGATGCCATCAACAACCGAAGCGCCGCGCGCGTTGGCGTTGGCGCGAGCAAATCACCCAATCCACCCCGACCTTAAAGACCTTGACCGAAGCACCGGGCAACGGCGGGCGGCTGATGCCTGAAACCTGTAGCCTGAAGCCTGTTGCCAAATTGTTACCTTCGGGTAGCGGTGTTGTAATGTCGGCGCTGTATATGTGCCGGGCAATGGGCCTCTTCCCCCTTCCTGGCCCAGACCAGACACCCGAGCCGCGAATCACGCGCGGTCCGGTTTTCGTGTGTGTTAACCTCTTGGGGTCTTATGGAGAGCCTCCTCAGTTCGCTCGCGTTAACGGTCTTGATCGGCATCCTCGCCCTGGTCGCGCAGTGGTCGAGGAAGAACCGCATGGCTGAGATCTCGCTCCTCGTCGTGCTCGCTTTCGTTTCGCTCTTGCTCCTCGTCACGGGCGCGTTGCTGGGCGTGGTGTGCATCTGGGGCCAGGCATCTCCCGAGATCCAGAAGCTGCTTGCGGTTACGAGCCTCCCGATTGCGGTGTCGGGTATAGTCGGGCTGGCTCTCTGCTTCCCGACGCTGCGCAAGATCGTGCGCCGTCGACCCAACGGGGAGTTCTGGACGAACCCGCCCATCTTTTTTGGTCTCTGGTTGTTCGTCACCGTGCTGCTTTCCAACAACCTGATCGGCCTCCTCGGCTTCGAGCAGTTGAACCAGATCGACGCATTCACGCTTGGGACCGGAGGCAGGATAGCGCCAATTACCATCCTGGCGAGCCAGTTGCCTTTCATCGTCCTCGCCATCGTTGGCGTCGGCACGGGCATCCGCCGCAACCCACGCGAGACGCTGGCCCGCCTCGGCTACGGACCCATCTCTCTCGGAAGCGTCGGCGTGATCGTGCTGTTCATCCTGGCGGCCTTCGCGCTCTCGGTGGCCGCCGACTACCTGTTCTCCCTCCTGCAGCCCGACCTCTACCGCAAGGTCGGCGAGGTCTCGGGCACGCTCTTCAACCCGAAAGGCCTGAGCCTGGTCTCTGCAGTTCTCTTCGCCTTGCTCATCGGGGTCGGCGCCGGACTCGGGGAGGAGACTCTCTTCCGCGGCGCCGTGCAGCCCGTCTTCGGGATACCCGCGACCTCCATACTCTTCGCCTCGATGCACGTCCAGTACGGCCCCTCGTTGCTGCTCGGCTACATCTTCGTGCTCTCCGTCAGCCTGGGGCTCCTACGCCGCTACTTCAACACCACGACGAGCTTCCTCGCCCACGCCGGCTACAACACTTTAGGCATACTGGCCGCCTACTTCTTCGGCGTGTGAAGAGTTAGCCTGGCGCGTCGCGCCTCATCAACAGCCACTCCCTCTCACCGTCGCGCTTGGTGTCGCCGAACGTTTCTACAGGTTCGAAGCCGGCCCGCTCGTACACGCGGATGGCGCGGCGGTTGAAGGTGGCGACGGTCAGGCGGAACGCTCGAGGATCGTATGTCGCTTTTGCGAACTGAAGGCCGGCGTGCACGAATTCTTCTCCGAAGCCCTGGCCTGTGAGATCCGGCCTCATCCCGAGCCCTATGTCTAGTTCGTCCTCGCGCTCGTAGAGGCCGAGCCGCTTTCCGGCCGAGACCCGCGCGTCCTCGCCGTAGCAGAAGTATCCGACCAACTCTGCGTGGTCGTCGTGGACGGAGTGGTAGAGGTAGCGCGGTTCGAGGAGCGATGCGACGGAGGCCGGGTTTCCGTTGTAGACCGCGTACGGTCCGTCGTAGCGCCAGCGCGAGATAGCCCTTGCGTCGGCGCGGGTGATCGGGGTCAGGCTGAAGCGCAACTTCGGCGCCAGGAGGGTTGCTACGCGGCCAGGGAGTTGGTGACGGGGACGACCGGTGCGGGCTCCAGCGCGGCGGCGATCCGGACGAGCAACTCGCTAACCTCGACGTCGAGCCCGCCGGCGATGCTCTCCAGGACCCTGGAAGAGGGGTCCTTCTCGCCGCGCTCGATCTCCGCGAGGTACGAGACCGAGACGTGCGCCCCCTCGGCGACCTGCTTTAGCGTGAGCCCCCGCTCGCGGCGCTCCGCCCGCAGGGTCTCCCCGATGGTCGAGAGAAGATCCCCCTTGTGCCGCTCCGGACTTATCTTCAAAGTCTTCACGTCCCTGATTCTATCTTCCAATCGGCGCTTTGCGCAACCCACCCGCCAACTTCTTGACCAGACGCACCTCCTCAGCATCCACCTCCGGGGTCTCGTAAGGCGTCTCCATAACCACGGGAACCCCGGGCAGGCCGTCGAAAAGCCCGGACCAGGCGTCGATGGAGATGCGCCCCCCACCTTTCGATGCCCGTCACGGTGGCTCCTGAGCTCGTTCTTGGCGTCGTTGAGGTGCAAGAGAGCCACCGCGGCCCCTACAGACGCGACTAGCTCCGAGGCGACGATCCTTCCGGCGTCCTCCGACGACAGGTCGTAGCCCGCAACGAAGGCGTGGGCCGTGTCCACGCAGACCCTGACCCCGGCGCGACGGGCGACCTCCCTGAGCGAGTCGAACGTAGAGCAAAGCTGGGTGCCGGCGCCGACGGAGTTCTCGACCACGGGCTCGGCAGCCCCTGATGCGCCGTCGAGTTCGGCCGCTCGCTCTATCGCGCGTCCGAGGCCGTCCACGAGGCGGTCCATGCCCTTCTCTTCGTCCCCGCCGTGGCTGCCCGCGTGCACGACGACCAGGTCGACGCCCAAAGTGCCCGCGGCGACCAGCTCGTGCGCCAGGGCTCGCACCGAGCGGTCCCGCAGCTCCTCGTCCTTCGAGGCCAGGTTGATAAGGTACTTCGCGTGGGCGGCGACCGGCGAGACGCCGAGCTCGCGGGTGCCTCTGACAAACGCATCGGCGTCCCAGCGTGGCACGGGATCGGCCCAGCCCTGCGGGTTGGAGACGAAGATCTGGACCGTCTCGCACCCCAGCTCGCGAGCGGCCTCGAGGGTCCTCCCGAAGCCGCCCGAGGTCGGGAGGTGCCTTCCGATGCTGTTCGTCCTCCGGGGCATGGCGGCGATTCTACCGGCCACCGGCCAGGAGCGCTGTGAGAGATATAATCTCTCAAGACTCTTGATCTACCGGAAGGAGCCGGCAGCATGGCGGTCGAAGGCAAGGTGGCGAAGATTCTGGGAAACAGCGAGATCGTCATAAACCGCGGGAGAGGGCAGGGCGTCCGTCGGGGCATGCTCTTCGAGGTCTTCGCCCCGGAGGGCGAGGAGGTATGGGACCCCGACACGGGCGAGACGCTCGGCACCGTCGAGGACGTGAAGGCGAAGGCCGAGGTCACGGAGGTCAAGGAAAGGCTCGCCGTGGCCCGCATCCAGAACATGCAGGAGACGCCGCTCGGGGCCGTGGACATCGGGGAGATGCAGGAAAATTTGCAGCGCATGTTCGGCCAGATGTTCGGCGACGACGTCCAGGTCCGCGGCTTCGGCACAACCCAGGGCGACGACCAGGACCTCGAGTCCATGGTCGGCGGCCCTCTGCAGGACCTCTCCAAGGTTCAGGTCGGTGACGCCGTGCGTGAGATCCCACGCCGCTAGAGAGCGGTTTGTTTTGCAAACCGCGGCTTCAGGCATTAGGTTTCAGGCTTCAGTAAGAACTTGGAGAGGCCCGATGCTAAGCGAGATAGCCTTCCCACTCCTCGAGGTTCATTCGACGTGAAAAACGTTGCGGAAGCACCGTACGCGGTTTGAACGTCCTCTCCCGACTGCCGGTTACGTTCGGCCTGATAGGCGCCTGCGTCGCCGTCTACTGCGCGGTCGCCGTGGCCGGACAGAGCTACGGCTACCCGTTAAACGTCGGGCTGGTTACACAGCCGCCACAAGCGCTCGCTCAGGGAGCCCTCGTGCCCGCGTTGGTGGCGCGTGGCGATGTGTGGCTGTTGTTTTCGAGCATGTTTTTGCACGCCGGGTTCATCCATCTCGCGCTGAACATGCTCTCCCTGTATTTTCTCGGTTCGTTTGTGGAGGTGGCGTTCGGGCAGGGCCGTTTTCTCGCGCTCTACCTGACGAGCGGGCTCGCTGGCGGTATCGCCTACCTCTACTTCGGGGACTTCGAGGGTTCTGTGGTCGGGGCTTCGGGCGCGATCTTCGGCCTCCTGGGAGGTGTGCTCGGCTACTCCTTGCGCCGCGGCAACTTCTCCTGGCAGAACCCCCTGATCCGGCAGCTCCTCATCCTGACCGCCCTGAACCTCTACTTCGGGTTCTCCGTCTCCAACATCAGCAACACCGCCCACATCGGCGGCCTCGTCGGCGGCCTCGCCTTTGGATGGCTCGTCGCGCCCACCGTCTACTCTCAGAAAAAAGCGCGCGCTGCAACACCAACCATCCTCGTGCTCGGAACGGAGGCGATTCTGCTCGCCGTGTGGTTTGTCCTCTTCGCTTGAAACCCGGCCGAGAGTTCGAGGGCGGTTCGCGAACCGCCCGCGCATCAACCGTGCGGGAGCGCTATTAATCCGGCGGCGGTGATCACGAGGGTCGCCACGAAAAGGAGGCCGGCAGACCTGTCCGTGTGCTCGGATTGGGCTTCGGGGAGCAGGTGGGCGGCGCCGATGTAGGCGAGTACTCCACCGGCGACGCCGGTCAGGAGGCCGAGCGCGCCGTCACCGGGTACCGGAAACAACGCGGTCAACGTCGTGGCGGCCGGGATCGCCAGGCCGAGCAAGACGGCCGTCCACAAGATCCCCGCTCTCCCGACGCGCGCGGCGAGCAGGACGGCGGCGAGTGAGATTCCAACGGGCACCTGGTGCACGAGGACCCCGAGCCCGACGAGCCACGACGTGACCGCAGCAGCTTTGGCGCCAACGCCGAGAACGAAGCCGTCCGCGAGGTTGTGGATCGCCAGCCCGAGGACGAACGGCCCGAGCGCGTGCTTGTGGACGTGCTCCTCAGGCAGATGATGCGTGTGGGCCCTGGTGAACGCCTCGCTAAGAAACAGCAGCGCGAACCCCCCAACGAACCCGGCGACGGCGCTCTCCCCAGCAAGCTCCAGGCCCTCGGGGAAGAGGTCCACGAACGAGAGCGCGAGCAGTATCCCCGCGGCGAAGGCGGCGGACAGCGACCTTCCCCTGGCCCCCAATTCCCCGCCGAGCAGCGCGAGCAAGCTGGCCGCCATGAAGCCCACCGCGGCCAGCGTGGACATGAAAATGGCGCTCATTGTCGCTCACCCGCGGCTGCGACGGTGCGGCCGCGTATCCCTCGCCCAGCTACCTGCAATCGGGGCACGTCCCGTACACCTCCAGGCTGTGGGCGCGGACCTCGAAGTCTCCGCCGACGTCGGGAGGACTCTGCAGATCCAGCGGACATTGCTCGAACTCCGTGATCCCCCCGCACCCCTCGCAGATGAGGTGGTGGTGATGGTCCTCGGCCAGCTCGTAGCGCGGACCGGCCCCGAGATCCAACCTCCTCACCAACCCCAACCCCGATAGAAGGTCCAACGTCCTGTACACCGTGACCATCCCGACCTCGGGACATCGAGCCCTTATGCCCTCCAGACTCTGGTGCTGCTCGGCCGCAACAGCCTCCAATACCGCCAGACGCTGCGGCGTGGCCTTGTACCCATAACCACGTATCTTCCCCACAGCCACCTCGAGCCCCACTACTTTCCTTCCTAATCGAAAATTTTTTTCATTTGCAGAATAGCAGGAGCATCGGGGTCGGTCAACGCTTGCGGTCATGGGGATTTGTGGGTCGGGGTCACTTTTGTGAAAAATCTTTGTAAACTCTCTCGGACTCATGGTTCTCGGAAACTACAAGCGGCTTGCGCCATCGGCGCGTTCGATCCTGAGCGGTCGCGAGCGGGTGTACCTGGCAAGTTTGCTGGTGCCGTTGGTAATCTACAATCTTGTGTTGAAGGGGATTCGGATCCGCTCGCAGGACGAGGGCTCCGGGGTGTTCGCCGCGCTGGACCTTATACGGTCTGACCTTTCGTTCAACCTAGGGTTCGTGTTCCTCTGGGTCGGGCTGTTCGCCCTAACCAGGGAGAGTCGCTGGCGTTGGCCGGTCGTTGTCCTCTTTCATGCGATGATGATACTCGTCGTTGGTACGACCACGGCGGCGCACCAGTACTTTCAGGAGACCGGCTCCACGCTCAGCCTCAACGTCATTTTGTACTCGCTCAGGAGCTTCGGCGAGATCAAAGACGTCATCGGCAGCGTGACATCGCCGGACGTCTGGCTCGCCGTCCTTGCCATCCTCGACTACATCGTGCTCGGGCCATGGATGATCTCCAGGCTGATCTACGGGAGACGCAGGGGGCCGGTGTCCACCGGTACTCCGGCAACGGCGAGGCTGTTCGCCGTCGGGGCGTGCACGATGTCCGTCGGGTTCATCTTTCTCTCGTTGCCGGTAAACGCTGGCGAGGCCAGCAAGTCTTTCTCCAGGGACCCGGTCATCAACGTCGTCATGAGCGAGGTCGACCATGCCAGGATCAGGCACCTCACCGCGGACGCCAAGCCCATGAAGCCTCCCGTAAACGCCCACCTGCAGAAGACGGCCAGGACCGAGAAGGAGAACGTGGTCTTCATCCACCTCGAATCGACCCGGGCGCGCTCCACGACGCCGTACAACAAGGACATCGACACCACGCCCTACCTCGACGAGCTTTCCAAGCACAGCCTGACGGCCGAGCGCGCGTACACGATCGTGCCCCACACCTCCAAGGCGATAACCGCCGTGAACTGCGGGATCGACCCGCACCTGATCAGAGACATAACCGAGGCCGAGCCGAACGGCATTCCCGCCAGCTGCCTGGCGGAGCTCCTGGATGAGCAGGGCTATAATTCTGTCTGGTTCTCCTCCGCGACGGAGCACTTCGAGGACCGCAGGGAGCTCGTCGATAACTTCGGCTACCAGGATTTCTTTCCCGTCGACGAGATGGACAAGACGGGCTTCCAGAGATCCAACTACTTCGGCTACGAAGACGACATCATGCTCCGGCCAAGCAAGGACTGGCTGCAGAAGCACGAAGACAAACCTTTCGTGGCCACGTACCTCGGGGTCACGGGCCACCACGACTACCGTCCGATCTACCGCTACGGGCTAAAGGAGTACTCTAAGGACTCGGCGCTCAACCACTACCAGAACGAGGTGCGCTACCTCGACTTCTTCGTAAAGAACGTCATAGACCAGTACAAGGAGCTCGGGCTCTACGACGACACGATCTTCGTGATCTACGGCGACCATGGCGAGGGCTTCGGGGAGCACGACCTCTACCAGCACGACAACACAATCTACCAGGAGGGCCTGAAGGTGCCGCTCATCATCCACGCGCCAGGACGTTTCCAGAATGGGAAGCGCATCGAGACCCTCACCGACCAGGTCGACATCCTGCCCACGATAGTGGACCTGCTCGGCTACAAGGTCGAGGGCGGCAAGTACCTCGGAAGATCCCTCCTCGACCCGCCAGACAAGGACCGCACCTCGTTCTTCAGCTGCTTCGACGATTATCGGTGCCTCGCCAGCATTAAAGGCAATGAGAAATACATCTACTTCTTCGGCAACCAGCCCGCGGAGGTCTACGACATCTCGAAAGATCCCTACGAGCACTACGACATCTCCGGCGAGCTAAGCGATGAGGAACTGAAGAACAAACGTCTGCAGGTGCTCGCGTGGTACTCGAAGGTCAACGCGATGTACGAGAAAGAGAAGCCCGGGTAGGAGGAGTAAGCCTGGCTCAGCTGCTGTCGGGGCGTTTGCGCCGGGTGCCGGAGTGCCTGAGGAGCAGGATCATGGCGAAGCCCAGCGCCAGGACGCTGCTCACGAGGAGGTTCCCGCGGATGGTCCCGCCGATGAGGAACGCGGGGTCGACGCGCAGCGCCTCCACGAAGAAGCGCCCGAAGGAGTATAGGCTCACGTAGAGCACGGCCACGTCGCCGTTCTTCAGGCTGTCCGCAAAGCGGCGCGCGACCCACAGCAATATCAGGCAGACTATAACGTCCCAGATCGACTCGTAGAGGAAGGTGGGATGAAATGACGTGGCTTCCGTGTACCCCACCGGCCTGTTCTCGGGCGCGATTCGGATGGCCCACGGCAGGTCCGACGGTCGTCCGAACAGCTCCTGGTTGAAGTAGTTGCCCCAGCGACCTATCGCCTGGGCCAGGACTACCCCGGGGGCCATCGCATCCGCGAACGCCCATGGGCTTATGTTCCGGATGCGGGCGAAGATCACAAGTCCGATAAACCCCCCGATAACGCCGCCGTAGATTCCCAATCCCCCGTTCCAGACCTCGAACACTCCGGGGAACGGGTCGCCCGCGTAGAGCTCGTAGTCGGTCGCGACGTGGTAGGCTCTTGCTCCACCAAAGCCAAGGGGCACGATAAAGAACAGTGAGTCGAGAGCCAGGGTGCCGTCCATGCCCTTGCGCTTCAACTCTCTCCCGGTCAGCCAGGTCGCCACAACGATGCCGATCGCGATAAACAACCCATAGTAGCGTAACGCGAATGGTCCCACCTCGAACATCACGGGGGATGGCGGGCTCGGCAGAGAGGCGAGTATCAGGGACACGACTCCGCCCTACCGCCCCTGAGCGCGGGGGTTTTGTATCGGCGCCGGGGCGCGGGATTTGTCTTTCGCCGGCCTCTCCCCGATGGGCTGTGTGCCGGTCGGGTAGGGGTCCTTCTTCGATTGCTCGACGCCGTAGTAAGTCTCGAGGATGTGGCGTACTGCCGGGCCCGCCGTCATCTCGGAGCCCTCCGCAAAAGCGCCGCCGCCCTCGATCATAGTCACCACCACCAGTGGTTTTTCTTCCTCGCCCTCAGTCCAACCCACGAACCAGTTGACGAAGTCGCCCGTAGGCAATTCACCCGTGCCGCTCTTGCCGACTGTCGGCAGCTGCGAGCCTACGAAAATCGGCTCCGCCGTCCCCTTCTTCGCCGTCACGCCCCTGAGGCCCTTGACGACGGTATCTATCTGGTACTGGTTCGTCTCAACCTTGCCCTTAGGCTTAGGGGAGATCTCCTCGATCTTCTTCCCACTCTGGTCCGTGATCTCTTTGCCTACGTGGGGGGTCACGAGCGTCCCGCCGTTGTAGAGGGCGGAGTAGGCTACGGCCATCTGGACCGGCGAGACGAGCAGGTCGCCCTGGCCGATGGCAAGGTTGATCCAATCCCCCACGCTCCAGTAAGCCCTCTCCTCGCTGCCGTGCAGCGCCTTGTACAGGTCCTTCTCGCCCTGCTCGGTGGGGATGCGGCCCGCGGTCTCGCCGCCTAAATCTATGCCGGTGAGCCTCCCGAAGCCCCACCTCTCGTAGTAGTGTGGCAGCCAGTCCTTGTCCGTGGTCTGGTTCCAGATCCAGTCCGCAACCTGGTAGAAAAAGATGTCGTTGGAGTCGGCGATGGCCTCGGAGAAGTTCTGGGGTCCGGCGTTGCCGAGATACTGGTAGTTGGGGCTGTTCTGCCGCCACGATCTGTAGCAAGGACTGACCGTGACGCTCGACGGCGTCCAGCACCCCGCGCTATTTAAGACGACGTTATCGTTGACTATCGTGGTCGCGTCGATAACGCCCGCGGCCATGCCGGCGAGGCCCGTGAAGATCTTGAACGTCGAGGCGCCCGGCTCGCCGCCGACGACCGCGCGGTCGGTGAACGGGTAATTCGACTTTTCTGACATCAGGTAGTTGTACTTCGCGAGTTCCTCGTCGCCCGAGATGCCGCCGACGAAGAGCTGCGGATCGAAGTCCGGGCGGCTCGCGAGGGCCATTATCTCCCCGTTCTCGGGGTTCATGGCCACGACGGCCCCGCCTCTGCCCTCGTAGCCAGCCTCCCTAGTGCGCTTCAAGGCGGCGTCGAGCTCTTTCTCGACGACCTTCTGCAGATTGGCGTCGATGGTGAGGGTGAGGTTGTTGCCGGGCACGGGCTCCGTGACGTGATCCGGCAACTCCTGGCTCGGGGTGACGTGTATGGGATCGCCGTTCTCGTTCACGAACCTGCCCATGGAGTCTACCCTGCTGCCCTCGGGGACTATGCGCCCGAGTGCGTCGACGTTGTAGGTTCTCCGGCCCGCTTTGCCGCGCAGTTCCTTCTCGTAGGAGAGCTCGACCCCGCTCTTGCCGACGACGGAGTCCGCGTCCAGACCCTTGAAAGTCGGCAGCTTCAACTCGTCCTGGGTTACGGCGCCGGTGTATCCAAGGACGTGGGCGGCGAGCCTACCCTCCGGGTAGCTGCGGACCCAGTCGTCGTTCACGGCAACGCCCTTGAACTCCCCGGTACGCTCGCTCACGTAGGTCACCGCGGCGCGGCTCGCGTTCTCTTTTACGAGGATGGGGCTGTACTGGCTACCGGTTTCCATAGCGGCGTCGTAGCGGGCCAGCACCGACTCGGCGTCGGCCTCGACCGCCACGGCCAGTTCCTTCACCTTGTCGCGGGAGATCTCGTTCGGGATCACGGTCACGTTCAGGCCCGGTACGTTGTTGGCGAGGACCTTGCCGTTACGGTCGTAGATCACGCCCCGCTGGGCAGGGATCTTGATGTTGGAGTGCTGCGTGGCCCTCGCCGCCAGGGTGTAGTCCTTACCCGTCAGGACCTGCAAATACCAGAGCCTCGCGCCGAGGATGAGGAAGACCGCGGCGATCAGGACGGCTAGAGTGACGACCCGCACCTGCATGTTGCCCTTGGTCATCGGCGGCGTCTCCACGCGCTTTTTGGCGGGATTGGCCTGCTTCTGCTTACGCGCCGGCAACCGGAGCAAGCTCTACCTCCCCTCCAGAGCGGTGGGCACTACTTTTTCGAGACTTTCTCGGCCTGGACGATCAAGCGCTCCGAGTAATCCGGCAGGGTGCACGTCTGGAGCGACACGATGTTCCTGCCCGGTAGCGGCCTGGTCACCGACACCTCGTTGGGCCCGACTATGAACTTCCTGAACACCTTGTAGGTGTAGCGGTCTCCCGCCGCGTCTTTCAGGTAGATCATATCGCCCTTGCTCAGCACGTTAAGGTCCCAGAAGGCGAGCCAGCTGTTGGTTCCCGGGAAGCCGAGCCTGTGGCCGGCGATGTAGACGTTGGCGTGCCTGTCCCAGGGGCTGCCGGTCCCGCGCAGGTGCACGGCGGCGTGGTCGTGGAACGCATCCTTGTCGTCGCTCTCGCTATAGGGCACCGTGTCGTTGCGTATCTGGGCCATCTTGGGTACCGTCATACGCAGCATCTTGTTCTTGGGACCGCGGGGAAAGACCTTCTTGACCACGTGTTCGTGCGCGACTTTTTGCCGTGCTTCTTCCCTCGCTGCTTCCCTATGCTGCCGCTCGATGGCCTTGTCGATCTTTTCCGCGGCCACGGGGACGTCTGGTTGCTTGTTGGCCGTGCTGACCTTTTCGGCGTAAGGGACCTCGGCCTCGGCGTCGGGCGGCTGGGTGCTGACGAAGAAAGAGGCGGTTACGGCGATACCCACCCCAACAAGGAGCAGGCTCAATAAGTTGAGAACCGTTTCGGTGAAGCGCTCTATCGTTCCCTCCCTACGCGGTCCCGCGGACCGTCGCCTCGATCGCAATCCATTGTATCCCAAAAGCGGGCGACTACTAGCCCTACTATCCGCCAACCACGAAGTATTTTCTGGCCAACGCGCCGCCTTCCGACCCGCCCGAGACATTATAGATTTCCACCGTATAGTTTCCAGCGGGCAAACGCCCCCCTGACGCGGGACGGACGGCGAACTTCACCAAACCGGAGACCCCGCCGCCCGACATGCCGAGCGGCTCCTCGCTCCGGTCGACGATCCGGAGCCCGCCGTCGCCGATCAGCCGGCCGACGACTGAATCTTTCGCCGTCCGCCCCACCCTCGCCTCGAGGTCGCCCTCATCGAGGTCCTCGACCCTGAGGTAAACGTAGACCACTTCGGGCCTCTCGTCGAAACGGAGGGCGTCGGTGTTCGGATACGTCGTGTCCTCCCGACTCACGGCGATGTCTTGCGCCCCGGGCGAGGTCAAGGCTTCCCCCGGCGAAAAGTTATCGGGCCACAACCACAAGACCGCGGCCAGCAACACCACCCCGAGACCCGCGGTGGCAAGCACGGGGCCGCGGGACGGACGCCCTGCACCTTTGTCCGTGGTCGTGTCGGGGAACGCTTTCAAGGGGCGCCGGCCTTCTCTTTGCCGCTTCGGGAGCGCTTCCAGAGCAGGAGCGTCGCGGCGTTGTGCCCCGCGTGGGCGACGACGGGCGCGAGTAGACCTCCGCTGACCTCGAATATTGCGCCGAATACGGAGCCGGCCAGGACCGCCCACAGGGTCCACACAAAGTAGCGCCTGTCTGGACCGACGTGTGCGAGGCCGAACAGGAGGGAGGAGATCACGAGCCCGAACTCTTGCAATACGGCGCCGCGGAAAAACGCCTCCTCACCCATACCCGAAAAGATGGAGACGAGCACCAGATCTCTCGCGTGTGCGCCGTCGACCAGACGCGGGGCCAGCTCCTCCGAGATGCCGCGAAGCACGGGCAGGAGCCGGTAGGCCAGAAGACCCAAAGAGATCGTGCCGGCCGCGGTCAAGACACCGAGGAGCAAGCTCAAGGCGCGGCACTCACCCAACAGCGGAACTTCGAAGCCTCTGAGGCCGCACCACACGGCAGCGACGACCGTGAGAGAACCGTAAAACAGGGCGGCGAACCTGACGAAGCGCGGGCTCAACGCGCGCCTGGCTCTTCTGCACGGGGGACCATAACTTACTCGCGCAGGTAGGGTTTCACGTACTCCAGCGACCCGATAGCTTCGTGTCTCGGAAGCCCTTCGCTGACGCCCCAGCGGACCTCGGTATGCAGCTGTCCGTCACGGCGTAATCTATCGCGGCGATCAAGAACACCGCCCGCACGTTGGCGTCCTCGTCGTCCCCGAATCGTTGTTCCAGTTGCCCCATCACGTCCTGGGCAACGTGGCCCACTATCGTTCGGTCTACCGGCATCGCTCACCCCGCAGCTCGGAACGTGTTCGTTCGTGCGATCAGCACGAGCGTCGATAACCCGCTATTGTACCGGATGCCGAAAACCGCAGGTCGCAGAGTCCGGAGGTAGGAGATGCTCGACGAGTCAATATTCAAGGCCTACGACATCCGTGGCGTGTATCCGGAGAATTTAGATGAGGACGTGGCCCGCGACATCGGGCGCGCCTTTGTTAAACACCTGGATCTCGAAGGCTCCAGGGTCGTCGTGGCCCGCGACATGCGCCTCTCGGGCGAGGCGCTGGAGAAGGCCTTAATAGAGGGCGTCACGGAGGCGGGCGCGGACGTGCTCGACCTCGGGCTCGTCTCGACCGACGCGCTCTACTTCGCCGTCGGGCACCTCGGGGAGCCCGGCGGGGCCATGGTGACCGCCTCGCACAACCCCAAGGACAACAACGGCTTCAAGCTCTGCCGCGAGGACGCCATCGCCCTCTCGGGCGACGCCGGTCTAGGCGAGATCCAGGACCTCATCGTCGAGGATAACCTTCCGCCCGCGGCGCAATACCCCGGTTCCGTCGAAGAGACCGACATCACGGAAGACTACGCCGAACACTGCCTCAGCTTCATCGACACGGAGGGCTTGAGGCCGCTCAAGATCGTGATCGACGCGGGCAACGGGATGGCAGGCAAGATGGTCCCGCCCATCTTCGAGAGCCTCCCGTTCGAATACGTGCCGATGTACTTCGAGCTCGACGGCTCCTTCCCCAACCATCCACCGAACCCGATAGAGCCGGAAAACGTTGAGGAGCTGCGAGAACGGGTGGTCGCCGAGGGCGCGGACTTCGGGGTCGCCTTCGACGGCGACGCGGACCGCTGCTTCATCATCGACGAGAAGGGCACGACCATCGCGGGCGACCTCGCGGCCACCCTCATCGCGAAAAACGTGCTCGAGAAGGAACCGGGCGCCACGATCCTCTACAGCGCGGTCTGCTCCAAAGCCTTTCCCGAGCTCGTCGAACGCGAGGGCGGCAAGGCCATCAGGACCAAAGCGGGCCACTCCATCATCAAGCCGCAGATGCGCAAGAATGACGCTGCCTTCGGGGGGGAGCACTCCGCGCACTTCTACTTCAGGGACAACTACTTCGCCGACTCCGGCATCATAGCCATGCTCACGGTCGCCGAGCTCGTCGGCCGGCAGGAAAGTCCCGTCTCCGAGCGACTTGCCCCCATAGACCCCTACGTCCGCTCGGGCGAGATCAACTCCGAAGTAGAAGACCAGGAAGCGACCCTGAAGAAGGTGGAGGACCACTTCTCCGAAGCCGAAGACGTAAAAATAGACCACCTCGACGGCCTCACCGTGGACCTTGGCGACTGGTGGTTCAACCTCCGCCCCTCCAATACAGAACCACTCCTTCGCCTCAACGTTGAAGCCGGGGATAAAGAAACTATGGAGCGACAAAGAGACGAGTTGCTCGAATTGATCAGGGAATAGGCATCGGGCTTCAGGTATACAGCGCGATACGCAGTTAGTGACAAAGAAGCGCCCCCGCTATCCACAACGGGGGCGCTTTCTCCTTCCTGTGAGTGTAGCCCGGCAGGCTAAAGCCTGTAGCCTGAAACCCTTAACTCACCGTTATAAGATTCCTCACTTCGCGGACGCCTTCGACCGCCTGGGCGATTTCGCCCGCCGCCAGCTTGGCGTCCTCGGAGGGGGCCACGCCGCGCAGTTCGGCTATGCCGTCGTTTACTTCGACGTTGACGCGCGGCATCTCGGCGGTGCGCGGGTCTTCGCCGATGTTAGTGCGGATGCGCTGTTCGAGGTCATCTTGCTCCTCACCGACGCCCTCGACGGTGCCGTGCTGCTCGCCGATCAGGGGCCCGGCAGAGGGGTCGGAGTAGTCCCGCTCGGCGCCGGTACCCTGGGGTCCACCGCCGCCCGCGGTACCAGTCGGGGTGCCACTGCCCCAGGTCTCACCCCGCTGGCCAGCAGGACTGCCCGCGTCGGGGGCGTGGTGGCCTGTCGTGCCCGTGAAGGACGAGGACCCACCCGACGTTCCGCCCTCCTTCCTCGAACGCGCGATGGCCGCCCCGATGGCGAGCCCGACCAGGGCGAAGAACGCGTACTTGATGTACCGGGACTTCCTGGATTGCTGGGCGCTCATCGCCCTGCGGATGAGCTTCGCCTCACCCTTGCCGGCCTTCCACGCGATCTTGCCGGCGGCCCTGCCCGCCTTGGGGGCCACCCTCGCTCCTGATTTCGCACCGGCATTGGCGCCCTTCATCTTCCTGCTCGCCATCGGTTACCTCCATCCTGGCGGAGTGTTTTTTCTCGAAACACCGAGATACCCCGAATGGTACCTTCGGAAACAGCCACGGGCGCAACCGCCTACGTCACCCTCAGCTTGTTCGTCACTGCCTGGACCCCAGGAACCGTACTTACGAGCTTCCCGACCTTGTCCCTCTCCTCGACGCTGCCCACACTCCCGTGCAGCGTCACCACAAACGAGCAGGAGCTAACGTTGATCCTCGACGTTCCCCTTCCGTTTCTGCCGAGCGCGCCGCGAACCAACTGGGCGAGCAACGCATCGTTGGCGGGAGGAGCGCGTTTCGCGGATTCCGTCGGCGCGCTATCCATCTTTTTGTAGCCTCGGTACGAGGGTGAGCCTCCTGTAGCGCATCCTTCTCTCGTTGAGCGGCTTCTCGAACTCGGCCTCGCGGGCGAACCGGACCTCGCCCGAGGCCGCGGCCTCGACGAGGGCAGCGAGGTCTTCTCGTTCCGAGGGCGTGAGGCCCGCCGCGTCGCGTTCCTTCTCCCGTTCGAAGAGCCTGACGCGCCGCACGAAAGAGACGAAGATGCTGCAGGGTTCGGGGCAGGGGATCTTACCTTGTCCCCGATCGATGCCGAGAGGCATCTCCTCGTCTACGTCCCAGAGGGTCTTTTTGAGGCACACCGCGTCCTCGCAGCAGGCGCGGGCCGCGTCGAGGACGCCCCGGTCCGAGAGCCGCTGCGTGCGCTTGTAGATTCCGCTCTGCCTCGCCGCGTTCTGCCTGAAGCTCGTGAAAGAGAGCCTGCCCTCCCGATGCAGATACCAGTGGACGACGCCCGCGGGATAAAGGTAGTCCATCGCGGTCGCGAGACCGCGCTCGTCCGCGACCCTGAGCTCCCATCCGCGCCGCAGGTTCGGCGAACTCTTCAACGGCCTGTACTCGCCGTTTTCGGTGAGCCTGGCGATCTCGCGCGCCGCGCGCGGGTCTTCGCTTCCTTCGAGTCCTCCGGTCTGCGCATCGTCTATGTGTCGCAACACGTAGCCTCCTGCCGGGGTCTGGCGCACCGACACTTGCCCGAAAACGCGTCCCCCCGGCTCGTCATTTACCCACCTTGCGAAGGCGTCGCGAGAAGCCGCGGCGACGTTCTCGGTGCCGGGCCGTTCGGACACGGCTTCAGACAACCCGTTTCTCCGTCATCGTCTCGCGGGCACGGGCCGCTATCAGGGTCGCCATCGAAGGGTGCGTGCCGACGGGGGCGCCGTAGTAGATCGTCTTGTCCTCGCGGACCGTGACCTCGCCGGTAAGACCGAGATCCTTGGGGATAGTCTCGCGGGTGTGCCAGCCCTCCGCTATGAACAGGGGGATCAGGATCACGTTCTCTGCCTCCACGCCGTCTACCACGCCGCTTATCTCGGGTTCCTGGTCCAGAAACCCGACTTCGACGAGATCGTAGATCCCACGCTCCCTGATACGCCCCGCGTTCAAGTAGATTACGCCCCCCGAGTTCTTGTTCAGGTCGGTACCGTGGCCGAGCAAGACGAGGGCCGTGCGACCGGATACGTGCTTCCCGCGCATAAGGTCGTTCGTGCGCTCCAGGATCACATCCGGCATCCCCTCGAAGGTGCCGAGCGGCCCGGCGTAGTGTACGGTCTTATCACCCTTTCTTGTGACGGGCCCCGTGAGGCCGAGCTCCCTGGGGATGACCTGCTGGGTGAAGTATCCCTCGGAGATGAACGCGGGGACGACGTACACGTCTTCGGACTCCACGGTGTCGAGCACGTGGCGCATGGAGGGTTCTTCTTTCCAGAAGCACTCCACGACCTCGTCGAACCCCCCGTTATCCCTGATCCTCTGCGCGTGCAGGTAGACGGGCAGGCCCGAGTCCCCGTTGAGGTGCGAGCCGTGTCCCACGATGACGAGAGCCCTCATAAATCTCCTCTAAAGCCGCCGGTGCAGGCTGATTCTACCAATCGAAAACTGTCTCGATGAACAGCTTCACCTTCCCTTGCCCACCCCCCTCGCCGGCCTGATCCTGTGGCTCAGCGCGTCGGGACCGTACTCCAGGGCGACCAGGAAAGCGGCCGCCATCACCGGGTACTCGGTCGTGGTGGGAGCGAGCCGGGGTTCGGCGCGCAGGAGCCCGCCGAGGTTGGCCGTCCCTTCGAGGCCTCGCCTGGAGTGAACGCCTCCGGCCTTCAGGACTCCGTGCGCCATGCGGGAGACTTCTTCGGCCTCCTGCCGCCCGGCGCGGCCGGCCACGTCGAGGTCGGGCACCTCGGAGAGGACCTCGAGGTAGGCCTGGACCAGGGCGCCGCGCACGGAGTCGGCGCGGGAGAGGGCCGAGAGTAGCGCGGGCCTCGCGAGCTCGCGGGTGACCTCGAAGTCCCTAGCGTACTCGCGGGCCAGGGCGTGACGCCCCGCCGAGAAGCGCATCGCGTCGCGGAGCGTGGCGTCCCTGCCAGCCCCGAGCGCGTACGAGAGCGCGCCCGCGAGGGCTTCTTCGCCTCCGGCCTCCAGGGCCCGCGCGAACGGCGAGATCTCCTCGTGCCCAAGGTCCGCGAGGACGCGGGCCGACGGCTCGCCGCGCATGGCAGCGCGGGCCAGCGGGGCCAGGTACCCGGCACCACGAGGATCGGCGAAGCCCGCGAGAGAGAGCGAGGAGCGGGTGGCCTCCAGAACCGTCTCCCCCACGCCCCTCCGGTCCGACCCGGTGAGGGAGTAACTTACAGGCGTTACCGACAACACCCTCGACTCGTGGGCGACGCGGCCGTCGAGGTAGCGGGACCCCGTCCCCGGGGTTGGGGCGCTGTAGACCAGGGTCATGGCAGTCGCGGCGCAGGCGGCCACGACGCTTTCGGGTACGAATTGCGTGCTCGGACGCTCCATCTAGCCTAGAGCGCACCGTCCAGATCCGCGAGGACCGCGCCCACCTCCGGATGGTCTTTCGTGGAAGGCTCGACCCGTTTCGCCCGGATCGTTCCCTCGCGGTCGATGATGAAGTGGGCGCGCTGCGGGAACCCGCGCTCGTGTTTGAAGCCGTAATCTTCGATCGTTTCGCTCTCGAAATTCGCGAGGAGCGGGAACCCTATGCCCTCCGCTTCGGCGACGGCCCTTTGCGACCAGGGCGAGTCCGTGCTGATGGCGAGCACGCTGGCGTTCCTCTCCTCGAACCGTCCGATCTCGGCCTGGATCTTCTCAATCTGGTGCGTGCACGTGCTGGACCAGCCCCCGGGATAGAAGAAGAGAGCCGTGGGCCCTTCCTTTGTATAGTCCTCTAGCGAAACCATGTTATCCCAGTCGTCCGTCGGAAGCGTAAAACCCGGAGCCTTGTCTCCAACCTCTGCAGGCACGAATACCTCCTGTGTGTAGCCATCCAGGCCACCATTTTAACGCGGGGCGTCTGACGTTCCTTGCGGGCGGGTAATATACTGGTCGCCATGAGTTACGCGCCCTGCGAACTTGCCGACGTGGATAGGATACGAACTTGAACATCCGCGACGACATCTCTCTCATATCCGACGACGCCTTCGAGACGGGCGTGCGGGAGGGAACGATGGGGGCCGAGGAGGAGTTGTGGCTGGCAGATCCCGGGACCCTCAAGCTCGCCAACGGGGCGCAGGAGATACTCGCCGTCGAGCCTCCTGACCTGTTCTCCGGGGAACTCATAGACTGCGAGATCGAGTCGAACACCGGCGTCCACGCAGAGCCCTCGGGGGTCGCCGGCGACCTCGTCCTGCGAAGGCGCGTCTTGCTCGGGCACGCGGAACGCCTGGGCCGCGTTCTCGGTACCAGTGGGACGCACCCGATCGGTGACTGGCGGGAGCAGGAGATCATCCAAAAACCCCACTACCAGCGATTGAAGAAGAAGCTTGGGTGGTTGATCCGGCGCAACAACACGTTCTCCTTGCACGTCCACTACGCCATAAACGGCCGGGACAAGGCGGTCTACCTCTTCAACCGCCTGCGCGAATACGTGCCGCACATGCTCGCGCTATCAGTAAACTCGCCCTTCTGGCAGGGCGAGTACACGGACATGCACTCGGCCCGCGTCCTGATGTTCTCCCGCGCCTACCACCGGGCCGGCCTCCCCGGCCCCTTTGGCTCTTGGGACGGATACGTAACCTACATCGACACACTCAAGCGCACGGGCCTCATCGACACCCTCGGCGAGATCTGGTGGGACGTCAGGCTCCACCCCGGCCTGAGCACGATCGAGATCCGGGCCTTCGACGCCCAGACCTCCCCGGCCCGCACCGAAGCCCTCGTGACCCTCGCCGCTGCCCTCTGCGACCTGCTGGCCTTCGAGTACGAATCCGGCGATCTCATGCCCATATTCGCGAACCGCGACATCGAGGAAAACAAATGGAGCGCCCAGCGCTACGGCCTCGGAGGCAACTTCATAGACCACGAGACCAAACAGGCGGTCGATACCCCAACCGCCATAGAAACCCTCGTGGCGCAACTGTCCGAAACCACCAACAGGGACCTCTCGGTCCTAGAGCGGGCCCTCGACGAACCCACAGAATCCATCCGCCAACTAGAAGTGTGGCACGACACGGGCTCAACCTTCGAAGTAGCGAAAGACCTGGTAAACAGAACCTCAGCGCTCTAAAGCGGTCAGCAGTTCAGGAAAAGGCTGAAGTGTTGACCGCTGAAATGCTGGACTGCTACTTCCCCACGACCCGTCGTTTTGCCACGTTCACGGCGACCTTGCGGACCTGCTTGTTCTTGAGGGCCTTGATGGCGACGGTGCGCACCGTCTTGCTCTTCAACAGCTTGATAGCGATGGTCTTCTTCATGGTTTGCGTCTCCTTCGGACGTTCTGTTACGCGGCATCCCTGAGATCGCGGCGGAGTTCTTTTTTCAGCAGATCCAGGAGCGCTTTCTCGCCGTCGGTCAGGTCGCCCTGTTCGGCAGCTATGACCTCATCGAGGTGCTCTGCGTGGTAGGCTACCACGGAACCCTCGAGGTAGTGGTCTATGACCCGCGGGCTGATGTAGGAGGCGCGGGCTATGTCGCGGGTGTTTCCCAGCCGCTCGGCGACCGCGTCGACGGCTTCGAAGACGTTTTTGTCCGCGTGTTTTGGCTCCGTCGCGGGCCCCAGCTCGGCGAGCTTGACGGCGGCGATCAGGGTCCCAGCCCATGTCTTGAAGTCTTTGGGCGTGAACTCGTCGCCCATAACCTGCTTGACGTAGAGGTTGAGATCCCTGGCCTTAACGTCGCGCACCTTGCCATCATCCACATATTTGAAGACCTCGTAGCCCGGTAGCGCGGCACACTCCTCTACCACCTTGCGCAGCCTGCGATCCGTGACGACCTTCCTGTGGGTCTTGCCCCACTTGCCGCTGTACTCGAAGGTCATGGTGTCGCCGTCTATGCTCAGGTGCTTGCGACGGAGCGTCGCTATGCCGTATGTCCCGTCCTTCGCGTAGCGCTCGTCGCTAACCCTGAAATAGGCGACGTTCATGAGCCGCGATGACTCGGCCGGGACTTTCTCGAAACCGAGTCCCTCGGTCCTCAAGTGACCGCTCGTGGTCTTCCTCATCTTGGGCAGCGCGTCGGCGAAGCGGAGTACGCGCTCGAACTTCTCCTGCTCCTTGTGCTCCCTGTATTTCGCACTGTAGACGTACTGCAGCTGCCCGCCGAATCGTAGCCGACGGCCTGGACCTTTGCTGCGGGCTGCGGGCGATCCGCGCTTGCTCCCAGGCGGGCGAAACCTTGAGGTCCTCGATGCGCGAGAGCACCCGCTCCTCGCGCACGGTCTCCCCCGTGGCCGGATAGCGGTAGGAAAACCCGTTGTCCTTCGAACCGAGACGCCTGATGCCCGTCTCGAACAACACGTGTCCGCCCAAGTTATTATCCTTCTCGTACTATGGCGTTTTCATCGCTTTATACGGGCGATTCTCCCCACACTTGTAAGAGCTACGCACGGAATCTCTCAGCTCGCCCGGTCTATCTCGGTGTGGTATCTGCTGCCCAGGCGTCCCCCGGAAAATCCGCCGAGGAGCGCGAGGAGCAGGGCGGCGACGGCGGCGACGATGCCGGCCACGCCGGTGCCCGCCAGGTTGGTGGCCGTGGACACCGTCCCGCGCTCCAACTTGCCGATAGCCTCGGCAGCCCCGGCGGGCAGGAAGCCCGAGAAGACCACTGCGACCAGGGCGAGGATCAGGGCCACGATGAACGTCCAGATCAGCACCATCGCCCCGTTGCGTCCGCCGTCGAAGCGCGCGAGGCGGCCGGACACGTACCCGCCGAAGAAGTAGGTGAGGAAGATCAAAACCCCAAGCACGGCGAGGCCCGTGAGGACGGAGGCCCCGAGCTGGCCGTCCGAAAGCTCGGGCGTGAGGCCGAAGGGGACGAGCACGAGCCCCGCGATGGCCGAGAAGACCGAAGCCAGGACGACGGTGAAGACGAACCCGAGGAAGCTCGCCAGCCAATCCACGCCCCCGTACATGTCCCTGAGCCGGTCCTCGCGCTCCTCGACTGCCTCGAAGTAGCCCCTCGGATATGGCGTCGCCTCCCTGACGGTGTCGGGGTGTTGCGCCGAACTGATGATGCGGGTCCCTTTGTCCTCCTGGGAGGATCTGCTCGAGGTTCTTCCCGTGGTGACCGGACGCGTGGCCCCGGGTTTGTTTTCGGTAGGGACCTGGCGCGTCTCGTCGTCTCCCAGGGGACCCGTTCTGCGTGGCTCTTCGCGACTCTCTTCCGGCCTCTCGTTCATCTCGACCCCTTTACGTTGTATCGGCGGATGGTCTTCTATAGTACAGTTCTAGATTCTACCCCGCACACCTACCGGGCAAGCGCGAAGACCACCCGATACGGCCGTAAACAAAGATACCAGACGCCGTTTTTGTACATCCGGCCGAGAATACGACCAAATCGCGCGGCCTGGCTTGTACGCGAGGCCATATGCAACGGGTACACATGTTCATATCATGGCGGATGTTGTCGAGACGTCCCCGCCCGGAGACGGAGTAGAGGCGGAAATCCGAGGAGGTAGGCTCAACGTTGGCTGACAGGCAAAGCGTGTTGCAGCAGGCGCAGGAAAACAACGTGCAGTTCATCAGGTTGTGGTTCACCGATGTGCTAGGCACGCTCAAGAGCTTCGCGATCACGGTCGAGGAGCTGGAGGACGCCCTCGACGGGGGCATGGGCTTCGACGGGTCTTCGATCACGGGCTACCAGGACATCGAGGAGTCCGACATGATCGCCATGCCAGACCCCTCGACGTTCCAGGTGATCCCTTGGAGCCCGCAGGACGCGCCGACGGCGCGCATGATCTGCGACGTGAGGACCCCAGACGGCGACCCCTACGTGGGCGACCCGCGCCACGTCCTGAGGCGCGCCCTGGAGCGGGCAAACGAGATGGGGTTCGACAAGTTCTACTGCGGACCGGAGCTGGAGTACTTCTACTTCAGGGACTCGAAGGGCACGGAGCCCCTCGACTACGGCGGCTACTTCGACCTGACGACGCTGGATGCGGCGACGGCGCTGAGGCGCGAGACCGTGCAGTCGTTGCAGCTACTCGGCATAAAGGTCGAGTACTCGCACCACGAGGTTGGCATCTCCCAACACGAGATCGACCTCCGCTTCGACGACGCCATGGCGATGGCAGACAAGGTGATGACCTACAAGACCGTGGTCAAGGAGGTCGCAACCCGCCACGGCGTTTACGCGACGTTCATGCCCAAACCCCTGAGGGACCAGAACGGCTCGGGGATGCACACCCACCAGAGCCTCTTCTCTGGCGGCAAGAACGCCTTCTTCGACGCCAACAACGAGTACTTCCTCTCCAGCGAGGCCCAGTCGTTCATCGCGGGCCAGCTGCGTCACGCGCGCGAGATCAGCATAATCTTCGCCCAGCACGTGAACTCTTACAAGCGCCTGGTCCCCGGCTACGAGGCCCCGGTCTACATCGCCTGGAGCCGCCGCAACCGCTCCGCCCTTGTCCGCGTCCCCCTCTACCACCCGGGCCAGGAGCGGGCCACCCGCATGGAGCTCCGCTGCCCCGACCCGGCTGCGAACATCTACCTGTGCTTCGCGGCTCTCCTGCACGCGGGCCTCGAAGGCATCGAGAAGGGCTACGAGCTGCCCGAACCGATGGAGCGCAACCTCTACAACCTGAGCGCCGAAGAGCGCCAGAAGATGGGCATCGAGAGCCTGCCCGCAGACCTCGGCGAGGCTATCAAAGAGGCTGAGGACTCGGAGCTGTTGCACAAGGCGCTGGGCGAACACACCTACACGCGCCTCCTGCAACTCAAGCGTGAGGAGTTCGAGGACTACAGGGTGCAGGTGACGCCGTACGAGCTCGATAAGTTCCTGCCCGTTTTGTAGGTTTCAGGCATCAGGTTTCGGGTTGGGGTGCGGCGCGAGTCGCACCCTTTTCTCTACGGTGCGGCCCCGGCGTGTTTTCGGCCGACGGGGTCACGCATCGGTCCCTTCTGAAGCCTGTAGCCTGAAACCTGATGCCTGTGTAACCGCCCTAATCGCCCTCGATGAGGCGCATCACCTCGGGCAGGAGGGTCTGCGTGGTGCTCATGGCCTCGTTTGCGTAGATGGTCTCGTTGCCTAACCAGTCGCCGAAAAATCCGCCGGCCTCGCGCAGGATTGGCGGGAAGGGGCCGCAGTCCCAGGGGTTCATTATGGGGTCGAGCATCAGCTCCGCCCTTCCCGTAGCGACGAGGGCGTGGCCGTAGGCGTCAGACCAGCCACGGACGGCTCCTGCGGCAGAGAGGACGCGTCCCCAGGCCGCGTCGCGGCCGTGCTCCCCGAAGCTGGCGGCGTCGGTGTAGCAGGCTATGCCCTGCGCTAGGCTCCGTGTCGATACGTAGGTCCTGCGTCCGTTCAGGAAGCATCCCTCGCCGGTAGCGGCGCAGACCATCTCGTCGATGGCAGGGAAGTAGGCGGCGCCGACTTCGCAGACGCCCTGAATCTCCAGCCCGATCAGGACTCCGTACAACGGTACGCCCCGGACGAAGGACTTTGTTCCGTCTATGGGGTCGAGGATCCAACGGTGGTCCGGGTCAATCCTCTGCGTCTCCCCGTGCTCTTCTCCAAGAATCGCGTGGTTCGGGTAGCGGGCCTCTATCCTGCCTCGAATGAGCCTCTCCACCTCCCTGTCGGCCACAGTCACGGGGGTATCGTCGGCCTTGAATTCGGGACGGGCGGCCTCGGTGCCGAAGTAGCCAAGCGTGAGCCGGCCTGCCTCGTAGGCGATCTGGACGCCGAACTCCAGGTAGGGGCGCAGGTTCACACCAGTAAGATAGCATCCTTGTTGTGGAGGTAGGGATGGTGCAAGAGCCTGAGATGGCAGCTTCGGCGAGCGAGAAACTCACGATTGGGCGTTACCCGGTTTCAAGGATGCCGTCCCGACCTAATTCGGCTTCTCGGGCCCGAAGGATGGCATGCGTTCGGTCGGCTATCTGTAGCTTGGTGAAGATGTGGGAGATGTGGGTGCGCATGGTCTTGGGACTAACGAATAGGCGACGGGCAATCTTGGCGTTGTTGTGGCCGTGGGCTATGAGGTCGAGGATCTCGCGCTCGCGGACGGTGAGCTCTGGGAAGAGCTCCTCGGGAGAGGCTGGCTAGGGGATGGAGAAAAAATCCATGAGGTGACGGGCGATCTCCGTCCCGAAATAGGCCTCACCTTCGGCCACGGCGCGCACCACCCTCAGGATCTCGGAGGGGTTCGCGTCCTTTAGCACGTAGCCATGTACCCCGACGTAGCCATGTACCCCGGCGCGCATGGCCGAGAACACCGAGTGTTCGTCTCCGAACATGGTGAGCACCACAACCCCGACGCCCGAATTAACACCGAGGATACGGCGGGTTGCTTCTATGCCGTTTATCTGCGGCATCTATGTTTCCATGAGGACTACGTCTGGGCTTAGATCAGCGGCCCTTTCGACCACCGCTTTTCCGGTGGCAGCCTCACCCAATACCTCCAGATCTGGTTTCGAACCTAGCACGAAACGTAATCCTTCCCTGAAGACGGCGTGATCGTCGGCTATGAGGATGCGGATGGTGCGCTCCACGATGTCCTTTCTTCCTCGGGACGTTCCCCTGTGACAGGCAACGGCAGACGGACCAGCACGCGCGTACCGCTTTCCGGGCTGTGATCTCCGTGGGCAAAGAGGTACTCCAGAACGCCAGACCCCGCCCAGTCTCTCTGCACTACTCGGAGATGTCTCGCGCGATGGCCGAGCAGTTCAACAGCGTCCTCAGGGACGCTATCTCGCCCGAAGAGGCCGTCAAGATTCTTCAGAGCGACCTTCAGCAAATCATCGAGCGGGGCGAATAAGGGTAAGCGCAACAATTCCATACCCGCGCCCGGCAAGGTTCGAACCTACGGCCGGCGAATTAGAATGCCGCGTCCTTTCCCCTATAATCTACGCGGTCCTGTGTCTTTGTTAGAGAGGTGGTCCGGACTTGGTCGAGATCGGCGCTACGACCAGCACAACCGAAGGATTCGCGCCTGAGCTTCTGGCGGTCGCCCTCTACAAGGGTGTGATCCCGTCGGATCTCGACGATGACGCGGCCAGAGTATTGTCGGAGGGAGACTTCTCCGGTAAGCCGGGCGAGACGGCCCTGCTGTACAGTCAGGAAGGCCCTGCGCCCCGCCAGTTGCTCGTCGGACTCGGCGAGAGGGATCTCGCGACCCCCGAGAAACTTCGCCGCGCAGCGGCCGCCGTCGCCCGCCGCGCCAGAACCCTCAAGCTGCGCGAAGCCGCCCTCTCCCTGCCGACGCTGCCCGACGCAAGTACCCGCGAGGCCGTACGGGCCGCAGCGGAGGGGGCGAAGCTCGGCCTGTACCGCTTTGTAAAGCACAAGAGTGCCGCCGACGGCCACGAGCTCGAAACCTTCTGGCTCGTCGCCGACGAAGGGGAGTTGGAGGAGGCCCGTGCCGGGGCCGATCTCGGAGAGAAGGTGGCCGGAGGATCCGTGCTCGCCCGCGACCTCGCCAACGAGCCGTCCAACGTGGCCACCCCCGATTGCCTCGCGCAGCGGGCGCGTGAAATTGCCGAGAAGTACGGTATGGAGCTCGACGTTCTGGACCGTGCCGGGATCGAGGACCAGGGGCTCACGGGCCTCGCGACGGTCGGTAGGTCCGCGTCGAACGAGCCGCGTTTTATCGTACTGGAACAGCGCAAAGGGGGCGAAGAGGCGCCCGTCGTCCTCGTCGGTAAGGCCGTCACCTTCGACTCCGGGGGCATCTCCATAAAGCCCACGGCGGGCATGGAGGACATGAAGTTCGACATGAGCGGCGGCGCTGCGGTCCTCGGGGCTATGGAGGCGGTCGGGGCACTCGACCTTCCGCTAAACGTGCTCGCCCTCGTGCCCGCAACGGAGAACCTGCCGGGCGGGGACGCCTTCAAGCCGGGAGACGTGCTGGAGATGCTTTCGGGCAAGACGGTGGAGATCGTCACCACCGACGCCGAGGGACGCCTCATCCTCGCCGACGCCCTCTCCTACGCCCGCCGTTACGAGCCCTCGGCCGTGATCGACTGCGCCACCCTCACCGGCGCCTGCGTCGTCGCGCTTGGTAGCCACGCCTCCGGCCTCATGGGCAACGACGAGGATTTGATAGCGGAGGTGCAGACCGCGGGCGAGGCGACCGGCGAGAGGGCCTGGCCCTTACCGCTCTTCAGCGAGTACACCGAGCAAATAAAAGGCGACACGGCCGACATAAAGAACTCGGGAGGACGTGGGGGCGGTGCCCTGACCGCGGGAGCTTTCCTCAAGGAGTTCACCGACTTTCCATGGACCCACCTCGATATCGCGGGAACGGCCTACGGCAAGAAGGGCAACGCATACACGACCAAAGGGGCGACCGGCGTCCCGACCCGGCTACTGGTCGAGTTCCTGATCGGGAGGACGCGATGATCCTGGAGATGTTGACCGTAAGCCCCTTCCAGGAGAACTGCTACATCATGGGCGACGAAGAATCAGGTGAAGGGGCGCTCGTAGACCCGGGCGACGAGGCGGCCCGCATAGCCATGGCCGTCGAACAGACCGGCCTCGACATCGGGTCCATAATCGTCACCCACGCCCACATAGACCACGTCGGAGCGGTCGTCGCCCTGGTCGACGAGTACTCCTGCCCGGTCCTGATGCACGCCGAAGCCGAACCGATGCTAAAGCAACTACCGACCCAGGCGATGATGATGGACCTGAGGTTCGGCAAGGTCCCCGCCGTCGACCGTTACGTCGAAGACGAAGAAACTCTAGAGGTCGGGGATCTCAGGCTTCGTTCCCTCTACACGCCGGGCCACGCGCCGGGGCACCTCGCTTTCTACGTCGAAGATGAAGGGCTGATTCTGTCGGGCGACGCGCTTTTCGCCGGTAGCGTGGGGAGGGTGGATCTCCCGGGCGGCAGCATGGAGGTCCTGATGCGCAGCATCGAGGAGCGGCTCTTGACGCTCCCGGACGAGACCGCCGTCTATCCGGGACACGGGCCGCGAACCACGATCGGGAACGAACGCGCGTCCAACCCGTTCTTGCAGGGGGGTATGTTTTGAGCGAGAGCGTCCACAAGCACAGGGAGTCGGCTCCCGAGACGGTCAGGGTCGCCATACTGACCATTAGCGACACGAGGACGCCCGAGACCGACACGGGCGGCGACATCGCGGAGGAGCTACTGGAGGATGCAGGACAGGAGGTGGTGGAGCGCCGGATCGTCAGGGACGAGGTCGCCGGCATCAGGAACAACCTCATAGATTTGCTCGCAAGGTCGGACGTAGACGCCGTCCTCACGACGGGTGGCACGGGCATCTCAGCGCGCGACACCACTTTCGAGGTAGTCGAGCGCATGCTCGAGAAGCGGCTCGACGGGTTCGGCGAGATCTTCAGGATGCTCTCCTACGAGGAGATCGGGTCTGCTGCCATGATGAGCCGGGCGCTCGCGGGGAGCGTTGGCAGCAAGTTCGTCGCAAGTTTGCCAGGCTCTCGTAACGCGGTCAGGCTCGCCGTGGAGAAGCTCCTTGTCCCAGAGCTGGCCCACATCGTGTTCGAGCTTCGCAAACACCAGGAAAGCAGGTAGAACAATGGAGAGAGAGCCCCTATCTTCCGAGGCCGATGCGCTCTGGCGCAGGCTGTGGGAGATCTGGCAGGACAACGACGAGGAGGACGTGGTCCTCGACAGGGCGGAGCTTGCAGACCTCGAAGACGAGATCCCCGGCCTCGAAAACAGGATGAAGACAGCTCTTGCCTACCTGCAGCGCGCCCGCTACATCCAGTACCGCTCCGGCGTGGGCGAGGATGGGATAGAGCCGATCCTCTACGACGTCTACGAGCCCCGCTGATGACACATAAGAAAAGAGGAGGATGAACCGAATGATCTGGCTCCTGCTGCTTCCCGTGGCGTTCGTCGCCGGGATGGCCGCACCGACGCAGTTCGCCATCAACAGCCAGCTTCGCCAGGTCGTGGGCGGACCCGTGGTGGCCGCCGCTGTCTCGTTCCTCGTCGGGACAGTAATCCTGTTCGCGGCCGCCGCCGTCGTGAGCCGCTCCGTGCCCGAACTCGGTCCCATCATGAGCGCGCCCCCCTGGATGTACCTGGGAGGCCTGCTCGGGGCTTTCTACGTGTGCGCCTCGATCGTCCTCACCCCCCGACTCGGGGTGGCGACCACCATCGGCCTGTTCCTGGCGGGGCAGGTTATGGCCTCTATAGTGATAGACCACTTCGGCCTGTTCGGGGTACCCGTGCAGCCTGCAAGCATCCCGCGCATCCTGGGAACTCTCCTCATCATCATCGGAGTCGCCGTCGTCCAGAGGTTCTAGCACCTTGCAAAGCGTCTGCGTCTTCTGCGGCTCCAGCCAGGGCCTCGACCCTGCCTACACAGAAGCGGTCCGCTCGCTCGGCAGAACTCTTGCGGAGGCAAACATACGCCTCGTCTTCGGCGGTGGTCACGTCGGCCTGATGGGCGTGGTCTCGAACGCGGCCCTCGAAGCCGGCGGCGAGGTCATTGGGGTCATCCCGAGGTCCCTGGTCGAGCGCGAGCTCGCGCACGCGGGCCTCACCGACCTCCGCATCGTCGGCTCGATGCACGACCGCAAGGGCATAATGTCCGACCTCTCGGAAGGCTTCATCACGCTCCCTGGCGGCACCGGAACCCTCGAAGAGTTCTTCGAGGTCCTGACCTGGGCTCAGCTAGGCGAGCACGAAAAGCCCTGCGGCCTCCTGAACGTCGCCGGATACTACGACCCCCTCCTCGCCGTCTTCGACCACATGATAGACAAAGGCTTCCTCAGCGAATCGAACCGTGCCCTCGTCCTCGTCCTCGTCGAGAGCGAGCCCGAGAGGCTCCTCTGGGGACTCGAACGATACCAGCCCCCGAAGACCGCCAAGTGGATAGACCGTTCAGAGACCTGAAAGAGCAGTCTGCTAGCCGAATAAAGTGATCGCCGAGGCCCAGATTCCGCTGAAGAGCAGAATGCCCGTAGATACGATCAGACAGGCGCTGTACCGCACCTCTTCCCCGCGGGTATAGTCCTCGTACTTGAAGTGGAAGGCGAGCAAGCCCGTATACAGGGCCACGCTCCCCGACAGTACCGCTGTAAGCCAGAGCCCGCCCAAAGCGCCGGGACGTCCGAGAAAAGCGGTATCGGAGACAAAATAGGCCAACCAAGCCAACAGGGCGAGTAGAGAAGCCGCAAAGGCCACCGTCAATAGCCAGACGACCGATTCCGGGAACCCACCTCTCATGCCCTCAGAGCATACACGGAGATCCCGTCCCCGTGTGATACCAGGTCCCGCTGAGTGGCGACGCCACGACGGGCCTGCCACCGCGCGGAATCACGTCTTGTGCTAACCGTGGATTCCCGCTTTCGCGGGAATGACGGAAGAGACGAACCCGGCGTGAGCCCGCAGCCCGAAAGCGCTATTGTCCAAACGGACTCGGCATGACTGCGTGAGGCCTCTACCTACGTAACCGTCAGCGTGTGGCCCTGCTCCTTGTAGCGTACAGCCATATCCGGAAGCGAGATGGGATCGTAGTCCTTCGCGTGGCCCGCTTGCCCGAAGGCCTCCATGCGCGCCTTCACGACCTCCTGCATCGCGGCACGGGCGGGCTTGAGGTAGTAGCGGGGGTCGAACTCCGAGGGGTCCTCGGCGAAGGCTTTACGGATCGCGCCCGTCGCCGCCAGGCGCAGATCGGTGTCTACGTTTACTTTCCTGACGCCGTGCTTGATGCCTTCCTGTATCTCCCGCACGGGGACGCCCCACGTGGGGTCGATCTTGCCGCCGTGCTCGTTGATGATGTCCACCAGCTCTCTTGGAACGCTCGATGAGCCGTGCATGACGAGGTGCGTGGTCGGGAGCCGCTCGTTGATCTCCTCGATGATGTGCATAGCGAGGACCTCGCGGTCGGGCTCCTTGGTGAACTTGTAGGCCCCGTGACTCGTGCCGATGGCGACCGCGAGCGCATCCACCCCCGTCCTCTCGACGAATACGACCGCCTGATCCGGGTCCGTCAGATTGACCTCGCCGGAGCCCACGTCGTCCTCGATGCCGCCGAGCGTCCCGAGCTCGCCCTCCACGGTGACGCCGGCCTCGTGGGCCATCTCGACCACCTCGCGCGTGACGCGCACGTTGTACTCGAAGTCCGCCGAGGTCTTGGCATCCACCATTAGCGAGCCATCCATCATGACGCTGGTAAAACCGAGCTCGATGGCGCTCTTGCACGTCTCCGGCGAGTTGCCGTGGTCCTGGTGCAACGCGACGGAGATCTCCGGGTACTCCTCCGTCGCGGCCTCCATCAGGTGGTATAGGAAGCGGTCGTAGGCGTACTTGCGCGCGCCCCGCGAAGCCTGGATGATCACGGGAGATTCCGTCTCGCGCGCGGCCTCCATGATCGCCTGTACTTGCTCCAGGTTGTTGACGTTGAACGCCCCGACGCCGTACCCGCCCTTAGCCGCCTCGTCCAGAAGCTGGCGCATCGTAACCAGTGCCATGTGAGCAACCTCCTACATCGATCGAAATACCAGAGCCCGTCAGCGAACATCGCGACGGAAACGGCCAGTATAGACGCTTTCACCCTCCGTACCAAAGTAGCGGTCAGCAGGTCAGCATCTCAGCATTTCAGGAAGAACAAGAAGCTGACTCGCTGAAGTGCTGACTTGCTGAAATGCTTACTTGGCGGGAGTCACGGAGACCCTGTCCGCCTGCACGATGTAGCGCACGTACCAGTGGGGGCCCATCGTCCAGTAGTCCCCGTAGTTCTCTATGCAGGTCTGCAAAGAAACCATATCCCTGCCCTTCTGGGGGCCGGTAACCGAGGTCTCGTTCGGCGCTATCTCCTTGAAGTCGCTGACCCTGTAGGTATAGGTTGTGCCGTTGACGTCGCCGAGGTAGATCACGTCCCCTCTCGCCAGCGCGGGCAAATTGTAGAACTGGTGGTAGCTCGCGGTACCAGGCCACCCGAGACGGTGCGCGGCGATGTAGGTGTTGGCCCCTTTCTGCCACGGAAAACCGGAGTTGGCGAGCTTGATGGCCCCGTAGTCCATCGCCGAGAAGTCGTTCGTGTCCGTCACGTACTGGTCGTACAGGCCGAGCGCGGGTATAGAGAACCACAGGTCGTTGGTCGGAGGGTCGGGCAAGGCGGCCTGCTGCGGCTCATCCGGCTTCTGCGACTGCTGCTCCTCCTGCTTCGCAGCGTCCCGCTTCTCGTCGGCCTTCTGCGCGGCCTCCCTGTCGACCTCTTTTTTCTCGGCCGGAGTCTTTACATCCTCTTCTTCGGAGGCCAGAAGGGCCACCTCGTCCGCGGTCTGCTTGCCGACGGCCTCGGGGGCGCCTGCCACACCGGGTGACTTCACCCTGTCCATGCCGGCCTTCTCGGCAGTGCGGGAGGCGGCCGGTTGCAGGTCAGGGGAACCCATTCTCAACACGAGTTGCACACCGAACACGAGCAGGGCGAACGTCACGAGCAAGAGAAAGCCGGCCCACCGGCGCCGCCTCCTGAACTTGCGTCGATCAGACCTTTTGCCCATGTACCCTCTCCAGTCTTCTCACGTGCGCAAAAGCTGTGCCTGTTCCCCGTCGCTGCTACGTCGCCGCAACATGCGCGCGATTCTATCAGCACTTTTCGCAAAACGGTAGAGCAGATAGTAAACATTCCTTAACGATAGGCAATGTTGCCACATCTGCAACAAGCGCTTTGTCCGGCACGTTTCCCTGCGGTCTGGTGGTTTCTGACACTGGTCCGATAGCCGGGACACGGTAGTATAAACGGAGTTTTCATAGCCCCCTGCCAGGGCCTCGTCCCAAACACCGTCGGGTTCGGGCGCGCTGACGCGGTTATTGGGGCCGGAAATTTGTTGTCGTTTTCAGGATTGTAGAGAGGCTTGCGGTTGAACAGGGAGACGGAGGGGAACACCGTGACCCGGTCTGGTGGGTCGACCCTGGTGGCACGGGATCTCAGGAAGACATACGGTGAATTCGAAGCGGTCAAAGGTGTCGATATCGAGGTTTTTGGTGGAGAGTGTTTCGGTTTCCTAGGCCCTAACGGAGCTGGGAAGACCACGACGATGAAGATGATCTACGGTGCCGTGATCCCGACGGGCGGCCAGCTCGCGGTGGCCGGCCTCGACGTGTACCGCAACGAGCGGGAGATAAAGCGCCGCATCGGGGTCGTCCCGCAGGAGAACAATCTCGACGACGAGCTCGAGGTCCGCGAGAACCTGCTCATCTACGGCAGGTACTACGATCTCCCCAAGAAGACGGTCCTGCAAAGGACGGACGAGCT
Organism: Actinomycetota bacterium; assembly: GCA_046733115.1. GTDB lineage: Bacteria > Actinomycetota > Rubrobacteria > Rubrobacterales > Rubrobacteraceae > Rubrobacter_D. The sequence goes on along the minus strand of JBKPOM010000237.1, from coordinate 35,692 downwards.
ACTAGACTTCGTGCAACTCTCGGACAAGGTAAACGCCAGGGTCGAGCAGCTCTCCGGCGGGATGAAGCGCCGGCTCCTCATCGCGCGCGCCCTCATCAACGACCCGGAGATAGTCGTGCTCGACGAGCCGACGACGGGCCTCGACCCGCAGGCACGCCACCTGGTCTGGGACAGGCTCAGGGCGCTCACGGCCGAGGGCAAGACGCTCGTTCTCACCACCCACTACATGGAGGAGGCCGCGCGTCTGTGCGACCGCCTTGTCATCATGGAGGGTGGCCGGATCATCGCCGGAGGAACCCCGAAAGGTCTCGTCGAGGAGCACGTCAGCCCGCAGGTCCTCGAGTTCCACGCGAGCCCGGGCGTTCTCGAAGAGTTGCTCCCGCTGGTGGAGCCGGTCGCCGACGCGGTCGAGAGAACCGGCGACGAAGTTCTCCTCGTCTACACCGAAGACGCCGACATGCTCGTGGCCAGGGTGCAGGAGTCGGACGTCGGAGTAGAGAACACCGTGTATCGACAGGCGGGGCTAGAGGACGTGTTCTTGAGGCTGACGGGAAGGAGCCTGATCGAGTAGTGTCTGCCATACGAATACCTTCGATACGGGGCGCTTTCAGGGTCTGGCAGCGAAACGTCACCATCTTCCGCAAGTTCTGGATCAGCGGCCTGTTCCCGAACTTCATCGAGCCGCTCATCTACCTGGCGGCGCTCGGGCTCGGGCTCGGGGCGTTCATCCAGCAGGGCGGCATCTCCGGACAGAGCTACGTCGAGTACATCGCGCCGGGGCTTCTGGCCAGCAACGCCATGTTCGCCGCCTCCTTCGAGAGCACCTTCAACACCTTCGTCAAGCTCAGGTTCGACAAGATCTACGACGCCATCATCACCACACCCGTGAACGCCGAAGACGTGATCGCCGGCGAGTACCTGTGGGCCGGAACCCGCGCGGCCCTTTACGGCACGGGTTTCCTCGCCATGCTGATCGTCCTCGGGACCGCGTTCGGAGAGCCCTTGATCACCTCCTGGTGGGCGCTCTTCATCCCGCCGATGCTATTCGTCATAGGGATCATGTTCAGCGTCCTGGGGACGCTGTTCACCAGCCTGATCAGCCACATAGACTTCTTCGCCTACTACTTCACCCTGGTTGTGACGCCTTTGTTCCTCTTCTCCGGCATCTTCTTCCCGGTCGAGAACTTCCCCGCGCCCGTCCCGCAGGTCGCCTGGTTCACCCCGCTCTACCACGCGGTCAACGTGTGCAGGGAGCTCGCCACGGGCCCTTCGTCAGGAGTGCTCGTGGACGTTGCCTGGATACTCATCTTTACCGGCGTTCTCGCCCTGATTCCCGTCCAGATCATGCGCAGGCGGCTCATCAGCTGAGGGTTGGACTCTGGTAGGATGTCCCAGTGGAGGCCGAGCAGTTCACTGTACGCTTTGCCGAGCCGGAAGACGATCCAGCGATAGCCGCCCTCGTCGTGGAAGGCTTCCTCGACAAGTTCAGGCCCGTTTTCGGCAGCAAGATGGACCGCTCGCTCGAGGTGATGGAGCGGTGGGTCGACTTGGAACACGCCTCGGGCGGGGTGACATCGCTGGTCGTCGAAGGTTACGCAACCTCAGAGCTCGCCGGCAGCGTCGGCATAAGGACTGAAGCCTCCAGAGAGGACGTGCTAGCCCGCGGGCTGTGGAAAGCGCTTACCCGCAACCTCGGCTTCCCCCGGGCCGTGTGGGCGACTACCCTGCTCTCCTACCCCAGATACTCCTCCGAGTCCTCGGAAGCCTACGTCGAGCGACTGGTGGTCTCGCCCTCGTTCCGGCGCCAGGGCATGGCCAGGCGCCTGCTCTCGGCGGCCGAAGAACTCGCCAGGGACCGCGGTAAGGCAACCGTCGGCCTGCACGTAACCGGAGACAACCTGCGCGCCCTCCGCCTCTACGAATCCGAAGGCTACAAAGAAGTCTCCCGCCAGAGATCCGTCATCACCGCCTACTTCCTGGACATCCGCGAATGGCTCTTCTTGAAGAAGGAGCTGTGAACAGCTCCTTCTTCAGCACGCTCCGGCCTGGCGGCCTACGATTTCAGCACTTCAGCATTCTTTGCCGATAGTTAGCCGGCTAATTATCGGCATGCGGCTCCCTGCGAAGTCGGTTCGCAGGCGCAGACGAGCGTCGCCATGGACACCCTGCTTGAAGTGCTTAAATGCTGAAGTGCTGAAATCCTACTCTTCGTCGCGGCGTCGTTCGCCGGGGCCGAACTCGCGGCGGGTTTCGGGCCAGTCGAAGAGGTCGTCGGGGAGTTCGGGGAGGAAGTGTTCGTTTGTGGGCTCGCGTCTTGCGCCGGTGTTATTGGGTTCTTCGGGGTGCAGGGGGCGGTTTCTGGCCGGGTATCTCCCGTTTTGTTTGCGGACGACTTTGGGCGCTCTGTCGCGGTCGGGGTCGAGGTCTGTGGCGCGTGGGGGAAGGTCAACCGTGTCGTCCGTCGGGGCGGGGGCGTCCGCGAACGTTTCGTCGTCTTCCGTAAGGTCTTGGGTTTCGGTTGCTTGCTCTTCGGCGGCTTCCTGGCGCGTCTCGGGAGCCGGACGGACGTAGTCGAAGTATCGGGCGTCGCCGGTCAGGAAGGCGAGGATCAGGGCGTTGAACTCGGCGGTGCGTTCGATCATGGGCAGGTGGCCGCACTCGTCTATCAGGGAGATCTCGGCCCGGTCTACGCCCCCGGCCCACACGCCGACCGACTGCGGGTCCACTATCTGGTCCTGCTCACCGGCGACGACCAGGAGGGGTATCTTGATAATCCTGGCCTGGCTGGCGAGCCTGCCGCGGGAGATCTCGCGCCTCCCGATGCTGAGGGTCTTGGAGACTGCGGCGGGCGTGGACCGGCCTGCGTCGTCCACCACCTCTTCAGTAAGGTCGCCGGGGTCGGCGACGAAGGGCCGCATCCACATCCGGCGGACCGGACGCACCGCGCGCCCCAGAGCGTAGAACAGGGGGCCGACGACGGGCAGGGTGGCGAGCCAGAGCATGGTGGGCACGTCGATCTGGTCCTCATCGGCAGGCGTGGAGACGATCACGAGCCGTCCCACGACTCCAGGGTGATCGGCAGCCAGCTTGACGGCCATGGCCCCGCCGAGGTCGTGGCCGATTACGTTGGCGTACGTCAAGCCGAAGTGGGCGCAGAAGGCGTAGAGTAGCCTGCTCCCGTTTCGGATCCCGTACCCCGTAAGCGGCTTATCCGACTCCCCGAAACCGCTCAAATCCAGCGTATACAACGTGAACCGCTGCGCCAGGCGACCCGCGAGTTGCTCCCAGAGGCGCGACGAAGAGAGCCAACCGTGCACCAGTACAACCGCGGGTCCCCCGCCCATGACGTTGTAGCGGATTAAGACACCTTCCAGCTCCAGATACTCCGTGTCGCGGGCGCTCTCCACCTCGCTGGTGGTGCGGCCGAACACGACCGAGGCACCGAGGATCACCACCACCAGCACCAACACCGCTGTCAATACGATGCTCATGGCCGCCATGATAGCGTAAAAGAGACCCAACAGGATACCTGACGCCCGACGCTACGAGTCGGCCGTTTGCGTCCGGGATCGGCCTGGTCAGCCCATCCCCGCGCCCGCCGCAGCCACGAAGTCGCAGCAGCAGAACCCCTCCCGGCCACCCGAAATGCTGAAAGCCGCCTGTCAGGACTGCGTACTTTATTTGCCCCAGCGGCTGCTAACGAGCTGCCGGATCAAAACGGAGGCGATTATCGTCGAGGCCAGGGAGAATGCCGCCTGGAGCAACGCTTCCTTTACGTCGTCCCTGACGCCACGGACCTCTGGTTCCTGTATTAGCCTCTCCGCGAGCTGGCTCGCGAGCACGTAGGCGATCCCGGTCGACAGGATCGAGATCAGGCGCTTCTGCGTCTCGTCGTTCATGTTTCGGTACTTCCACCGAGGGCGGCGATGTTTTTGGCCAGCTTACCCATGCTCGGGGTCAGCCAACCCTTTCGCGTCTGTTGTGACTGTAGAGGCATTCGAGCTGCGAGCGAAGAAGGTTGCGGTCGTAGAGGCCCGCGTGGCAATCGATGCAGAACAAGACCTCTTCCGGGCGTCCGGGGTGCAGGTCGTTGTCCATCATGAAGTCAAGCAGTTCCCTGTATTCCTCACCGACCTGGTCCACAAACTCCGAGAACGAGATGCGGCCCGAGATCAAACGCTCGCTCGCCTCGCAAGGGTCGAGCTTTCCCAGGCGGCGGTTGGTGTGCCTCACGATGAGCCCAGGTGCGATGTCGCCGAGGCCCATTCCCTCCTTCATCACCAAGACGGTCCCTTTCTAGCCCCCGGAGGGGTCGTACCCCGTTTTCCTTATACCCCTTAGACCGCCGACACCCCAAACGCTGGCGGTTCGTGCAGTCTACGTTCGGGCGCGCGTTTTGTAAAGCGCCTCGCCAAGACCGGCAATTCGAACCGATATAATCGTCTACGGAGGCAAATCTAAAGCGAGAACAAACGTGCTGGAAGGGAGCTCTTTCAGGTGGCCCGTAGCGTGGACGTCGAGCGTGGGGCGCGGGTGGTCGTCGTCGGGGCGGGCTTCGCAGGAGCGTCGCTGCTAAGGAACCTTCCCCCCGTCCTCAGAAGGCCCGGCGAGACGCTCCTCATAGACCGCAGGCAGGAGTTCACTTTCGTGCCCCTGATCCACGAGGTCGCCGTCGGCCGCGTGCATCCCGAGAGCGTGATCTCGCCGATCGCCCCCCTCTGCAAGGGTTCCTGCGACTTCCTAAACACAGAGGTCCTGGGGGTCGATCTCGAAGAGAAGACGCTCGAAACCCTGGAAGGCCTCATCGGCTACGAGTACCTGGTCTTGAACCCCGGCAGCGTCGCCTCAGAGCCTGGCCCGCACCTGCACGACTACTTCCAGTCTTTCTGGAGCCTGCACGATGCCCTTCGTCTGAGGTCATCCTTGAGCGAAACCTGGCGCGCCGCCACGAGCCCGGGACCACCGCCACCCCCCGGCAGCCTGACCGTGGCCATCGTCGGTGGCGGGGCGACCGGCGTGGAGTTGGCGGCCGAGGTGGCCGCGCTCTTCGACTACCTCGGCAAGCGTTCGCACCGTGGGCCATCGGAAGAACCGCGGGTCGTGCTGATCGAGGCCACGGGTCGCCTGATGGACTGGCTCGACCCGTACTTCGACAACGTCGCGAGGAAGACGCTCTTGAACCTCGGCGTCGAGGTGCGCCCGAACGCTCCCGTGGAGAAGGCGAGTGCCGACGGGGTTCTCGCCGGCGACGCCTGGCTGAACGCGGGCACGCGCGTGTGGGCGGCCGGCATCGAGGCTTCGCCGCTGGTGAGCGACCTGCCAGGCGAACACGACGCCACGGGCCGCTCGCACGTGGACCAGTATCTGACGCTGCCATCTCACCCTGAAGTCTATATCCTCGGCGACGCCGGGGCGTACACCGAGCCGCGCCTCGGGCCCCTGCCCCCCATCGCCTCGGTCGCCGTGCAGCAGGGACCGTGGGTCGCACGCGACCTCCAGCGCCGGTTGCGCGGCGCGGGGAGCAAACGGGGCAGGCCGCCCTTCCGCTTCTTCGACCGGGGCTACGTCGTAAGCCTCGGCCCGGAGAGCGCCGTGGCCGACGTCGTTGGGCTCAAGTTACGAGGCCCCGCGGCGCAGGCGCTCTACAGAAGCGTGCTCCTGTACTACATAAAGAGCAGGCGCGACAGGCTTCTTACCGGCGCCGACTGGGCGATGGAGCGTACCCTGGGCCGGGTGGGGTTTTAGGCTTCGAGCTACAGGTTTCAGGAGAGTGCGAAGATGACGCGTGTCACGACCCTGAGCGAATCCGCTTCTTGAAAGGTGCCGCTATTTCGGGAGGATCGGACCGGGCAACTGGGCGTGTATATAGTCTACAGGCTACGCCCTGAACCCTGCTGATGCCCGTAGCCTGACGCCTGAAGCCTCTCGGCCGCCAGGTGACGCTCCACTATCTCCGGCACGTCTTCTCGGGTCACGCGCGTGTACCAGACGTCATCAGGATAGATGAACACGACAGGACCTTCCTCGTGGCGGGTACATACGATACGGAGCACGGCGGACGGCTGTATCCCGCGCTGGTCCAACTCGTCTTCAAAGACCGTGAGTAGCTCATTGCCACCCTTTGCGCCGCAGCGTCCTTCGCCGGGGGTAGCGCACACGAAGATCTGACAGAACTTACCCACGCCCAGATTCTATGCCGCGGCCGGGATAAGTCCAATACGGGCATCAGGTTTCAGGCTACAGGCATCAGGTAGGCCGGACAGCGATCGTGGAATTACTCGCCTTCCCGCGCGATCCCATACGTGTACAGGGCTCGCGTTAGAGACACCTGATGCCTCAAACCTGATGCCTGTAGCCTCGTTTCGCGAAGCGAACCGTTCTAGAAGCTCGTTGCCGTTAGTCCTGTCTCCATGCGTTCCTGGACGCGTCTGGCCATGCCGGTCTCTTTCGCACTATTGGCGACGGCTTCGGCGACGGCGGGGGCGACCCGCTCGTCGAAGACGGAGGGGATGATGTAGTCCTCGGAGAGGTCGTCCCGTGGGATGACGTTAGCTATCGCCTCGGCGGCGGCGAGCTTCATCGGCTCGTCGATCTCGCGGGCTCTTACGTCGAGGGCGCCCCTGAAGATGCCGGGGAAGCAGAGAACGTTGTTGATCTGGTTCGGGTAGTCGCTTCGTCCGGTGGCGATGATCCTGGCTTTGCCCATCGCCACCTCGGGCCGGATCTCCGGATCCGGGTTGGCCATGGCGAAGAGGATCGGGTCCGGGTTCATGCTCTCGACGTGCTCGAGGTCGAGAACGTCCGGCGCGGAGAGACCGAGGAATAGGTCGGCTCCCGAGATAGCGTCCGAAAGATCGCCGGTCCTGCCTTCCGGATTAGTGTTCTCGGCGAACCACCGCTTGGACTCGTTGAGGTCCTCGCGCCCCCCGTGCACGACGCCCTTCGAGTCGCAGCCGACTACGTTCTTGCCGCCCGCCGCCATGATGATCTTCGCGCACGCTACCCCGGAGGCACCGACGCCGTTGACCACTATGCGGAGGTCCTCCACCTTCTTACCGACGATCTTGAGGGAGTTGATCAGGGCCGCCATCACCACGACAGCGGTGCCATGCTGGTCGTCATGGAAAACGGGAATGTCGAGCTCTTTCTTCAACCGCTCCTCGACCTCGAAGCACCGCGGGGCCGAGATATCTTCCAGGTTGATGCCGCCGAACGCGGGCGCCAAATTCTTCACGGTCTCGACGATCTCGTCCGCGTCCTTGGTGTCCAGGCAGATCGGGAACGCATCGACGTTGGCGAACTGCTTGAAGAGCGCGGCCTTGCCCTCCATGACCGGCATCGCCGCCCGCGGCCCTATGTCCCCCAGTCCCAGAACCGCCGTACCATCCGAGACGACGGCGACGGTGTTGCGTTTGACGGTAAGGTTGAAGGCACGCTCGGGGTCGTTGGCTATCGCCCTGCAGATGCGGGCCACGCCAGGGGTGTAGACCATCGAGAGGTCGTCGCGGGTGCGGATCTGGAGCTTCGAGCGGACCTCGATCTTCCCCCCGAGGTGCATGAGAAACGTTCTGTCCGAGACGTTGACGACCTTGACTTGCGGTAGCTCTTCGACCACCTGGACGATCTGTTGGCCGTGCTCCGAGTCGCGGGCGTTGACGGTGATGTCGCGGACGGTCCTGTCCTGGCTCATCCGCACGATGTCGACCGCGCCAACGAGCCCACCCGCCTCCCCCACAGCCGTCAAAATCTTCCCCAAAGCCCCCGCCTCGTGCGGGAACTCGACCCGCAGGGTCAGACTGTAGCTCGCACTGGGTATCGACTCCATTGTGTAGCCTTTCTCTTCGTTAGCCTGCCTCACGCGTGGCATGGGGGTGATTGTATTGCAGGCGAGAACCGCGGTAAACAGGTTTCAAGTCAGGCTACAGGCATCAGGTCCTCGGGCGAACCGGCGCGATCTAAGGCGCCTCACCCACGCGTTCCGCTACGCACTCGCATGTTGATCGAAAGTCCAAGGCGACGACGTCGCAGCCCTACCTGAAGCCTGATGCCTGAAACCTTAAATCGGCAAATAGCCCGGGTCTTCGGGAAGATCCAGGCCAGGTAGCGCATCGCGGCGGGCGAGGAACCATCGCCCGGCCTCGGTATCCGACCCCGCCTCTGTGGCTGCTTGTTCTAGGCCGGCGCGCAGCTCGTGTAGGAGCGGCGGCCTCTCTCCGTAGGAGACCATTTCGAGTTCCGCGGCGACGGCGGCGTCGACGAACTCGCCCCAAAGGCGGGAGACTGGCGCGTCGGATGCTGGCGGCGAGGCGAATGCATGTTTTATCTCCCCGGGTAGTGGGGCCTGAGCGAGCATCTCGACGCGCTCCTGGTCAGGGACAGGCATCCCTTTGTCGATATAGCGGCGGGCGGCGAAGAGTAGTAGCCGGGAGGGAACGGTGCGTTTGTTCCAGGAGGCGGCGACTGCCTCCCAGTCAATAAAAGATCCCGCATACAGCCCCTGCAAATCCACGAGGTCATTCTAATGCACCAAGCCCGAGAAGCTTTCAGATAGGTGTTGCGGAGACAGTTATCGCCTCATACGTCGGGTTTCCTTCTTCGGACCCCTCGTCGGTCTCGCAGCCCGGGCCTTCGCGATCGATGCTTCCGAGAATCTCCGTCACTAGCACGGGGTCGGACTCCTCGTCCAGATAACCACCCCGCGCCAGCACTTCGGCCACCTCCTCGCCCGGCCGCTCGCGCATCTTGGGATCGCCGCGCAAAGCCTGCCTGAGAGCGCCCATAACCCTATTCGGGTCGGGCCCCATCTGAATGTTATCGCTCGTCACTTCTCCTCCTAAACATCATCACACGTCTCTTACTCTTGCAGGACGACGAGGTCTGCCATCACCCACGGCACTGCCCTACTCCCCGTGGATTCTCGCTCCCCGCCTTCGCGGGGACAAGCTTAGCGAGAATGACGGTCATGTGGGAGGGCCTGGTCTGGTGCCCGCAGCCCGAACGCGGTCCCGTTCCAACGGACCCGGTCCGAGGTGCTGAAAAGCTGAAATGATGACTTGCTAAATTGCTGACAAGCCTGCTTCGCAGGCTTGCTAGAACCCGCTCGAGTAGTCGCCCCTCAAGACATCCAGGTCGCTCTCGTCGGCCTCGGGGAATTCGAGCGAAAGGTCGCACTGCGTGGCCTCTGCCATGTAGTTTGACCAGATGTCCATGGGGAAGGTTTCGCCGTTCGGCCCGAGTACGCCGTGGACGTCAACCAAGGTTTCCGGCCCTCGGGGTAGCCAACCCACACGGAGGTGCAAAGGCGCGGCGTGTACCCGACGTACCAGGCGTCGGCGAAGTCGTCCGTGGTTCCCCTCTTGCCGGCGGAGGGGTGCCCTATCTCCCCGTACAGGTCGTGGAACATGGTCGCGGTCCCGTCCTCTACTACGCCCCTCAAGACCTGCGTCTCGACCGCGGCTTCGTTGCCGCTGAACGCGCGTCGGCCCCCGATCTCGTGGTCGTACACCGTCCCGCGCTGGCCGTAGCTGTTCCTGTCAATGCTCTCGATGGAGTAGGGCTCGCGGTGGATGCCGGCCCCCGCGAAGGTCGAGTAGGCTGAGGCCATGTCGAGCGGGCTGACGCCTGTCCCGAGGCTGCCTATGGCGGCGGGCGATGGGTAGAGGTCTACCGGGCTCGTGATGCCGAGGTCTTCGGCTGTCTCGACCACGTCGTTCAGGCCCACATCGGCGGCGAGTTGGACGAAGACCGTGTTGTCCGACTCGGCCATCGCGTCTGAGACCGAGATCTTCCCCCCTCTATAAAGTCGTAGTTGTGGATCTCGTAAAACTCGTCCTGGAAATGGAAGTTCAACTCGCGGGATACGTAAGTGCTCTGGGGAGAGATGCCGTCCCTTAGAGCCGCGGCGAGCACGATGGGCTTGAAGGAGCTTCCGGGCTGGTGCCTGGCGGCGAGGGCCGGCGAGGGCCAAATTGAACTCGCCCTGCGGGCCCGCCAGGGCCCTTATGGCCCCGGTCTGGGGCTCCACGGTGACCACTAGCGGCGGAAGGGTCGTTCGGATACGGCAGTACGTCCTGGGAGGTCTCGACAGCCGCGTGCTGGAGGTCGGGGTCGAGCGTCGTGTGGATCCTGAGTCCCCCGCGCTGCAGGGCCTGCGGTTCTCGAGTTCCTCCACGTTGCGCCTGACCTTTTCGAGGAAGGGCGTGTACGCGGGGCCCTGGCGGCGGGTCGGGTGCGAAGTTCAAGGGCGCAGCTTCGGCCTTCTCTCGCTCCTCGGCGGAGATCATGCCCTGGTCTTGCATCAGCTTCAGTACCCTGTCGCGGCGCTCGCGGGCCTGCGGCACGAGAACGTCGCCCTCCCAGGTCACGGAGGTTGATGGGGCGTGGAGAAAACCGGCGAACGTGGCGGCCTCCGAGAGGCTGAGGTCTTTTGTGCTCTTGCCGAAGTAGGTTTCGGCCGCCGCTTCCACGCCGTAGACGCCGTCACCGAAGTACACGGTGTTCAGGTAGGCGGTGAGGATCTCGTCTTTGGAGTGCTGGCGCCCGTAGGTAAAGGCGAGCGCGGCCTGGACGAAGCGTCTGCGAAGGAGGTCTCGAAGCGCTCATCCTCGGCAACGTAGGGGTTCTTCATGAACTGCTCCGTAATCGTAGAGCCGCCCTCATCGACGTGCCAGGACCTGAGAGGTCGGTCCACGCCGCGCGGGCAAGCCCCTCGGGGTCGAAGCCCCAGTGATCGTAGAAGCGCCGGTTTTCGAGGGCGACTACCGCCCCGGGCAGATGCTCGCCGAACCCTTCGAAGCCGACGGTCTCACGGCTCTCAGCGACTCGGAACTCCCCTATCTCCTGCCCGTTCACGTCGTAGACGTAGAAGTTTTCGGGGAGCTCGGGATAGGTCCGGTCGAGGTCGCCCTCGAACTCCTTCGCGATGAAAAGATAAAGGCAGGCGACGACGATCACGGCGCATACGCCCAGGATCAAAGCGAGGTTGAAGAGGGCGCGTAGCCCCCCACACGAAGCGTCCCAACGGGCGCTTCTTCGAGGTCTTCTTGCTGGTTTCGAAGAAGTTGTTCACGGCCCTCCGGTCGTAGTCTACCCCAACCGGGTCAGGGACGGACAGCGCGCAGATGGTAGGATGCGGGCATGCCTCTGTTAGGCTGCACGGTCAGGCGCGTCGGGGACTTCGAGAGCCGCACGGAAGAGTACAAACTCGTCTTTTCCGTGGGACAGTCTCCGCCACACGGATTGAAGATCAAATACCAGGCCGCTCGCGCCTACGAGATAAACGCCGCTCTCGACGCGGCGCTCGAGGTGGCAAGAGCAGCCATCGCCGAGGAAGATCCCAACTACAGAGGCCCCACCGACGAAGCCCTCTCCAAGTTCTCCTGGCGCGCCATCCAATCCGCCAAATACGAAGAAGGCAAACCCGTCGGTTCGAGCCTCGAATATTGAACGACGAGACAGAGCAGATCACGGTGCTCGGTCCGCGGCGAGGACTGTTCGCGAACTGTCCCTACAGGGGGATCGTCCTAGCGACGCGCCGCTATTAGCTGCGTTAACGTTACCCGGCCCTCGTAGAGGGCGGTGCCGACGACCACGCCTACCACGCCAGGCGTTTTGGAGAGCGTGGCCACGTCCTCGGCGCCGCGGACGCCGCCGCTGGCTATGGTTGGAATCACCTTCGCGACCGCGGCTGTTCCTTCGTGGGCGGCGCCGGCGTCCATGCCGTCGCGCGCCACGTCTGTAAACAGCACCGAGGTTACGCCGTCTGAGGCCAGCTCCTCGGAGAGTTCGAGGACGGGGATGCCGCTCGACCGGCGCCATCCGTGCGTCGCCACGATCCCGTTACGGGCATCTACCGCGACGACAAGTGAAGCGCCGGCTTCCTCGACCACCTCAAGCCGCAGATCCCTGTCCTCGACGACTGCCGTGCCCATGACGATGCGCTTCGCGCCGGCCTCTTGTACGGTACGCAGATCTTTCGAGGTCCTGATGCCGCCTCCCACCTGCAGCGGGACGTTCACCGCGTTTGCCATGCGCCCTATGAGATCGAGCTGCGCGGGCTTGCCCGTTTCGGCGCCGTCGAGGTCGACGACGTGTATCGCCGCGGCCCCCTGACGCTCCCACTCGCGGGCGCGCTCGACGGGGTCCGCATCGTACTCCTTGCTCCGTCCGAAATCTCCCTGCTTGAGGCGCACACACCTGCCGCCACGCAGATCTATGGCCGGAAAGACGGTAAAAGAGCCTTCCTTCGTCATCAGCGCGCGGGTCCGAGGTCGGGTTGTTGCGGCGGGCCGTGTTTTGCCCACCATTCTTCGGCGGTCACGCCCATAAGGATTTCGTCCCAGAAGTGGCCGCGCGACAAGGAATTCTCCCTGCGGCGTCCTTCCAGGACGAAGCCCAGCTTCTCGTACATGGCTTGCGCGCGGGCGTTGTACTCGAAGTAGTCGAGGTTGATCTTGTGGTATCCGAGGACCGCGAAAGCGTAGGCGAGGAGCAGGGTGCTCGCTTCCGTGCCGTAGCCTCTGTCAAGGTACTCACGCTCCCCGATGATGATCCCGAACGTCGCCGAACGGCTCGGCAGATTCTCCTCGTTCCTCAGCGTCATCGCCCCGATAAGCGTACCCTCGGTCTCGATCACGAGCAGCAAGAAGCGGTCCGTATTGTCGAACTCCCCGGCATCGTAGCGGCGCTGGAGTCCGGTGAGGTTCTCGGGCACCCCGAACCCCCCGTAGTGGAGGCTGATCTCGGGCTCTGAGAAGAGCTCCTGGTAGCGCGGAAGGTCCACCCGTTCCAAAGGACGCAGCCAGACACGCAAGCCCCGGAGGAAAGTCTCACCCGATGCCCGGTCTCCCAACGTCCTACGCCCTCGCCCAAGTCAGAAAATTCTTATACAGCCCGAGGCCGGCCCCACTGCTCTTCTCGGGATGGAACTGGACGGCCACCAGGTTCTCTCTGCCCGCCGCCGAACAAAACCGCGCGCCGTACTCCGTCTCACCGATGAGGTCGCTGGCCTCTTCCGGCTCGGGATAGTACGAATGAACAAAATAGAACGCCTCACCGTCGAGCCCATCCAGGACAGGATGGCTCCGCGCCAGAAACAACTCGTTCCACCCGATATGCGGGACCTTGAGCCCGTCACTCCCGAAGCGCACGACCCTTCCCGGCATAAGCCCGAGCCCCTCCACATCAGGCGACTCCTCGGAACCCTCGAAGACCACCTGCAGCGCGACGCAGACCCCGAGAAAAGGCTTCCCCGTGCGAAACACCTCCCTGCAAGCCCCATCCATCCCGCGCCCACGCAGCTTCCTCATGCAGTCCCCGAAAGCCCCGACACCAGGCAACACCACGGCATCGGCAGCGAGGACCCGTTCCGGATCGGGCGTAAGGTCCACCTTAGCCCCGACCTTCTCCAGCGCCCGCGTGACGGAGAGCGTGTTCCCCGCGTCGTAATCGACGACCGCGACGTTCAAGCGGATCAGCATGTCAGCACCTCAGCTAGTCAACATTTCAGCACTTCAGCTTCTTCGTTCCGACAAGTTGCTGGTGCGCGCTCGCCGAACGGCTGATGTCCATCTGAACAGTTCCTTGAACACTCGATTGTCCGCTCCCTCCGACCTGGCTGTAGTGCTGCGCGGCTGAAATGCTGAAGTGCTCAATCGACAACCCCTTTCGTCGACGCGCTGCCCGAGGCGCGAAACGCGACCCCTTCCCTCATCGCGGCGGCGAGCGCCTTGACGCCCGACTCTATTTTGTGGTGGGCGTTCTCGCCGTAGTGGCAGTTGAAATGCAGCGTGAAGCGCCCGTACTGGGTGAAGGCACGCAGGAACTCGGGGAACAGCTCCACGTCGAAGGTCCCGATCTTCTCGGGCATCTCTCCGAGGTTGCACGTAAGATGGCTCCTGCCACCAAGATCCACCACGGCCGTACTGAGGGCCTCGATGAGCGGGGCGCTCGCGTCGGCGAAGCGCACGATGCCGCCCCTGTCGCCCAGCGCCTCGTCGAAGGCACGCCCCAGAACGAGCCCCGTGTCCTCGACCGTGTGATGGTCGTCCACCCACGTGTCGCCCTCCGCCTCTACAGCAAGGTCCATGCCGGAGTGGTGGGCGAAAAGGTGCAACAGATGGTCTAGAAACCCCACACCCGTCGCGACCTCGGCCCTGCCCTCGCCGTCTATCTCTATGTGGACCTTTACATAAGTTTCGGCTGTCTTACGCTCAGCACTACCCTTACGCGTCATCTTCCTCCGCATCTCGAAAGTCCAGGCATTCTAGCGGATGATCGTCCATTGGCACCTCTACTGTATTCGCGTCGTGACGCTCGCGGCGTGGTTTTCGAAGCCTTCGAGACGGGCGAGGCGTTCGACGTGGGGGCCGAGGTCTCGCAGGGCGTTCTGGGTGAAGTGGATGTAGTTGGTTCTCGCGATGAAGTCGTGGGTGCCGAGGGCAGAGGCCCAGGTCGCCGCGCCGCCGGAGGGGAGGGCGTGGGAGGGACCGGCGGCGTAGTCGCCGAGGGCGACGGGGCTGAAATCTCCGACGGCGACCATGCCGGCGGCGTCGAGGTCTTGGAGGATAGCCTCGTGGTCCTCGGAGATGATGTGGGCGTGTTCGGGGGCGTAGTGGTTGCTGATCTCCACGGCCTGCGCCAGGTGCTCGACGCGGACGAGGGTTATGTGGTTGGCCGGCTCGCCCGAGAGGAGCGGCTCGACGTCCGAGATCAGACGCTCGTTCGGGGTGAGCAGGACGGCCGACGCGCCGGAGAGGTGCTCGGCCTGGGCCATCAGGTCGCGGGCGACCCGTTCGGGAAGGGCGCTCACATCGGCGATCACGAGCACCTCGCTAGGGCCCTGCGGCGCGTCGATGCCGACGACCCCGAAGACCTCCAGCTTCGCCGCCGTCACGAAGTCGTTGCCCGGACCCACGACCTTGTCTACGGCAGCCACGCTCTCCGTGCCGTATGCCAGGGCACCCACGGCCTGCGCGCCGCCGACGGCGTATATCTCGTCAAGCCCGAGCAGGCCGGCGACGGCGAGGACGTGGGGGTCGGGCAGACCGTCAGGGCCCGGCGGGGTACAGATCCGTATCTCCCGCACCCCGGCCACCCTGGCGGGGACGGCGGACATCACGAGCGTGCTCGGGTAAGCGGTATGCCCTCCCGGGACGTAGAGGCCGGCGCGACGGATCGGCCGCACGCGCTGGCCCGTCGTGGCCCCGCGACGACTGCGCTCCCAGGAGCGGTCCATCTCGCGCTCGTGGAAGGCGCGAACGTTCTCGATGGCCACGACGAAGCTTTCTCTTAGGTCGGGAGACAGGAACTCTGTGGCACGATCTATCTCCGTTCGCGGAACCCGGATCTCGCGCGGCTTCACGCCGTCGAAGCGTTCGGTGTATTCGAGGAGGGCGGCGTCTCCCGTCTCTCGCACGTCCTCGACGATCCGGCGGGCCGCGGTCCGGATCTCTTCCGAGAGAAATCCACCGGGACGGCGTAGCTCGCCGACGACCTCGTGGGGTTCCCTTTCTCTAGCGTCTCGTTTCTTAACCAACGCGCTCTCTGTTTTCTTGCATGGAGCCCGCGAGGGCAGAGATCTCCTGGTGGCGCAGGCGGTAGGCGCCGCGGTTGGAGATCAGGCGTGCGGTGGAGGTCGAGATCTCATCGAGCTCGACGAGGTGGTTCTCTCGCAGAGTCGTACCCGTCGCGGTGAGGTCCACGATGCAGTCGGCGAGGCCGACGAGGGGGGCGAGTTCTATGGATCCGTGCAGCTCGATGACCTCGGCCTGACGGCCCATGCGCTCGAAGTAGCGCCTGGCGGTGTCGGGGAACTTGGTCGCGACCCTGACGACCTCGGCGTGGCGGATGGCCCGACGCACGTCTTCGGCCCCGGCTTCGGGGGCGGCCAGGATCATGCGGCATTTTCCCGTTCCAAGGTCCTTGAGCTCTACCACGTTGAACCGGTGCTCCTCGAGTACGTCCTTCCCGACGATGCCGACGTCGGCGGCTCCGTACTCGACGAAGACGGGCACGTCGGAGGGCCGGCTGACGATGAATTCGGAATCCCCGGCCGTGTAGACGAGCCTCCGCCTGTTCTGGCGAACGACGCTCGCGGGAAGGCCGGCGCCTTCTAGCGCCGAGAGGGCGTCCTCGAAGATGGCACCTTTAGGTACGGCGACGCGCAACCCGCTCACCGGAGCACCGCCTCCGCGACGCACCGATAACCCAGGAACCCGAACCGTCCCGGAGATTCGGCGGTGGCGAGCTTGACCCCTCCCTCTGCCGGGTAGCAGATCCAGGCCGCCTCGACGCTTCTGGCGTACTCCACAGCTGCCTCCGGCGTAAGATCCTCCGAAATATGCAGCACGGGCACGCCGTTGTGGCGCAAACGTGCGGCGGTCCCGACGCCTTCGACGTCTCCTCCGACGAGGACGAGCAAGGGAGTAGTTTTCCCCTCGGGCAGCACGGAAAGCAGCCTCTCCAGGTAGATGGCGAAGCCGGTCGCCGGCATCTCCTTGCCGAAGCGCCTGAGAAGGTTGTCGTAGCGCCCGCCGTTGGCGATGGTGAACCCGAGGCCCGAGGCGTAGGCCTCGTAAACCGCGCCCGTGTAGTAGTCGTGGCGCCCGATCAAGCCGAGGTCCAGAATGACAGCCTCGAGCGCGCCGTGCGCCTCCAGATGGCGCAGTATCTCCCCCAAGTTCTCCAAGGCCGCCTTCGCCTCCCCCACCGCGAAGCGTTCCGCTTCCTCGACGATGGAGCCGTCAGTCGCGGGACCGACGAGACGTGGTATGCCCCGAACACCCGCCGCAATGTCGTCTGGAAGGTCCCGTGCTATAGCGTCGACCGCGACGAAGTCCTTGGCGGCGAGGGCGGCGGTTACGGGCGCGGCCACGTCGGGGGCCACGTGGCGTAGATAGCCGGAGTAGAACGCCGACTGGCCGAGAACCACGGCGAAGTCGGAGGGGGCATCGAGGCCCAGGCTTCGCAGTACGTCGACCAGCAGTGCGATCGTGGCTGCGTCCTCTCTGGGGCTCGCGGAGCCCACGACTTCGACGCCCGCCTGGTAGAGCTCCGCGCTCTGTCCGCGGCCGACGTTCGCGCGGCGGTAGGCGGGGAGTACGTAGGAGAGCTTGTGCGGTTCGGGGCTGCCCGCGAGGCGCTGGGCGACGAGGCGGGCAATAGGCGTCGTCATCTCGGGCCTGAGGAGGAGCATCTGGTTGTCCTGGTCGAAGAGCTTGTAGGAGGCGTCGCGGAGGCCGTGCTCCTCTATCACCTCCGAGTACTCCAGGGCAGGGGTGACGACCTCCCTGAACCCGAACAGCCTGAAGCGGGCCCTGATCGAAGCCTGCACGTCGAGCAGCCGCGTGGACTCCGGCGGCAACACGTCGCGCGTGCCCGGCGTGGTGGCAAACTTCCTCGGCGTCTCACGGTTCATAAGAGAGGCTATCTTAACCGATGACCACGGCTTTGACGCCTCAATAAAGGCCTGCGATGAACCTGGCATGGATGCTCACCGCCGCGGTCATCATCTTCGTGGAGAAGACGATCCCGAATAGTCACCTCATCGCTCCTCCGTTGAGTATCGTCATGGTCGCGGGCGGTGCGGTACTGTTCGTGGCATCTTTGCTCGGCGGGACCGGACCCATGTAGCTGGTTGCCAATCATAGTTGTATCAGCCGCAGATCACGACCGGATTACACGTCTCGCTTCCCAGCAGACTTCGCGAATCGTAAGCGCCTCGCGTCCGCATATCCCTACAGCACGTTTCAGTGTGATCGACCCACATCGCATGATGGCAGACATGCGCTCTCACCGACGGATTTGTCCGAACGGGCATAATAGCATCGACCTACGGGCAGGTCAGTGTCAACGCAACCCGCTGTATACTCCACAAAAAAAGGGGGCGCACGTGTTCGAAATCTGGGGCAGGAAGAACTCGTTCAACGTACAGAAGGTGCTCTGGTGTTGCGAGGAGCTCGAAATTTCCTACCGGCGCCACGACGCGGGCGGGCTGTTCGGGGGAACCGACCAAGACGAGTACCTCGCCCGCAACCCAACCGGCCTCGTGCCGACCATTACAGACGGGGATCTCGCCCTCTGGGAATCGAACACGATCGTGCGCTACCTTTCGGCGAGATACGGGGCAGGCAGCCTCTGGCCCGAGGATCCCGCACAGCGGGCGCTTGCGGACAAGTGGATGGACTACCAGCTCGGCACGCTCTTCCCCGCCTTCAAAGACGCCCTGCTTGGCCTAGTACGCACCCCTCCTGAGCAGAGGGATCCCGAGAAGATAGAGGCCTCGGCCCGCGCCACCGCCGACGTTTTGGCCGTTCTGGACGCGCACCTCGAAGACAACAAGTACGTTGCGGGTTCTTCCCTGACGATGGGAGACATCGCCCTCGGATCGATCGTCTACCGTTGGCTCGAGCTGGACATCGAAAGGCCGGACATGCCCTCGCTCCGGACCTGGCACGAGCGTCTCGCAGGCCGCACCGCTTACCAGAAAACCGTCATGGTCTCCTTCGCAAAAGAGGACCCGCCAGCCTCGCCAGCCTGACCCTACTCGAACACGACGGTACGTACGCCGTCGACCAGGATGCGATCCTCCAGATGCCAGCGGACGGCGCGTGCAAGCACCCGCCGTTCCACCTCGCTGCCGAGGCGGACCAGGTCCTCGACCGTGTCGCGGTGGGTGACGTGGGCCACGTCTTGGTGGATTATGGGTCCCGCGTCGAGCTCTTCGATGGCGTAGTGGGCGGTCGCGCCGATGGTCTTCACGCCCCTCTCGTAGGCTCTGCGGTAGGGGTCGGCACCGGCGAAGGCCGGCAGGAACGAGTGGTGTATATTGACGATCCTGTCCGGATAAGCGTCGACGAACTCTGGAGAAAGTATCTGCATGTAGCGGGCCAGCACCAGGTCGATGCCGTGCTCGGCGAGAAGATCAAGCATCTTTGATTCCTGCTCCGTTTTCGCCTTCCGATTTACCGGCAGGTGATAGAAGGGGATGCCGTAAGTCTCGACTTTGGGGGCGAGGTCGAGGTGATTCGAGATCACCAGCGGTATCTCTGCATCCAGCTCCCCCGACTCCCAGCGCCAGAGCAGGTCAGTGAGACAGTGGTCGTAGCGGGAGACCAGGCTGGCCATGCGCTTCCGGGCGTCCGTGTATGACGCACGCCAGTCCATCGCATGCTTGTGGGCGAGCGGCGCGAATGCCCCCTAAACTCGTCGCGCTGTAGCCCGAAGTCGCCGCCTTCGGTCTCTAGGCGCATAAAGAAGGTTCCGCCGCTCTTGCCCTCACCCACGTACTGGTCTGCCGACAAGATGTTGCCGTCGTGCATGGAGATGAACGAGGAGATCGCGGCGATGAGGCCCTTCTTGTCGGGACAGGAGATGAGTAGTCTCAGGTTGTAGCCCACGACTCTCGATCTCTAGCGCCGAATCTGGGTGACGGGCGGGTCGTAGAAGAGGTCGAGCAGCCAGTCGGCGGCGATCCTGACGCGGCTGTTCGGGCTCTCCAGCTTGTAGAGGTAAGTCATGCGCCAGAACAGGGCCGCAAGCTGCCCGCTGAACTTGACGCCCATGACCTCGTTGACGGCGAACTCGCTTCCCAACTCCACGAGCTGCCCGAGCGACTTGTAGCGGAAGGGCTCGGGTTCCTCGCCGTCGATTGCGGCGAGTATGTTCTCGGCGACGGCTTCGCCCTCCTGAACGGCGGCTTGGGCGTTGGACGGGACGGGCGTGCCGTTCTCTTCCACGGTGGCCGCGCAGTCGCCGATCCCCCACACGTTGTCGTAGCCCTCGACCCGCATATAGCGATCCACCGCGAGGCCCTTGCGTTCGTCGTGGGGGAAGGGCAGTTCGTCGAGCTTCTTGCTCGCGCGGGCGCCGGCGGTCCAGATCACGTTCTCCGCCGAGATCTCGCGCCCGTCCGTGAGAATCACCCTGTCCGCCCTCACCTCCTTGGCCTTGACGTTGTTCAGCACCTCTATCCTGAGGTCGTGCAACCTCATCTGCGCCACCCGGCGAAGGGCGGGGTCCAGCTCCTTCAAGACCTCCTTGTTAGCGTCGATGAGTATGATCTTCGGGCGATCCGGGTTTACGTTCGGGTAGTCGGGGACTAGCAGTTCCTGGAGGAGGTTGTGCAGCTCGGCCGCGACCTCGACCCCCGTCGAGCCGCCCCCTATAACGACGAAGGTGAGCTTGGAGTCGGGCACGTCGCCGCCGGCGAGCGTGGTCTCCTCGTAGCGTTCGATTACGCGGTCGCAGATCTCCTCTCCTGCCCCTATGCCCTTGATGCTGATGGCGTGCTCTTCTACGCCGGGAATGCCGAAGTACGCCGGCTGCGCCCCGAGCGATATCACCAGATGGTCATAGGAGAACTCCCTGCCGGCGGCATTGACCACCTGTTTGTCGGGGTCCACGCTCTCGAGGTCCGCCCGCCGGAAGCTTGCGCCGAGCCGGATGAGCGTCCGGCGCAAGGGTTGGGCCACGTTGTGCGTCTCGACGTCGCCCCCGATTACGCTCGCCAGCATGGGCCAGAAGGTGAAGTAGTTCTCCCGGTTGATGAGCATGACGCCCACGTCGTCGCGCTCCCTGGTTAGCCGGCAGAGCCTGGCGACGGCGTTGTAGCCGGCGAACCCTCCGCCCACGACGAGGACCTTCTTGGGGAAGTCCTTGTACGGCTTCCTCTCCCACGACTCGTACCTACGCCTGGTCCCGGGAAACAAAGTCCGCCGCAAGACAGCCACACCTGCGACACCACCCACGGCGAGCGCCTCTTTAAGCAAACCGTTCATCGCATCCTCCCTGTTCTCCAAGGATCGTAGGCTACATTCTTATATACCCATCCCCCCGCTACTATACGCTGGAGGCACTGCGGCGAGCAGGGAGTGAGCGTCCGCAGCCACAACACAGATGATGGTATGGAGACGACGTACTTCACGGATCGCGTCCCTGGCAATCCTGATGAATTACTGGCGGCCTCGGATCTGGGTGACGGCCGGGGGTCGAAGAACAGCAGGTCGAGGAGCCAATCGGCGGCGATCCTGGCGCGACTCTGCGGGCTCCCGAGCTTGTAGAGGTAGGTCGCCCGCCAGAACAGGGCCGCCATGAAACCGCTGAACTCCACGTTCATGACCTGGTTGACGGCGAAGTTGGTCCCCATCTCGACGAGCTGCCCTATCGGCCTGTAGTCGAAAGATTCGGTCTCCCCCCATCTATGGCGGCCAGTACGTTCCGGCCACGGCCCTGCCCTCCTGAACGGCGGCCTGGGCGTTCGGCTGGACGAACCTGCCGTCCTCCTCGATGGTGGCGGCACAGTCGCCGGCGCTCCAGACGTTTTTGTGGCCCTCGACGCGCATGCGCTCGTCCACCTTCAGGCCTCTCCTCTCGTCCGAGGGAGGGTCGAGGTCATCCAGTTTCTCGCTCGCGCGGGCCCCGGCGGTTCAGGTCACGTTCCCCGTAGGCAGCTCCCGCCCGTCCGAGAGGATCATCCTGTCGGCCTTGATCTCCTTGGCCTTCACCTTGTTGTAGACCTCGATCTGGAGGTCGGCCAGCTTTTTGCGGGCCGTGCGTCTGAGGGCGAGGTCGAGCTCCTTGAGTATCTGCTCGTTGCTGTCGGCGAGCACTATCTTTACCCTGTGCGGGTTTATGTTGGGGTAGTCGGGTGCCAGGATGTCGTGCACCAGGGCGTGCAGCTCGGAGGCGACCTCGACCCCGATGGCGCCGCCGCCGATCACGACGAACGAGAGGTGCGAGTCGGAGACGTCGCCGCGGGAGAGCGTTGTCTCCTCGTAACGTTCGATGACGCGATTGCGTATCTCCTCGGCCGCTCCGATGCCCTTCAAGCTGAGGGCGTACTCCTGAACGCCAGGTATACTGAAGTAAGCCGGCTCGGCCCCGAGAGCTACGGCCAGGTGGTCGTAGGGAAACTCACGCGCGTCGGCGGTGACGTACTGCCGCTCCACGTCCACGCCCTCGACCTCGGCGCGGCGGCAACTCGCGCCGTCCCTGATCAGGGCCCGCCTCAGAGGCTGGGCGACGTTTTTGGTGTCGATATCGTTGCTTATGCAGCCGGCGAGCATGGGCCAGAAGGTAAAGAAGCTCTCCCTGGAGATAACGATGATCCCCACGTCGTCACGCTGACGGGTCATCTTGCAGAGCTGCTTCGCCGCAGTGTAGCCCGCGAACCCGCCGCTTAGGATCAGGGCCTTGTTAGGGAAAACTCCGTAGGGTGCGCGCTCCCACGGCTCGTAACGCGGCTGCGGCCCCGCGAACAACGACCGCCGCAATACCTCGGCGCCCAGAGCCCCGCCCCCGGCGGCGAGCGCCGCTTTGACCCAACCGTTTATCGTACCCTCCCGCCGTCTGAGGTTCGCACGCTTTATTCTGATACATCCACCACCCGATGCCATACGCCCGAGAGCAACGGACGGGCCCGGCGATGCTAGTATGGCGCGCGTGATCACCGACTCATCAATCGAAGACCTTCAGGACCGTCTGGCAACGATCGGCGATTTACGCTCAGCCGCCTCTGTACTTGCGTGGGACCGACAAACCTATATGCCCGAGGGCGGCGTACGCAGCCGCGCCGAGCAACTCGCGAGTCTGGCCAGCGTCGCGCCCGAGATGCTGGTCTCACCCGAGACCGCCAGGCTCCTCGAAGACGCCGGCGACCAGGAACCCGGCTCCGACGATACCGCGTTGTTGCGCCTCGCAAGGCGCGCCCACGATCGGGCGGTCAGGCTGCCGACCCGCCTGGTGGCCGAGACCTCGCGCGCGATGGCCCTGGCCGAGCAGACCTGGATCTCGGCCCGCGCAACCTCGGACTGGTCCTTGTTCGCCCCGCACCTGGAGCGGGTGCTGGCACTCAAACGGGAAGAGGCCGCCCACCTCGACGGCGAGCATCCCTACGACGCCATGCTCGACCGCTACGATCCGGGCGCGAGCACGAAGCGGTTGCGGGTGATGTTCGACGAGCTGAAGGCGGTGATCGTGCCCCTCGTTCGCGCCGTCTCGGCCAGGCTCGCCAAAGACCGCGCCGCGCCGCTGAGGGGCAGCTTCGACGAGACCGCCCAGGAGGCGTTCGGCCGCGAGGTTATCTCCAAGTTCGGCTATGACTGGAGCAGGGGTCGCCAGGACAGGACCGTCCACCCGTTTTGCATCAACTTCGGAGCCCCCGACGATGTGAGGATCACCACCTGCTTCGACCCGAAACGGCTCTCTGTCGGCCTTTTCGCCACCTGCCATGAGGCTGGCCACGCCCTCTACGAGCAGGGGATAGATCCCTCATACTCCCGCACGCCCCTTTCGGGTGGCGTCTCGATGGGCGTCCACGAATCTCAGTCGCGCCTGTGGGAGAACCTCGTCGCCCGCTCAAGACCATTCTGGTCCTTCTTCCACCGGGGATTGCGGAACTCCTTCCCCGATGTTCTCGGCGAAGTGGATCTCGAGACCGTCTACAGGGCCGTCAACGCCGTAAGGCCGTCGGAGATCAGGGCTGAGGCCGACGAGCTCACCTACGACCTCCACGTCCTCTTACGCTTCGAGCTGGAGTTAGCACTCTTCGAGGACGACCTGGCCGTCGCCGACCTCCCCGAGGCGTGGAACGCGCAGATGGAAGTGTACCTCGGCATCACCCCCGAAAACGACGCACTCGGCATCCTTCAGGACACGCACTGGGCCATCGGGTACTTCGGGTACTTTCCCTCGTACACCGTAGGCAACGTACTCTCGGTCCAGCTTTTCGAGGCCGCCATCGAGAAGCGGCCCGAGATAGTACACCAGATGGAGCGCGGCGAGTTCGGCGCCCTCCTCGGGTGGCTGCGGGAGAGCGTCCACCGCCACGGCAAAAAGTACGAGCCGGACGACCTGATCTCACGCGCCACCGGGCGTCCTCCGAACACCGCCCCCTATCTCCGGTACCTCGAGTCCAAGTTCGGCGAACTGTACGGGCTGAAGTAGAGGCTACGGTCATCAGGCTTCAGGAAGGCTAATATCGGGCGCGTCAGCACGGAAGCGTATCCAACCCACGGGCGAGTCGGTGTGCCCTCCCCCACGTCATTCCCGCGCAAGCGGGAATCCACGATCACAACAATAGTCCGCTATGCGCTGACTGGCTCCAAGAACGCGAGGG
Organism: Actinomycetota bacterium; assembly: GCA_046733115.1. Taxonomy (GTDB): domain Bacteria; phylum Actinomycetota; class Rubrobacteria; order Rubrobacterales; family Rubrobacteraceae; genus Rubrobacter_D. The sequence goes on along the minus strand of JBKPOM010000237.1, from coordinate 11,577 downwards.
CTTGTCGGCGGCTGGGGTTACCCTGGATCCTTCGCGGACCCGGACGGGAAGTTCTGCTCGATCCAGCTTCCCGCGTGCTCGACGAGCCCTCGAGCGTCGAACACGCAGGCCATTGCCTCCCCGACGGACCCGCTCCGTCTGGACCCGGCCGCGAGGGCCGAGCGCGCGATGTACCCGACGTAGTCCTCCTCGCCTATGACGCGTTCGTAGGGCAGGGCGCCTTCGGAGGTGTCGATGTCGGAGAAGCTCCGCCAGACGCGCTCGTCGCCTTCGAAGACCGGGTAGCAGTAGCCTGCGCGGCGCTTTCCGAGAACCCGTGCAACGGCCTCTGCGTGGTGTACGACGGTCACGGTGTTCAGCGGCGCGCCAAGCAGCACGACCTGGCCGCTGAGCTCGACCAGCCTGGCATAAGGCGTGCTGGCCCTGTAGGCGTCGTCGTAGGGGTGGGAAGCGATGATCTCCCCGGCGAGCAGGCCGACAGCCGCCACGCCCGCCTCGGGGTGCCCGCTGTGAAGCGCGCCCGGCCAGGTCCTGAGCGCCTCGGGGATTCGCCCATGGTCGCGACGCGATAGCGCGACGCGCGGGTCGTAGGCTGGGTGCTCTACGAGGTAGGAGCGCCCAGCCACTTCGTCCAGGGCATCGAGGTCGTCGGGCGGCGCATCTTGCCAGCCGGTGTAGGTCATGACCGTCCCCTCGGGTCCCAGAGCATCGAGCAGGGCGCGCACGACGGTCTCGGCACCGCCGATCACCTGACCGAGCGCGTTCAAGCGGCAATGTACCATCACCACCCCGCCCGGTCTCAACCCCAGCTTCTCCAGATCACGAGCGAGCCCAGAACGCGTCACCAGCATGCCCCACAAGGTAGCAGGAACACCGAAGACCGGCCAACCCCGACGATGGCGAGCTTAGAAGCTCTGCGCCACAGACATTCTTCCTGAAATGCTGTTCTAGTCCTCGAGGACTAGAGTATCCTTGCTGCTGTCGCCGGCCGTGAAGTTGACGACGCGGGTGGCGGGCTGGGCGACGCGGGTGAGGCCACCTGGCATGAGGTATCCGATGGCGGGGAGCACGAACGCGCGCAGGTCCACGAAGACCTCGGCGGACGCTTCGCCGTCGTCCTTGAGCACGTGGGTTGAGAAGTCGAGGGTCTCCTGGGCTATGAACTGTGTCGGGTCTTTGTTTATGTTCCGGCGGGTGGCATCGATGGCGCCTGGCAGCGCCTCGGGCCCGACCAAAATGCCTTGTGCCCCGTAGCCTTCGCGGGGTTTCACGACCACCTCCGGGAGGCGATCCAGGACCTCGGCGCGGGTTTGCTCCTCCGTGAGCGCGTAGGTGGGCGCGTTCTGGAGAATCGGAGTTTCTTCGAGGTAGTGTTCGATCATGGCCGGCACGTAGGGGAAGACCGCCTTGTCGTCTGCGACGCCGACACCGGGCGCGTTGACGAGGGCGACGTTGCCCTCCAAGTAAGCACGTTGTAGCTCGGGCAGGTCAGTATCGATGTAGTCTTCGTCGAAGCGGCGGTAGATCACGTCTATCCTCCTGCCGCCATCGCGCGCGTAGACGAACCCTTCGGTTATCACGCAATCGGCGAGCGTCATCACCGCTATGCCGCACGCCTGGGCGATCCTACGGTGCTCGAAGAACGCGGGGGTCCCCTCCCCCGCGCGTGACCACGACCACGTTCAGGTGATCAGCCCCTTCGGGGGCCGCGAGCTCGAGGTCCCCCAGCCTGTCGTAGTAGGAGTAGATCTCCATCGCCCTGTACGCCTCGTAGACCTCGGGCATCGTCTCCATCCCGGCCCGCCTGATGGCCTCGGAATACGCGACGCTGCTAGGCACACGCACGTTATCCTCGAGCAGCACGTACTCGCCCGAGGCGAGGTGGACCACGTCGGGGCCGTAGATCTGGATCGGCGGGGAGGAGCCAGGGAAGTCGTGGGCCTGTAAAAAACGCTGCCGCGCACGATCTCCTCCGCAACCAAATCCTGACCCGCGCCGTAGACGCCGCGCAACCAGGCGTTGATTGCCTTTCCCCGCTGCAGAAGCCCTTCGGACAGCGTCCGCCACTCGTCGGCGGCGATGACGCGAGGCACCCAGTCCACCGGCAGCAGACGTTCGAGATCCCCTGTCCCGTCATCGACGGGGAAGGTGGCACCGAGCTCCCTAAGTCTCTGTCCGGCGAGCGCGATCCTCCTCGCCAACTCCTCGTCGCCCAGATTGCGGTAGACCCCGCGGAGCGGTTCGTAGGAAACCCGTACCGTTCCCGCCTCGTCGAAGATCTCGTTGAAGTACGAAGGCCTCAGTCCTTCTCCTCTCCGTCGATGTACCCGCCCGGCTGCGCCGCCTCTGAAAATAGAGCACGTGGCGCACCACGTAATTGGCCCGAGGGCGTAAGATCCGACGCCAGAGGACAACCCCTTTTGGCCAACCGGGACCCGTTGGCCCTTCGCCTTATTCTGTGGCCTGGGGCGTTTCCCTGTCCAGACTTCTCTTCACCAGGACGTTCACGCCGTACAGCACGACGCCTATTCCCAGCAACAGGCCAGCCAGGCCGAAGACGGTCCAGTCGTCTATGGCGCTGTATACCAGGAGACCAGCCGAGACCAGAATACCGAGGACGGGGAACACGGTCGGGGTGCGGAAGTGTTCGTGCTCCCCTCGTCGCTGCGCAGCACGAGCACGGCGGAGTTCACCATTATGAACGCCAGTAGGAGCAGCACCACGGTGGTGGTCGAGAGGGTGTCCAGCGCGTTTGGATTGCGGCCGATCGCGGCAGGAGCGTGAAGACCACGGCCGTGGTGAAGAGGATGGCGACCCACGGGGTGAGGCGTCCGGGGTGGATCCTGGAGAACACCGCCGGCAGGACGCCCTGGTCGGCCATGCCGTAGATGACCCGAGAGGCCATGATCAGGTTGATAAGGGCCCCGTTGGAGACCGCGATGAGCGCGATGCCCGCGAAGAGCAGCGGCGGAAGCGTGAACGAGCTCCTCTCGATCACCTCCAACAAGGGTCCGCTAGACTCGGCGAGCTGTGCCGTCGGCACTACCATCGAGGCGGTGAAGGTGACCAGCAGGTAGACGACTCCGGCGGCGAGAAGGCCCCCAGAGATCGCCCGCGGGTAGATCCAGCTCGGATGCCTCACCTCCTCGGCCACGTTGACCGCGTCGTCGAAGCCGATCAAGGCGTAGAACGCTAGAACCGTGCCGGTCAGGATGGCTGGGAGCAAACTCACGCCCTCCTTGAACTCGAATGCCCTCGCCGGCTCGCCCGTCCCCGTGCCGAGCGTCACGATCCCAATCAAGACGATCAGCAACAGACCCGTGATCTCGACGCACGTAAATGCCAGATTGAGCCTGACCGACTCGGAGATGCCATAGAAGTTGATGCACCCCATGATCACCACGAAAACAAGCGCGGCGAGAACGCTCGGCACGTTTATAAACTGACGGAGGTAGTTGCCTGAGAAAGCTAAACTCAAGACGCTCGCCGAGGTGAGGCTGGCCGCCGCCACAGCGAAGGCCACCATGAAGCTCACGAACGAGTTGTTGAAGGCGTTGTTGACGTAGGTGGCGGACCCGCCGGCCCTGGGGCACTTGGTGACCAACTCAGCGTAGGAGGCCGCGGTGAAGATCGCAAGGATAAACGCGCACAGGAACGCGCTCCAGATAGCACCACCCACGACGGCCCCGACCTCGCCCACAAGCGCGTAGATACCGGCCCCCACGATATCGCCGAGCACAAAAAAGAAAAGCAACCACGAACCGATGCCACACTTGAGATCGGCATGCCCGGTCGCATGTGCTACGTGTTCGTCGTCCATACGCCCTCCCCACCCGCCGGCCGAAACCGTAAAGCCTCCTATGACGTACGGGTTCCCATGTTACAGGATCAACATAGCGTTTTCACGGGCCCGATCTGCAGAGCCCTCCATGTGGCGCCACATCGGCCGTTGGCAACACGCGTGCGCTCCAGTAAGCTCCCAGAAACCGAAGGGAGAAACGATGGCCCTACGACTGGACCTAGTCGGCATCGTCGCGCACAACATGGGTGCCTCGCTCGCGTTCTACCGCAGGCTCGGCTTGGACATCTCCGAGGGCGCCGAAGACGAGCCGCACGTCGAGGCGACCACGCCGTCGGGCCTGCGCGTCGCGTGGGACACTGCCGAGCTCATACGGCAGATCGACCCCGACTGGACCGAGCCCACCGGAGGGCACCGAGTGGCGCTGGCATTCCTCTGCTCCGACCCTGCCGAGGTCGATGCCAAGTATGACGAACTCGCCGCCCTTGGCCACGGGCACGGAGAACCGTGGGACACGTTCTGGGGACAACGTTACGCGACGGTGAAGGACCCCGACGGCAACCAGATCGACCTCTTCGCACCGCTCTAGTCGAAGGCGGTCAAAGGCAGCGTAAGTTACGCTGAATTTCCCCCTCGGTCGAGTCCGGCCGAGCGCAACGAGGGACAAAAACCACTGGAGCGGGACGTACGCATTGTGTATGCTCGGGCACAAGCGGCGAATCTGCGTGCGACATCGAAGTATTGAGGGTACTCGGGGAACACCCTATGTATAACTTCGGCGGAGCTGTAAAGAGATCAGGAATCTGTCTGCGGGGTTGGATGGAGGTAAGGATGCTCGGAGACGGGCCAGAACAGGTTCGGCGCAACGACCGCGTGGCCTGCCTCCTAAAGCGGTAGTCAATGAAGTTGGACCACCCCCGCGGTGTTTGCTTTCAAGCATAGCGCGGGAGGCTTCAGAATGCCCGACACGCCCACCCCAGACTTGGCAAGTAGCAGAGGTCCAATATCACTGCACACCGCTATAACTACACTGGCCCTACTGGCGCTGTTTGGTTTCACTATGCTGGCTGCGGCCCCCGCAGGAGCGGTGGTCAACATCGAAGAGATCCAGGATCAGGCGCCCGACCTCGACTTCCGCATGGGAAGCGTACAACCGTCTTCGGCGCAGCGTAGCGCCGCCTCGGACCTGGGAGCCATGGTGCGCTGGAACATGTTCGGTACGCCGCAGTCCCTGATCAACGAAGATGGTTTCCTGGCGACCGGCGTCCAGGGCTCCGACGCCCAGAGTGCGGCGCGCAATTTCCTGGCCGAGAACGCCGGCGTCCTGGGGCTGTCGAGCGCGTACGTTCGGGACACGAACAAACTGCAATTCACCACCGACACCCCGATGGGCGGCTCTGAGGGCCACGCGGTGTTCTTCAGCCAGCAGTTCGGCGGCGTACCCGCCGTCAAGGACGGGTCGCTGACCGTCGGGCTAACGGGCACCGGCTCCTCGGGCTGGGACGTAGTCTACGTGTCGTCGCCATTGACCAAAAATCCACGCCTCACCGCGAGCGCGAGCGATCCCGCCCTCAGCGGGAGTAAGGCCTGGATCGAGGCCGCCCGCTCCGCCAGCGAGGACTTCGTACCGGCCGACATCGAAGACACGAGCGCGGACCGGTTGAAGGGCGCCGAGCGCCTGCGCAGCGACTTCACTGGCCTGCATGTAGACGGTCTCTCGCAGGAGCAGCGGGTACGCCTGACGACCATACAGACGCCCGAGGACGGCGTATGTCCGGCCTACGAGGCGATCCTCATCGATAACAAGGGCTCCGAGTTGAAGTCGTTCACGAGCTTCGTGGACGCCAACACCGGCAAGGTGCTCTACAGGGCCAACAACGTGCAGCAGCTCGCGCAGGGTGCGCAGGCGAATCTCGCCCAGGCCGCAGCTCCCACCTTACCCCCGCCGACTGCCCAGCCTTTCGAGGGCACCTTCAACAAGCACGCCTGTGACAGGGCCCCGCAGAACGGTCCGTTCGACGTTCCCAAGGGCACGAGCCAGATCTCGGTCACCGCAGACGCGACCAACTCCGGCAACGACATAAGCCTGCAACTTCTCTTCGCTGGCAAGGTTGTCGCGGAGTCAAACATATTTACTACGCCGGAGAGCATCCTCTACGAGCCGGCGGGCGGCGTGCCCGCTGGCGACTACTTCGTGCGGGTGTGCAACTATCAGGGCTCGCCCGTCCTGCCCGTCAACACGTACTCGGGGTTCCTGCTCACTTCAAAGGCGACCCGGCCGCCCGACGACGTACCTTATCCACCCGAGTGGGATACCTTCTTCGCCAACCCGCCTATCGGTCGCACAATAGTGAGCTACCCCTCGACCGACACGCGCAAGGTCATCTGCTGGAATACGCGCGTTTACGGCGACGCCGCCCCGGCCGGTTGCGCCCTCGCCGTCGCCAACCAGGCCTCGAGGCCGCCCTGGGACGTGAACACCAAGGCGAACAACGTTCCGACGTTCACCACGTTGGGTAACGACGCGAGCTCGGCCGAGTCGTGGTACGGGCCGACGGCGCTTGGTCCCACCGGCTTCAGGCCGTTCAGCGCGACGCGTGAATACGACTACCCGTGGACCAACGCCTGCTACAAGTCGACCAACCCGGCCAATCCGGGCAAGGGCTGCTCGCCTACCGAACTGGCCGTCCCCGGCAAGGGCAACAACATCTCGGCGGCGGTGGCCGCGCTCTTCGCGACCCGCAACCGCATACACGATTGGTCCTACAACCTCGGCTTCACGGAGCAGGCTTTCAATTTGCAGGTCGACCACTTCGGCACCACCCCGCCGTGGCGTGCGAACGACCCCGAGTTGGGCGACGCGCAGGCAGGGGCGGCAAACGGCGGCGCGCCGACCTACATCGGCAGGGACAACGCCAACCAGATCACGCTGAACGACAGCATAGCGCCCATAACCAACATGTACCTGTGGCAGCCCATTGCCGCGACGTTCTACGCCCCTTGCGTCGACGGCGACTTCGACGTCTCCGTGATCACCCACGAGTACGGGCACGCCATCCAGAACCGGATGGTCGCAGGCCCCGACGAGGGGCTCTCCGGCCTGCAGGCCGACTCCATGGGCGAGAGCTGGTCCGACCTTACGGCGATAGAGTACCTCTACGAGTACGGTTACGAGCCGGGTGGCGGCGCGAATCGCTACGCGGTCGGTCCCTACATTACGGGCAACAAACAGACGGGCGTCCGCAACTACGGCATGAACGACAGCCCTCTCAACTACTCAGACATCGAGTACGACCCGAACGGCGTCACGAGCCCCCACGCGGATGGTGAGACCTGGAGCGCCGCAAACTTCGACATCCGCAGGCTGTTGATGGACAAGTATGCCGGACAGTTCCCATCCGGTCCTGGAACCGTGTTGCAGCGGAGGTGCGCAGACGGAAAGCTGCCCGCCGGCAGGTGCCCCGGTAACCGCCGCTGGGTCCAGATCTTCCACGACGCATTCCTGCTGATGCCGTCTTCGTTCAGCTTCCTGGACGCTAGGGACGCCTACCTCGCGGCGGACCGGATGCGCTTCGGCGGCGCGAATCAGAGGGAGCTGTGGCTGGCGTTCTCGCGCCGCGGCATGGGCGAAGGTGCCACAAGCGCCGACAGCAACGACCGCGACCCGGTCCCGAGCTACGCCTCTCCGCGCGAGCGAAACGCGAAGATCACGTTCCAACTGACAGCTGCGGGCTCGGATGTGCGCAACTTCGAGGTCTACGTTGGACGCTACGAGGCACGGGCGGTTCCCGTCGCAGACGGCATCTCCTCAACTTCCAGGACGAGGACGGCGACGTTCGCCCCCGGCACCTACGAGTTCGTCGTCAGGGCTCCCGGCTTCGGGCTGCATCGCTACGAGCGGACGTTCACGACCGGCCAGGTCGCGACCGTGGACCTGCCGGTGCAGGCGAACCTGGCCTCGCTCGCCCGCGGCGCGAAGACGATCGCCTCGAGCGACGCGAGCAGCGGAACGGGTGATAGCTCCGCATCGCAGCTCATCGACGAGACTGAGGGTTCCAACTGGCGCGGACGGTCGCGTCGAAGGCAAGCAGGTGTGACCGTCAACCTGCTTAGCGGCTCCCACACCGTGGACAGGGTGGCTGTGAGCGCGTTCTTGCGCCCGCAGGAGAAGAGCAACAAGTTTGGTGATACTGAGACCCAGGGCCGCTTCTCGGCCCTGCGGCAGTTCAAGATCCTGACGTGCAAAGCCAGCGCCGCGAACGCCTACTGCACTAACCCGGACCGGCACTTCACGACCGTCTTCACCAGCCCGGAAACAACGGACACGGGTCCCGCGTCGGCCGGCATTCCGCGCCCGGTGGCACCGAATCTCCAGTTCCAACGTTACGACGTTAGGAACACGACCGCGACCCACGTCCAGCTGCGGGTCATCTCGAATCAGTGCACCGGCGGATCCGCCTACCAGGGCGACCGCGACGCCGACCCAACGAACAACAGCGATTGCCCGTCGGGCTCGGATGAGGATCGGGTGGTCCGCGCGGCCGAGCTAGAGGTGTTCGGCCGCTAACGCGCTCCCTGGCCGGGAAACCGAGGGCTCCGCGACTACCGGAGTCCTACTCGCAGCCTGCGCAGATCTCTACAGCGAGGTTCTCTTGGGCGTCCAGGCCCTACGGTCGGGACTCCCTCAGAGGAGTCCGGCGAGTCGGCCCACGCCCTCCTCGATCTGCTCCGGCGTCACCGCGCAGAAGGGCAGGCGCACGAACCTGTCGCCTTCCGTCGCTCCCCCGTCGTCGGGGTCGGCGAAGAAGGCGGCGCCGGGCGTGAGGACGAGCCCGATCTCTGCCGCCCGGTCCACGAGGTTCTGCGTGTTCGCGTCTTCCGGGAGCATCACGCTGACGAAAAAGCCGCCTGAGGGGATGAACGCCTGGGCGCCTGGCAGCTCGCGGCGCACGGCGCCGGCCATAGCCTTCCAACGGGGCGTGTACAGATCCTTCAGCCGTTCCACGTTCGGCGTGAGGAGCCCGCGGCGCAGGTACTCAGCGACGGCCGCCTGAGTGGGGAGAACCGGTGAGAGGTACGTGTCTTCGCCGAGAGACATTACCTCCGCTATGAGGTCTTCAGAGGAGATCATGAACCCCACCCTCATGCCGGGGCTGAGGAGCTTGCTGAACGAGCTCATCGTGATGACGTTGGGGGAATCGATCTCGCGTAAAAGCGGAAGGTCCTCCCCCTCGTAGCGAAGCTTGCGGTATGGAATGTCTTCTATGACCTTGAAATCACACTCGCCGGCGAGCTCGACGACCCTCCTCCGCTTCTCCAGGGAGAGCGTGGCCCCGGCCGGGTTCTGGAAGTCGGGGACGAGGTACAGGAACGAGGGAACCTCGCGCTCCAGCGCCGCCTCCAGCCGCTCGATGCTGATACCGTCCTCTTCCAGCGGGATGCCGATGGCCCGCGCCCCGCGCCGCCTGAACGTCTTGATCGCTCGGTCGTAGCTGGGCTGCTCCGTGAAGACTGCCGCGCCGGGCCCGATCAAATAAGACGACACGAGATCCTGCAACTGCAAGGAGCCATTGCCGACCAGGACTTCCCTCGGCGAGACCCTATACTCCGAAGCCACCTCCTCGCGCAGCGGCGCGTAGCCGCGCTGCTGGCCGTACTGCAAGACAACGCTATCGTCCTCACGCACCACCGCGTCCAGGCACGCCCCGAGCTCTTCCGTCGGGAACGCCTCGGGCGGTGGCACCCCGCGGGTAAAGACTATCTTCTCACTCGTCGTCACGTAAATGGCCCTCGCTCTCTATCTCCAGGAATTGCCAATCCTATCCCCTAGCCCGCCCCGAATGCAACCGGAGTTAGCCGCTTCCCTGTCCAAGCGTCTCGAGCCGATGCACGCCATGCCACCGACTCACGGATAGCAGGAACTCGACCGCATCGGGGACCGCGTAGTTATCATGCTCAACTCGACGACGGGGTCGTTCTCGGGGTGCTCGGCGACGGAGCGGGAGGTTCTAAGAGGGTGTCTGAGAAGCCCTCACGCAACTCCTTTCGCGAGCCTCCTGAGCATCAGTCAGATCATCGTCACGTAGATGAGAGCTTCTGTGGTTTGGGCCAAGAACTCGTAGTCTCGGCTCATCCTTCGGTTGCCAGAGATCCAGGCGAAGGTGCGCTCCACTACCCAGCGCCTGCGGATCACCTCAAAGCCCGCAGGTATAGGTTCGGGCTCCACATCGCTACGAACCCACACCCATCGAGACCTGCGCTGGACGATCTCTATAGCGGTAGTCAGTGCAGTTGACCCACGCCTTCTACCATCGGCCTCGCGCGTGAATGGGCTACGTAGCGGTGTACGATAAGCTACCATCCGATCCTCGATATAAAGATGGCTCAATACCATTGCACACCGCTATAAAGAGAGCCCCAAGCACTCGGTGATCCACCTCCTCAGGTCCGCTCCTCGGTATCCGGCTCCGCCCATGGGTGGCGAAGATCCGGGAAAGATTCATCGACTCGATCCAGCACCATCCTTGCGCCCCCTCGATCGGCAAGGTCAGCAGGATGCGCTCTTGGCTTCATCACCAGTCTGCCCGTATCCACCAAAAGGTGGCGTTTGCGGCCGTTTATCTTCTTGGTACCGTCGTAGCCGCGAGCGCCGCCTTTCTCCGTGGTCCTCGCCGACTGACTGTCCATGATCGCCGCGCTGGGCGTCGCTTCGCGACCCGCCATCACGGGGACGCGCTTGCACGCAAGACGCTGTTGATGCGCTCCCAGGTGCCATCGAGGCGCCAAGTACGGAAGTAGTGGTAGATGGTCTGCCAGGGCGGGAGCTCGTGAGGAAGCAGGCGCCAGGCGCAACCGCTACGCACTGCGTAGAAGATGGCGTCCAATAGCTCGCGGGTCTCGTGGGCGCGGGGCCTGCCGCCGAGTTTAGCTTTAGGGATGAGGGGCTCAAGGATCCACCATTCCTCCTCGGAGAGGTCGGTGGCATAGGGTCTTATAGCGGTTTGCGATGATATCGACCTATGCAAACCATGGTTTCATGAACGCTTGCCGAAGCCGTTCAAAATAAGCGTTGTGCGTCGCTGATGTCAAGCGGCTCAACTACACGGAAAACGCTGTAGGGAGGACATAGCACAGCAGCTCCTTGACGACTCGGGAGCCGCATCTTACCGCCACAAGCTACTTCTCAGACACGCTCTATACTCGACTTTGTCCATTCAGGTCGCATAGCAAAGCGTTTCGGTTAGGTGTTCTAGGAACACTCGTGGCACTTTTAGCGTGTCAGGCTCCCAGGGCAAGTCGCTAAAAGTCCCCTGAGCCCACAACTCCTTTCTCACCAGCGCCAAAGCATCTGAGAAAGTTGGGCAGGGTTTGTGGTACCACGCCGCCCGCCGGAGGGCTCCTATGCTCAGCACCATTCGTTGGTGGGCAAAGAGGGTTACGAGCGAGAACAAGCCTAAGAGCGCTGGGGTGGTGCGCCGGATCGCCATCTCCGAGCATTGCCTTTGGGTCTCTATCCCGAGATGCCGCCGCGCTTCCTGGAAGGTCGTCTCTATCTGCCAGCGCAAGATGAACCACCTAAGATCTGCTCAGGGTCCTCAGGGTCGGCACCAAGATCGGTGCACAGCAAGGCCTGGGTGACGAAAGCACCTTGCGGATCGCGCACCAGTACCCAGCGTATGGACACGGCGGGCAGTCCCGTGCTGTACCAGAGCGCAGTCGCTGAGGCTACCTCCACGGTGCGCTCCCCACCACCATACCAGTCGTCCACATTCTCGCAG
>JBKPOM010000236.1:0-5774 GCA_046733115.1 Actinomycetota bacterium | reverse complement strand
TCAATGTCTCGTGGGCTCGGAGATGTGTATAAGAGACAGGAACAGGTTCGCTCCAAAGACCGGGAACGGAGGTATGTTCAATATGGCACCCCGGCGCCAGCGCTCCGGCTCTTGGCCCACGGCCCCCCAGGCGGCTACCGCGCCCCAATCGTGGGCGATGAGGACGGCGTCGGCGTCTGCGCCAAGGGCTTCGTGTAGAGCGAGCGCATCGTTGACCATGGTGCTGGAATGAACATGGTGGCGTTCGGCCGGGAGCTCTGTTGGCGCGAAGCCTCGATTGAATGGGGCCACCGCCCGGTAGCCGGCCTCGGCCAGTTCGGGAAGGAGATAGCGGTAAGAGTAAGGAGAGTCCGGGAACCCGTGCAGGCACAGCGCTAGCGGTCCCTCGCCCATCTCCTGGTAGTGAAATCGCAACCCGTTCGCTTGTACCTCACCTTCTGTGAACTCCGCCGTCATGTTTCTCCTTTCTCCCACGCCCTGCAGGGAAGCTCTTGTGTAAAGAGTAGCAATCGTGGGCGCGTCGTATATCCCCTAAACGAGTGATTTTTGTTGCATACTATAGTTACAAGAGGGCTATAAGCGGTGCGCTAGATGCATGGCCGGCTTATTCACCGGAGTGCGTGGAGGGGGTGTTCTGCGAACTTCGCGTTGACGGCGTTCTAGGAAGTTCGCTTTGAGGGCCTTAAAGAGGCTAGTACAACAGCGGAGGTCGCGGCTAGAATACCGGCCCTAGTCGGATCCACGAAGGGAGATCGTCACCGTGCTACACACGGCAGTTTACGGCGTCTTGGTCGTCGGTGGGGTTTGCCTTCTCGCACTCGTAGGGTTCGAGTTGGTGCACCGGCTCGTGCCCGCCCAATCGCGCCAAAGGCACAACGACGTGGCCGGCTTCATCTACGCCGCCTTGGGCGTGATCTACGCCGTGCTGCTCGCGCTGGTGGTCATCACCGTGTGGGAGGAATACCAGGCCGCGAGCGAGACGGTGGAGGAGGAGGCCAACTCGGTGGCCGAGATCTTCTTGCTTGGCTACGAGCTGCCCGAGCCCGAGGGTACCCACCTCCAGGAGCTCGCCCGATCCTACACCGAGGAGGTGGTCCACAAGGAGTGGCCCTTGATGGAGCAGGGTAAACGGCCCCCTTTGGAGCAGGAAGCGGGGACCCCCGCCGGGTGGACCATCATCGACGACATCCGAGTAACCCTACACGGCTTCGAGCCGCACACCAAGGCCGAAGAACAGCTCTACGCGGAAGGACAAGACCAGGTCGGGAGGCTGGGCGACGCCAGGAGGACGCGCCTGATCGCCTCCGAGGAGGGCGTCCCTGGGATCCTTTGGTCCGTGCTGATCTTCGGGGGGATAGCGGCGGTAGGCTTCACCTACCTCTTCGGCCTGGAGAGCACGTGGGCGCACAGGCTGATGGTGCTGACCCTTGCTGCGGTTATAGGGCTTGTTTTGTTCACCATCGCTGCCTTGGGGCATCCATTTTCCGGCGGCGCCCGCATCGGCACGGGGTTCTTCGAGCTGGTACTGGAGAGGATGGATACCAGCAAGCTCAGCAACCTCCGATAGGGTCCGCTTCGATCCCTATCCGCCGAGCTGCGTGGAAGGGGCGTTCTCCGAAGTTCGGTCGTTCAAGAGGCCGCCACGACCTCCCCGTCGTAGGTCTCAAGCGACAGCTTCTGGGCTATCCCGCTGCTCTTTAGCCACTCCCTGTAGCGCCGCGCACCCGGCTTGCCCAGCTCCTCGGACTCCCATTCGGCAACCGCTATCGTCGTCGTGTGGTCCGCGACCATCAGCCTGTAACGGACGAAGCCGGGCTGATTCCTGAAGACCCGAACTCCTTCGCCTTCGGTGTCGATCAGGCGAAACGCTTCCCTACCCTCCTCGGAGTCGAGGTCGATTGTCCACCTACCTATGGTGCAACGCAGATACGTCACCGCTCTCCTCCTGTTCGTGGCTCGCGCCGGCGCGTTGAGGGACTAAGATAACCGATCCCTCGAGGGAGGGGCATCTTCTCCCGAGCTCCTAGAAGAAGCCGCTTTTTGCGAACTTCGTCTTGACGGAGTTCTCCGAAGTTCGCACCAGACTTGGGGCACTGGCATCATGATCGCTTCGAAAAGGATACGCTAGAGAAGGAGGGATCGTGACCGATGCCGAGAACAACAAGCAGACCGTGATCGCCTACTACAACATGGCCTTCAACGAGAGGAAGCCCGCTGAGGCGGCACAATTGTACGGCGGAGACCACTACATCCAGCACAACCCCCAAGCCCCTGACGGATTCGAGGCGTTCGTCCAGTTCGTAGAGAGCTTCGCTGAGCAGTTCCCCCAGATGAACCTTGACATCAAGCGCGCCGTCGCAGAGGGCGACCTAGTCGTAACACACAGCCTGCTTAAGACCTCCCCTGAAGACCAGGGCACCGCCGCGGCGGACTTCTTCCGCTTGGAGGATGGCAAGGTCGTCGAACACTGGGACGTCCTGCAGCCCATGCCGGAGAGCGCGGCGAACGAGCATCCCATGTTCTGATACCCCCTAACTCGGGAGGCGGTCCAGCACCCCCGCGTCCAGCATGGTGACAGGGGCTATTCAACCAACCCCCTAGAAGGCGTTTTCTCCGAACTTCCGCTTAACGGAGTTCTGAGAAGTTCGGATACGCTATCCTGCAAAGCTGAGATCCATGGAGTCGGGCGAGAACCCCGTTCTGGGCCACGAAGGACGGAGCTTGTCCAGGAGCCGCTCGTAGGCTTGCCGGTACGGGTCACGCCGAGCGTGGGGGTAAGAGAGATGGCACACGACGCGAGCACGTTTCGCGCCTACCGCATAGAGGCGGGCGAGGGCGGCCGGCCGGAGGGGCGCATGATCACGATAGCCCTTTCCGACCTCAACGAAGGCGAGCTGATCGTCAGGGTCGCCTACTCCAACCTCAACTACAAGGACGCCTTGGCGGCCACCGGCGCGGGCAGGATCGCCAGGCGGATGCCCATCGTAGGCGGTATCGACGTCGCGGGCGTCGTGGAGTCCTCCGAAGATCCCCGTTTCGGGGAGGGAGAGGAGGTGATGGTCACCGGCTTCGGGCTCTCCGAAGACCGAGACGGCGGCTACGCGGAGTACGCCAGACTCAAAGCGGACCACGCCCTCGCGCTCCCGCGCGGGCTAGGCGCCGAGGAGGCGATGGCGTTGGGGACCGCCGGGCTCACGGCCGCCCTGTCGGTGATGCGCATGGAGCACAACGGGCTCTCCCCCGACAAGGGGCCCATGGCCGTCACGGGTGCTTCTGGGGGCGTAGGGAGCCTCGCCGTGGACATGCTAGCGGGCATGGGCTACGAGGTGACGGCGATAACCGGCAAGGCCGAGGAGCGTGGGCGCCTGCAGCGTCTCGGAGCGGGCGAGGTCCTCGCCAGGCAGGAACTCGAGATGGACGGCCGGCCCCTCGAAAGCGCGAGGTGGGCCGGGGCGGTGGACACCGTCGGGGGAGAGATGCTCGGCTGGCTGACGCGGACCGCGAAGAAGGACGGCCGAATCGCCGTCTGTGGCAACGCCGGAGGCCCTGAGCTCGCTACCACCGTCTTCCCCTTCATACTGAGGGGAGTGGACCTGCTGGGCATAGACTCCGACTGGTGCGACCTCGAGACGCGGCGCGTCCTGTGGGAGCGGATGGCCCGGGGCGGCGACCTGCACCCGATCCACCTCGGCGAGATATCCCGGAGCGTGACCTTCGATGAGCTGCCGGGCGTCTTTGGGGCTTTCCTGGAGGGAGGCCCAGGGGGACGGACGACGGTAAGGGTCGGCGGGTAGGAAGCAGGGGCTCCAGACGCGGCCCCCTCCGTTATTCAACGGAGTGCGTGGAAGGGTAATTCTCCGAAGTTCGACGTACCTGTTCGAGAACACTTCCCCTGTCGCCGCGGACCTTAGTATCGGCAATAGCCTACACGCCTCACCCTCCGCGGAACACCCGTGCGAAGTCGGTTGCGAATTCCTTATAAGAGGTGGCGGGGTGGCCCGTGATCTGCTCGACGTCGTCGGTCGTCCAGTCGCTGTAGCCCTCGCCGTGGGCCTTGGCGTACTCGATCAAAACACCGGCCCTCCACTCCGATAAGCCCATACCAAGCATGGCTTCCTTTGCCTTTTCCAGAGGGATGTCCACATATCTCACTTCCTTGCCAAGAACCTCGCTTAGCGTCTCGGCAACGTCGTAGAACGAGATGGCCGCGGGACCGGTCAGGGTGTACACCTTGCCCTCATGGCCCTCTTCGGCCAGGACCTTCGCGGCCACCTCGCCGATGTCGCGGGCGTCGATCATCCCCAACTTGCCGTCCTTGAAGGGCTGGTAGATCCTGCCTTCGGAGGCGACCGTTGGGGCGGTCATTAGGGTGTTCTGCATGAAGGACTGAGGCCGCAGGAAGGTGTAAGGCAGCCCGGATGACCTGATCTCGTCTTCGATGTCAGCATGCTGCCTACTGTTCGTTGCGGGAGCCTCGTGGGAGGCCTGGTGGACCGAAAGCCTCACGATGCGCGGATCGTTGCCCGACTCCCTGGCCGCCTCGATCACGTTGGTTGCTTGAGTGATCTGCTCAGGGTGGATCGGGGTTATTAGCATAACCGTACTCACGCCCTCAAGAGCAGCTCCCAAGGTCTCCGGCTTAAGGAAATCGCCCACAACGGCCTCCCCTACGCCCCGATCCCTCAGCGCTTTAGCCTTCGACTCGTCGCGGGCTAGCGTGCGCAGGTTGGTGTCGGTGGTGCCCAAATCGTCGAGCACCGCGCTTCCGACGTTGCCGGTTGGCCCAGTGATCAAGATTCTCGTAGCGTCCACCATGATCGCGCTCCTTAGCGCCCCTCCCAGGTGTATGTGACCCATACAGCATACGCCCCGCGGGCAGCATGCGCCCTACCCAAGACAGAGAGCGTTGCCCAGGGCGGGAGGAGACCCCGACAAGGGGCCCATTCACCCAACCTCGTAGCATGAGTTTGTCTCCGAAGTTCGCATAGCCCCGGTCCTATTCGGCAGGGCTTCTTATGTACAGATAGGGTGCCGCTTGGCCTGATGTACATAAGGCAGATGATACCTACCGTACGTATTACGGCCCCTCATAGGCTAGGCCTTCCGGACCGGGGCTATGGGCGGACCGAACTTCGCATAGACGGCGTTCTAGGAAGTTCGCCAAGAAAGGTTCAAAGATCACTCATATGGGGGATGTGCCTGCCACCCAACGATTGCTACGGTAGCGGCGTTATATAACACGGCGGGGCTGACGAGCCTCGCCCTACAAAGAGAGGACTCTCGCCATGGCCACCGCCGCTCCCGTGCAGCCAGCTGCTCCCCGCAGGGGTATCAGGGCTCTGCTTGCCCGTCATCAGTTGGTTTCCTTCTTCGTGCTGGCCTTCGCCGGTACATGGCTCTCTGAGCTACCTTATGTGCTCTCCGAATATGGTGCCGGGATCCTGCCATTCAGGAGCCCTGTGCTGATATGGACGTCACCCGTTAGTGTCTTTCTGGGTCCATTCTTGGCGGCGTTCCTCATGACGGGCGCGACCGAAGGGAGGGAGGGAGTAGGCCGCTTTCTGCGTCGGTTCGTGCTGTGGCGGGTGGGCTTTAGGTGGTACCTGTTCGCCTTTCTTGGCATCCCCGTGATTGGGGTGCTCAGCGTGGTCGTCATACCGGGTGTCCTGGGATCGTTTAAAGGGCTTGGTGCCCTGGCCCCATTGTCCTTGCTCGGTGTCTTCGTTTACGTACTCTTCCTGGGAGGAGCGCTTGGCGAAGAGCCCGGCTGGCGC
>JBKPOM010000235.1:0-5532 GCA_046733115.1 Actinomycetota bacterium | reverse complement strand
CGGCCCGGTGTTCTGGGCTTGTGTAGCAGGCGCGTACATCAAGAGCGCCACCACGAGCGCCGCGGTCAGCGCGGCCACTGCCGCGATCAGGCCGCCCCTACCCAATCCATTTAGTGCTGCTCTCAAGTTCTACCCTCCCTGTTAGTACGAGTACGCTTTCTCACTACCCGACACCTCCCGATAAGTCGCCCATCGCATCCCGGCTCTGCTCGAACCCTCAGTCGTCACATCCGCGTCATACCCCCCGCGCCATTTCCTAACCTTAGTGTTAGCTTATCACTAACTCTCCTCGATCTCCTTAACGTGTTCTTAACATAAACATGCGATCTCTATTGTAAAGGGCGGGTCTAATCTTGTCTACACCTTTTGACCTGCATAAGATTACACGACCGGGGTACTAGCACCGGTCGTGCTCTAGTGGAATCGGCGGAGGTCTAGTTCATTTCGGTGTGGGGCCTACGAGGAATGTGACTTACGGTCGCGATCGCGGAGGTTGGATCCGGAGTGGGGCTGGTTGAGACGCAACGATCGGTAATCGGGCGTGAGCTTGCCGGCGAGCCTTGGGGTACCGTCTGGATCTACTGCTCATACCCGGTGGTGGCCGCCGGCCTGAGGAGCATCTTCGAGAAGCGCACCAGGGTGCACGTCGGGTTGGCCTCCCCGGCGGAGGGTGCCGTTCCTTCCTACGCCATCTTCGATGCGGGCGGCGTCGAGGTCCGGCGGAGAGCATTCAGCGTATCCGGGGGTCACCCGGAAATCCCGATCCTGGTCTCCAACCTGCATGTGGACCTGCCGCTCGCCCGCGTGGCCTCTCAGCACGCTGCGCCCTTCGGGCTCTGCTTGTCGGTACGGCGCCTTGTCGGCACGCTCAGGCTGACGCCTTCGCTTGTCAGCAGGTCAGCTTCTCCCTTTAGCTTCCTTACATGCTGACCTGCTGACAAGCCGAAGTACTGACATGCTACTATACGTGCCCCGATCGACTGAGGGGTAAAGATGGCTCGCCAGGAACGGAAGGACGGATAGAAAGTGGTCAGCAAGATGCAGAGCTTGCGCTGGCTGGAGAATTTGAAGCGATCACAGAGGCTGACCGACCGCGAGGAGCGTCGTAGGGAGGAGATCATGGAAATCTTCTACGAGCTCTACGACATCTCTTTGCGCTACGAGGACCCACCCGTCTTCCCACCCTGGCGCCCCTCCTGGTGAGGGGCCGCCTCCAGGGCGGACCTCGCCCTACGTAATCATCCCGTGCGACAGTCCTTGAGGGGCAAGGTGGCCGTCGTTACCGGCGCTTCTAGCGGCATCGGCGAGGCGACCGCGAGGGAGCTTGCGGCGTGCGGGGCGTCGGTCGTGCTCGCCTCGCGGGCCGTGGACAGGCTCGAGGCCCTGCAGCGTGAGATCTCTACCTCCGGCGGCACGGCTCTTGCCGTGGAGACGGACGTTTCCGACAGAAGCTCCGTCGAGGCGATGGTCTGGAGGGCGGTTGGGGAGTTCGGGTCGTTGGACGTGCTCGTCAACAACGCCGGGTTGGGGCTTTCGGGCACGATCTCCGATGTCAGGGCCGAGGACGTGCGGCACGTGTTCGAGGTCAACACCGTTGGCCCGCTGAACTGCATCCAGGCCGCCCTGCCGCACATGCGGGAGGGGGGACGCATCGTCAACGTCTCCTCCGTCGTCGGCAAACGGGCCATCCCCAAGGTCGGCGCCTACTGCGCGACCAAATCCGCCCTTAACGCACTCTCCGACGCCCTCAGAGTGGAGGTCGCAAGCAGGAAAATTGCCGTCACCAGCGTCTATCCGGGAACGACCCACACCTCATTTCGGGAGAACTCGCGGCGCACGAAAAGTGAAAAGCGCGGCTGGCGTCCAAAGGGCGTGACGCCGGACAGGGTCGCAAAGAAGATAGCCGACGCCGCCGAGAAGGGTCCCCGCGACGTGTACGTGACGGTCCCGGATCGGCTCTTCATCGCCGGCGTCGCGCTCTTCCCAGGGCTCGCCGACCTCGTGCTCCGTCTCTGGGTCAGGGACTAAACGGATGGGTTTCGAGGAGAGCGTCCTCGCCCGCCTGCACCGCTACCGCGAAGAGACCGACCGCTCTCTCGGGGAGGTTAGGGAGGCCGAGGCGATGGCCCGGCGGTTCGCCGAACGTCTCTGCGCCGGGCTGGAGTACACCGCGGTGCTCGGTCGGCAGGCCGGGTTCGAGATAGAGACCATCTACGCCGGCGGCGTGCTCGATCTGCGGGCCGTGGCAGGACCGTACTATGAGGCCGGCGTTTCCTTCGGGGTCGTGCCCGGAGCCGCGGCCGAGACCGACGAGGACCTCATGCACGAAGAGTTGAGCCGTTACAACCTCGCGCCATCGGGCTACTCCGGCCGCATCCTCGGTTGGTCGGAGGAGGCAGGGGATGCACCCTGCCAGACCTTCGCCGTGTACAGAGACGGCGTGTGGAAGACCAGTGGCCTCTTCGTGGCCAAAGCCCGTGGCAGGGTAGAAGATCCCGAAGACATCATCAACGGCTTCTGCCTCAGGATCGTGGGACGCCTAATCGATTTGGCCTCCCTTACCGGCGGCGCGGGCAGACGCTGGACCGACGAGCCCTACTCGCTCAAGGACCTGCTGGAAGGCCAGCAGGCCCCGACCGTGCTGCGCTGGCCACGATAACACCGCCGTGCGAGGGTCTCGAGACTTGTGCACGATGAGCCATCTTCCCTTCGTCCTCAGCACACCCGCCAAACAACTGAAATGCTGACGAGCGAGGGCCGGAGGCCCGACTCGTGCCGACAAGCGTAGGCCGCAGGCCGGCGCGTGCTGTCTGCTTAGATGTGAGAGGGTGACCCTGACTTCCCAAGATGGCATCATGCCCCAGACGCAAAGACGGTAGAGCTTAGACGTCGAGGGGGGAGGTACCGGTAACGAGCCGGTCCGCGCATCGGCGGTGTGGCGAGAAGCCCTCGCGATTGTAGTACGCCATCCCGTGGCGACCGTCGCGCCGGCCCTGTTCTTGGGGCCGCTGACCGAGACTCCACACCTGCTACCCGATCACCGATCTCCCTAGAGATGGCCTCGGTGTTCATTATCGAGTCGCTCGATTTCTACCTCTACGTGGCGTACGCGGAGCGACTGACCTCGGAGGCCCGCCGCAGTCCTCAGCCTATCCCGGTGCTCAGGGTGCTGAGAAACCCGCTCCTGGCGGCTCCCGTGGTACCGATAGTCGCCGTCGCCTCCCTAGCGGCCATCGCGCTGCCGACCGCGTCGGCGAGCCTGCTGGTGATACTCGGCATTTGGGTGATGGCCCGCTGGTCGTTCGTTGTTCGCGCCGGTGATCGTCACCGAGCTCCTGGGGCCGCTGGCGGCCTTGAGGTGTAGCAACGAATTGGTGAGGGGCAATTTCGAGCTGGTGTTCCTAACCGCCGCCTTCGCCGTGGTGCTGGAAGAGGCCGTCGCAGACGCGGGAACGTTGGGGGCTGATGCTCACCGGCTCGGAGACCTGGGGAGAATGGTTGGGGGGGTCGGTCGCCACCGTGATGGTACTACCGGTGGCGTCCTTTGCGACCGCGCTCGTGTACGGCCGACTGCGGCTCGTAGAGGACCGCACCCGCTCCTAATCCGCGCACGACGCTGCTGATGGATTACTCCCTTTTCCCGCTACCTCGGAGTCGAAGCAGGGCAAGGCGGCGAAGAGTGCCGTCCTCTCCCAAGTAGGCGATAAGGTTCCTCGTTCGAAGCGTTTCGGATGGACGCAGCGTCGAGCTAGGGCGAAGCATCGTGCGTCCTTGGCGCCCAATTGCTAAGCTCGAATCTTTCGCACTGACGGGACCGATGCACACGAAGGGGCGCGACCCGCATTGCCCGCATTGACTAGCGCATTTTGGGGCGTCGTGGTTGTTTTGGTGGGCGGCGTGTTCGTGCTCGTGGGACAGGTTCTCGTACAGCGTTACCTGCCCTTGTCGCTGCGAGAATCGCACAACACCGCCATCGGTACGATCTATGCAGCGCTCTACGTCATGTACGCGTTGGCGCTCGCTCTTTCGTTGTTCATCGTGTGGAGCAAATTCAGGGAGGCACAGAGGACAACCGACCACGAAGCCGACGCGGTAGGCGATCTTTACCAGCTCGCAAGACAGTTCCCCGAACCGGAAAGTCATCGGATACAAGAACTCAGCCGGTCCTACGCTCGGGTCGTGGCGAAGGAGGAGTGGCCCTTGTGGGAGAAGGCCGTGAGGGCCGAGGAAGCCCTCGCGCGCAGGTTCTGGCCGACGAACTCGTGGCAGGCTCGAGCACTTCGAGCCTGCCACGAACAGACAGCAAACGCTTTACAGCCAGGGGATTATGCTGGTCCAAATCCTGGACGACAACAGGGAACTTCGTCTGCTCGAAAGCCACCAAAATGTACCACTCATTCTGTGGGTAGTCCTGATAGCCGGGGGTGCTGACGGTATCCTTCGGATTCTTATTCGGGGTGAGGGCACCCTGGCTCCACCGAGTGTCCATCACCGCGCTGACCGTCCTCATCCTCTACACCGTCCACTTGATCGAGTACCCGTTTACCAGCGATGTACGGGTGTCGCCCGCGGCCTTCAGCATGTTGCGGTGAGGATGGACTGCATGGCAACATGGAGTGATGAAAGCGTACTCCAAAGATCTCCGTCAGAAGATCGTGGACGCCATCCAGCGGGGCTTGCCCAAAGCTGAGGCGGCTCGCACCTTCGGGGTCGGGATCTCGACCGTCAAGCGCTACGCCACCAAAGCCCAAAGGGGAGAGCCTCTGGAGCCAGCTAAGGCACCCGGTAAACGACCTAAGATGGACGAGCGAGTCAGGAAGCTCCTCGAAGAGGATCTTGAGGAGCGTCCGTTCGTCACCCTCCGGCAGCGCTGCGACTACGTGGAGGCCATAAGAGCGGGATTTCGGTGAGCCGCTCCACCATGTGCCGCGCCATAGCTCGGATCGGCTCCACTCGGAAAAAGGGGGGCGAAGTGCCTCCGAGCGAGACGAGGTCCGACGAGTTCCTAAGAGCCTCCTGGCGGGTGATGGTGGCCGCGGAGGTCGACCCTAGGCGGCTGGTGTTCGTGGACGAGATGGGAGTGCACACCTCCCTCGCCCCCTGTACGGTTACCCCCACAAAGGCGAGCGCGTGGGCCTGCAGGTTCCGCGCAACCTTAAGGCAAGAACACGACGCTTTTGGCCTCGATCCCCCTTCTTGGCGGGATGGGCGAGACGATGGCCGTCGAGGGCTCCACGAACCGGGAAGTCTTTGAGGCTTACGTAGAGCGTGTCTTGGCACCCACCTTGGAGGCCGGACAGGTAGTGATCATGGACAACCTCTCTGTGCCCACTAACCAGCCAGGGTGAGGGAGCTCATCGAAGGGCGAGGGGCTGCGAGCTAATCTACCTACCCGCCTACTCGCCGGACTTCAACCCGATAGAAGAAGCGTTTAGCAAGATCAAGGGTATGCTGCGCCAAGCAGGAGCTCGCACGAAGGATGCTTTGGTAGATGCACTGGGCGAAGCGCTTTCGGCGATCAGTGCCCGAGAC
>JBKPOM010000234.1:0-24579 GCA_046733115.1 Actinomycetota bacterium | reverse complement strand
AAGACGCCGCCGTCCTTCAGGAGCGCCGTCGTGGCCTCCTTGTAGTCGCCGTAGATCTTGTACAGGCGCACCGTGCCGGAGAGCAGGAAGTAGAGCTGGTCGTCGGGATCTCCCGGCGTGAAGATCGTGTCTTTCGGCCCGAATCGCCTCTCGACGGCCCTGAGGCCGACCTCCTCGAATTCTTCGAGCCCGAACCCCTCCGGGGCACTCGTGGTAGCGAACCCTCCAGTGCTGTGGCTCGTAAGCATGTGATCCGACCTCTCTAAAGAAACTTCCTGCAAACCCGCCGAGACTCTCGGGATGTCAATATTATACCCGAAGTTCCAATAACTATTCTTGATCGAATGGCGTTGCGTGGTCGCTCAGGCAGCCGTCCTCCGCCACCTGAGCTCGACGCCCACGCGCTTGGCCACGAACAGCAGGTCGTCGCGCACGGCACCGATATCCTTGTCGTAGAGGGTAACGATACAGAAGTTGCAATTACGGTACGCCCACGCGAACGGCGCGAGGTCCCCGACAACCCTCCTCTTGGAGTTCATGCCCCAGGCGTCGGCCAGGTGCAGGCGTCCCCTCGCGAGGTCGAGGGTTACGCGCCACCCCTCGTCTGTCGGGACCTCGAAGTACCCGGGCAACCGCCCCGCGGGGACCATGGCGTTCTCCAGATCCTTCGCGAAGGCCTTCTTATGGACTTCCACCCCCGACAAGTACTCCGTGTCGTCCACCGACCTCGGGGGAGCCGGCGTGTACAGCCTACTTTCCGTAACCTTTACGCCCTCAGGAGGATAGAACCCGATAAACGGGACCGGAGAGCGCCACAGGTGCTGTATGACCCCGAGCGTCACGTTGCGCCGCTCCTCGGGCCCCCCGACCGACTCGGCGAAGCGCATCGCCGAAAGGTGCATGTGCCTGGGCTCCCACGGATGCGGCTCTCCCACGGTCCTTAGCCTGCGCCGGCGTTTGTTTATGCGACGAACCTCTTCCATAACGCGCGTATTCTACAACTCTCCGGCTGGCGCTGCCCGGCACGGCAAAGGCGGGGCCGAAGCCCCGCCTTCGTGGTCCAGAAGGTCCGCTCTACTGCCTACTTGCGGCAAGCAGGTAGAGGAAGGTAAGCACCGCCGTAAGGGCCGCCGCGATGTACGTGAAGGCCGCTGCGGTCAGGACCCGCCTCGTGCCGGAGGCCTCCGAGCTCGACAGGATCCCGTAGCGCGTCAGGAGCCCGTAGGCGCGGGTCGAGGCGTTGATCTCGACCGGCAGCGTTACGATGTGGAAGGCCAGAACCCCCAGGAACATGATGACGGCGATGTTGATCAGGAGCGACCCCAAAGGCGTCGCCGCGCCCCCGACGAAGAAGGCGAAGATGAACGCCATCGGCCAGAACTGGCTGCTGATGTTCACGACCGGAAAGATACCGGCCCTCAGCCTCATCGGCACGTAGCCGCTGGAGTCCTGAATAGCGTGCCCCACCTCGTGGGCCGCAACGCTGACCCCGGCAATGGAGTTGCCCCTGTAGTTGTTTTCGGAGAGCCTGACGACCTTACTCCGCGGGTCGTAGTGGTCCGTGAGCTGCCCCGCCACAGGCTCCACCTTTACGTTACTCAGGCCGTTGCGGTCGAGTATCATCCGCGCCGTCTGGGCCCCGGTAAGGCCGCTCGCGCTCCTCTGCTTCGAGTATTTCGAGTAAGAACTTCTCACCCACAGGGCCGCGGCACCGGAGATGAGCATGCCGACGACCATTATCAATAGGTAACCGCCGAATCCAACTGGTAACAACGTATTTCCTCCTAGCAGGTTTACTGCCCATATTCTACTACACACGTATACGCGGAAAGGCCCGCAAAGTTCCGCGGAACCAAGGCTACAGGCATCAGCAGGGCACGATTATTGTTCGCCTCTAGATCGAGGTTACGACTGGTTATCGGCTCCTTGAGGTCGTCCTCACCTTCGGCGACACCTAGTCTTGTCGCTTCTCTCGACTGGAGGCTAGAATACTTCCATGCCGGAACTAAGCCGTTTCTTCGGTATCATTATCCGCATGTATTAGGAGATTGGCGCACCGCATCACAACCCCCATTTCCACGCTTACTACCAGGATGATGTGGCGATCTATGGCGTCGATCCAGTAGAGTTGATGGCGGCTTGTTGAAGCGTGGGCCGAACTACACTAGCAAGAACTGATGACGATTGGCAACGGTTACAGGCGGGTCACAGCCGGCTGCCGATACAGCCATTGGAGTAGGGAGGAATGACGCTGAGTCACGCGATTTATCGGGTCGAGTCTTTTCGAATCATTGGACCGTATACCCTGCGCATGAGGTTCGACGATGAGATGGAGCGAACCATAGATTTTCGACCGATCCTGGAAGGAGAGCTGTACGGCCCACTTCGCGACAGAGAACTGTTCGATCAAGTTCAGATAGATGCCGAGGTCCACACTCTAGTGTGGCCGAACGGCGCGGACTTCGATCCTTCGACGTTGCACGACTGGCCCGACCAACTCACCGCCATGAAAGCTCACATTCGGCAGTGGAAACGGTGTCGATGTAGGAGGCAACGGTGCCGAAAGCAACGACCTGCAAGCTCTACCGACAGATCATTGGCGTCGAGGAAGCGCTGCAACTCTGGGAGCGTAGCAGCGTTACTCGAACCGGGCTGACGTAAAGAAACCGGCGGGAACGATATTCCCGCCGGTTTCGAGCTTGCCTCTATTCTAGAAGTTGTTAGGACTCGCTGCGGGCCTCCTTGAGGTCGTCGACGACGGAGGGGTCGGCAAGGGTGGAGGTATCCCCGAGGTCCTCTTCGCCCTCGGCCACCCCGCGCAGGACGCGCCGCATGATCTTGCCGCTCCTCGTCTTGGGCAAATCGGGGGTGAAGACGATCTCCTCCGGCCTCGCGTGGGGGCCTATGGCCTTCCTGACCTGGTTGTTGAGCTCCTTGATGAGCTCATCGGTGCCCTCCCGCTCGCCCTCGAGGATGACGTAGGCCACGATGGCCTGCCCCTTGTCCTCGTCGTGGCGACCGATGACCGCCGACTCTGCAACCGCCTCGTGGGAGACGAGCGCGCTCTCGACCTCCATCGTGCCGATGCGGTGCCCGGAGACGTTCATCACGTCGTCTATCCTACCCGTGATGGTGTAATAACCCTCCTCGTCGCGCTCGGCGCCGTCCTCGACGAAGTACTTGTCTCCCAGCCTCTCCCAGTAGGTCTCGCGGAAGCGCTCCGGGTCCTTGTAGATCGTGCGGAGCATGCCCGGCCACGGCTTGGTGATGACCAAATTGCCCTTGCCCGAGCCCTCTATAGGGTCGTCCTCCTCGTCGTAGATGTCGACGGAGATGCCGGGGAAAGGTCTCGTGGCGCTGCCCGGCTTGGTCGTCGTGAGGCCCGGCAAAGGAGCGATCATGATCGCTCCTGTCTCCGTCTGCCACCACGTGTCGACCACCGGGCAACGGCCCTTGCCGATGTTCTCGTGGTACCACTCCCACGCCCTGGGGTTGATGGGCTCGCCGACGGTGCCGAGCAGCCGCAAGCTGGAGAGGTCGTGCTTGTCGATGGGCTCGGTGCCCTGCTTCATGAACGCCCGGATCACGGTCGGCGCCGAGTAGTAAATGGTGACCCCGTGGCGTTCTATGAGGTCCCAGTGCCTGTCAGGACCCGGGTAGCTGGGAGTTCCCTCGAACTGGACGGTTGTCGCCCCGTTACTCAAGGGCCCGTAGACCAGGTAAGAGTGCCCCGTCACCCAGCCGATGTCTGCCTGGCACCAGTAGACATCATCATCCTTTACGTCCAAAACCCACTTGGTCGTGGCCTTCACCTGCGTGAGGTAGCCGCCGGTGGTGTGAACTATTCCCTTGGGCTTGCCCGTAGAGCCCGAGGAGTAGAGGATGAAGAGGATGTCCTCCGAGTCCATCTCCTCTGCCGGGCACTCCTCCTCTGCCTCCTCCATCAGCTCGTTCCAGTAGCGGTCGCGGCCCTCCTTCATGTCCACGTCCTCCCCAGAGCGCCGCGCGACGACCACGCTCTCGATGGAAGGCGTGTCCTCAAGGGCCTCGTCGGCGTTGGCCTTCAAGGGTGTCACCTTGCCTCCCCGCGGCCCGCCGTCGGCGGTGACGAGGACCTTCGCCTCGCAGTCGTTTATGCGGTCGCGCAAGGAGTCGGCCGAGAAGGCGCCGAAGACGACCGAGTGGGGGGCGCCTATGCGGGCGCAGGCAAGCATCGAGATGGGCAGCTCCGGGATCATGGGCAGGTAGATGGCGACCGGGTCGCCCTTCTCCACCCCGAGCCCCTTGAGCACGTTGGCGAACCTCTCGACCTCGGCCAGAAGCTCCGAGTAGGAGAAGGTCCTGCCTTCTCCTGGCTCGTCTGACTCCCACAAGATGGCGGTCTTCTCGCCCCTGCCCTGCTCTATCTGGTAGTCCAGGCAGTTGTAGGAGACGTTGAGCTTACCGCCGACGAACCACTTCGCTTCGGGCGGGTCCCAGTCGAGGACCTGGTCCCACTCTTTGAACCAGTGAAGTTCGCCTGCCCGCTCGGCCCAGAAACCCTCGTAGTCGTGCTCGGCCTGCTCGTAGACGGAGGCGTCGTTGACGTTCGCCTGCGAGGCGAACTCCTCGGGAGGCTCATAGGTGCGAACCTGCGTGTCTTCTGCCATCTCTACTCCTTTCCCTCACGCGACTTCTGCTTGCTAGGAATCCCGACAGAGGAGAGCACACGAAGCGTACACCTCCGGCCTGCTGTGAAACGGGTTTACCTCTCCACGCTGTCACGTATGTTAGCCGCTATTGCTTTTACCCGCTCCCGCAGCGATTAATCATCGGCCGTAGCAACGCTAGCGAGAGCGGGGCTCATTCCCTAGACTGTGCCGGACCCGACGGAGGTAAGAGGAATGGGAGGCGACGTGGGCGGATTGCTCGAAGGCAAGAAGATACTGGTCACCGGCGTCCTGGACCGGCGCTCTATAGCCTACTCGGCGACGCGGCTGGCCCAGGAGCAGGGAGCGGAGATTGTCCTGAGCGGGTTCGGCCGCGCGAAACGACTCACGGAACGAACGGCCAAACGCCTCGACCCAGAGCCCCCCATCCTGGAGCTCGACGTAAACAAGCCCGAAGACATCGACGCGGTCGCGAAAGATCTGGAAGAACGTTGGGAAATCCTCGACGGGATCGTCCACGCCATCGCCTTCGCACCCGAGGACGCCCTCGGCGGCAACTTCCTCACCGCAGATTGGCCCTCCGTGGCCACCGCCCTCCAGACCTCGGCCTACTCCCTGAAAGCCCTCACCGTCGGCCTCGCCGATGTTCTCAGCGATGGAGCTTCGGTCGTCGGCCTCGACTTCGACGCCAGGATCGCGTGGCCAGCCTACGATTGGATGGGGGTAGCCAAGGCCGCCCTGGAGAGCACATCACGTTATCTGGCTCGCGACCTCGGAGGGCGCGGCATCAGGGTCAACCTTGTCTCGGCGGGCCCGATCAAGACGCTCGCCGCGAAAGGCATCAGCGGGTTCGAAGAGATCGAAGGCGAATGGGGACGCCAGGCGCCTTTAGGTTGGGAGACAACCAACCCCGAGCCCATCGGAAGGGCCGTGGTGAGCCTGCTCTCCGACTGGTGGCCAGCCACGACCGGCGAGTTGATCCACGTGGACGGCGGCTACCACGCGATGGGCGCACCGATTAAATAGCAGGTCAGCACTTCAGCATTTCAATCGCCTCGGGGGCGTCGATCCCGTGTACCTCGACTCCCCTCTCGGACAACGGAAGGGCCGACGCACCCGGTGCCGACGCCGAGCTCCAGCACGGGACTCGAGCCGGCTAGTCCTCGCAGGAACTCGACCGTGTCGTCCGTGTCATCCGGAACAGCGAACCATTCGTCGTAGACCCCGGCTATGAGGTCGCCATAGGTCGCGGGATCGTAATCCTACACCGTCCTCCAATGCTCCGAGCTTTGCGCCCGCCCGAAGCCTGAATCCCTACCCCCGGCGTGCCAACGAGGCGAACTTGGTGTACTGCTCCAGCCAGGCGAGCTGGACCTTGCCCGTAGGCCCGTTCCTGTGCTTGCCAACGATCACCTCGGCAATGCCTTTATCGTCGGATTCGGAATTGTAATATTCGTCCCTATATAGAAACATGACCATATCTGCATCTTGCTCGATTGCTCCGGAATCTCTGAGGTCTGACAGGAGCGGGCGTTTGTCGTGGCGGGCTTCGACGGCGCGGCTTAGCTGCGCTATCGCGAGGACGGGGACGTCGAGGTCGCGTGCGAGAACTTTAAGTCCGCGGCTGATCTCTGCTATCTCCTGCTGGCGGTTCTCTGCACGATTGCCCTGCCCAACCATCAGCTGCAGGTAGTCGACGACGACGAGCGACAGCGGCATCTCGCCGACAACGTTGAGCTGGCTTGCGAGGCGCCTGACCTTGGCACGGATCTCCATCAGCGTGACTCCCGCAGTATCGTCGATCCAGATCGGGGCGCGGCTGACCTCAGCAACCCCCCGTACCAGCTTCGGCCAATCCTCGGCCTTGACGCTGCCACTCCTGAGTGCCTGCGCCGGGATACGCGTCGTTTGCGAGATCAGGCGCTGCACCAACTGCTCCTTGCTCATCTCAAGCGAGAAGATCGCCACAGGCATCTTCTTCTCGCCAGAAGCGTGCCAAATAGCATTTAATGCCATGGCGGTGTTGTGGACGCAGACGTCGTTGGCGACGAAGTTGTGGGTGCCGGGGATGGTCAGGTCGTAGACTTGCTCCATCCCGAGCGGCTCGATGCCGACGATCTCGTCCCAGTAAACGTAACTTTCGGCGAGGTCCCTGAGCCTTTGATCGTCGAGTGCTTCGGCGAAGCTAGACATCCGATCTCGCGATATTGCCCGCGTGCCGACATGCAGATTGTGACCCGGACTGAACCCCATCTGACGGGACAACGAAGCCCACGACTGCCCACCGCGCGCTCTGTCGACGAGCTTCCAGGCTTCTCGTGGGATGAGATCCCGATTAGCGTGTGAGCGCTTGCCGTCGAGCGCGCGCATGACGCGCCCGACGGCCGCTTCTTTGCCGAAGATCCCTATCTCCTCGACGAACGCGCGGATGGAACTGGGCTCCGTGATGTTCAGCTGGAAGGCTTGACGCCGCGACTCACCGTATTTCACCGACCGCTCACACAGGGCGGCGACCACACCGAACCTCAAAAGCAGATGCTGCACCTGCCGGGAGAGCTTCTCGCTGACCGTGCTGTAGCCGAGCTGAGCCTGGCCACTGGCGAGAACCGTCGCCCAGCCGTCGGCCGCGAAGAGCCGGTTGAGGAATAGCGCCAACTCATCTCGTGGGGCCCGGAAGACGGCGTCGGGCACGAACTTGTCTTTGGCAACTCGTCCCCACAAACCGAGCCCTTCGAGCCACCGGCGCATCGCGTTCGGCGCGTTCTTACGCGCCTTAGCAAGGTCTGAGACGTCAAGCTCCACAGAGTCAGCCAGAGCCTCACGCAACAGCGGTGAGGTGGCGGCATCGGGAACGGTCTTGCCTTGCGCCCAGTGGGTCACGGAAGCTGGACTGGCCATGGCCCGCGCGGCGATCTCCGCGGCAGGATGTCGCGACTCTAGGACCGCCTGGCGCAACGTTCTGGCGAACATCTGCCGGTGCCGCCGCACGAGCGTCCAATCGGCGCGGACGCAGAGGGTCGGCGTGCGCGTGCCGCCCGAGGTCTCTTCCCGCACGCCGAGGCCGCCGAACTCGTCGACGGCCGCCATAAAGTCCTCGCGGACCATGGTCTCTGCATTGGTGAATCGCGGGATTCCGTCTGTCATGTTGCCGTCGCCAAGCATGTAGGCGAGCAGCTTGATACGGTGGGCACCGAGCGGTTCGCGGCCGAAAACCAGCACGCGGCGCGGGACCGCGACGTGGTCGCCGACCGAGAGCTCGCCGAGCTTGCGCCATCCTTCGACGGTAAGGAAAGGATGGGTAATGGTGGTCTTGATCTCGCGCCCGAGCCGCGTCTTTACCCTGAAGACCGGTTTTACGCCGTCGTCGATGTAGGCGCTCGGGCGCGCCCAGGAGAACTTCAGGTCCTGAGCGAGGGTCATCAGGTGGCCCTTCTGCCCCGCGTAAATCTCTTCGATGGTGTTCACGCTGCCGTCGTCGAGCACTATCTCGGCGTCCGCGCTCAGGCACTTGCCCATAGCCGGTCTCGCGGCGAGTATGATCAGGTCGCTTTTGTGGAAGCCGGTGGTGAGGCGGTCGAGGTCTTCGAAGCCGGTCTCGACGCCGGTTACCTCGCCCTCTTGCTCGTAGAGGCGTTGGATCATCTCCAGGGCCCCCGGCGCGAGTTCCGAGACGGGCGCAAGGTGCTCCCTGAGAGTCCGATTCGAGACGCCGTAGATGAGCTGCTCCGCCGAATCGAGCGCCTCGCTGACGTTCTCGGGCTCCCTGAAAGCGTCCTCCGTGATGCGGCTCCCGACGTCTATGACGGCCCTGAGCAGCGCCTTGCCGCGCACGATGTCCGCATACCTGCCGGCGTTGGCAGCCGTCGGGACGCTCTCGACGATCTGGAAGACGTACGGCCTGCCGCCTATCCTCTCGAACTCGTTGACGCTCCTGAGCTCGTTGGTGAGGGTGAGCTGGTCTATGGGATCACCGCGCGAGTACAACCGCATCATGGCCCCGTAGATGATCCTGTGCACCTCGGAGTAGAAATCGTCGGCAGCCAGCCGCTCGGCGACCGCCGCAACCGCCGTCTCCGAGACCAGCATCGCGCCTATGACGGCCCGCTCGGCATCCAGGTCGTGCGGCGGTACCCGGGCCGCCTCGGCCCCGGCCTCTACGCTCCGCATCCTCCCCCGGCGTTCCATAACCTACCAGGATGCAGCAAAAAGGCCCCCGTTACAAGACGGGAGCCTTGACCCTGTGGTTTAGATTATGTCTGTACCTAACGTTGAGATATAGCGGATCCCGACAGGGCGATTCGCGAATTGCCCCTACATGTAATGCCGATACGAGAACCGTCCCTACAATTTGGGGACGACGATCACCTTGACGTTCGCTTCGACTTCGCCGTGTATTTGGATGGGCACTTGGTGCGTGCCGAGGGCCTTTATGGGCTCGTCGAGGCGGATGCGGCGCCTGTCGAGGCGGATTCCGCGGGCCCTCTCGACGGCGTCGGCGATGTTGGCGGCCGTGACGGAACCGAAGAGCCTCTCGTCCTCGCCGGTACGGGCCTCGATGGTGATCACGCTCTTGTTGAGGATGCCGGCGATCTCCTCGGCCCTCTCGGCCAGGCGCCTGTCACGCTCCTCGCTCTCTTCCATCGTGCGGCGGGCTTCCTCCAGCTTGCTAGGGGTCGCCACCTCAGCTAGGTCCCGCGGCACGAGGAAGTTGCGCACGTAGCCGCGGCTCACGTCCACGATATCGCCGCGCTGCCCGATCTTCTCCACGTCGCTTTTCAGTATGACCTGCAAGGTCTTACCTCCCCACCACGTAAGGTAAGAGCGCCATCTCCCTGGCGCGCTTTATGGCCGAGGCCGCCTCCCGCTGGTGCTGCGGGCACAGGCCCGTGACCCTGCGAGCCCTGACCTTGCCACGGTCCGAGATGAACCGCCGCAGCAGGTTGTAGTCCTTGTAGTCGACGTAGGCGACGTTCTCCTTGCAGAACACGCAAGGCTTGCTCTTGGTCGGACGCCCCCCGCGGGGTGGCCCGTTCCTTCTCCTACCCATTCCTTACCTCCGTAAAGTCAAGCCGTCGCCTCCGTGGGCTCGGGCAGCGGCCTGTGCGCGTAGCTCGGCGGGAGCTTCACGACCATGTGCCTCAGCACGTCGTCCGAGACGCGCAGGATGCGCTTTAGCTCGGCGAGGGTCCGGTCGCCCGCGGTGAACTCTATCACCGCGTAAAAACCGTCCGTGCGGTGGTCTATCTCGTAGGCCAGCTTGCGGCGACCCCAGTGGTTCACTTCGCCGGCCTCGCCGCCCGTGCGCTCGATGATCGTGCGAAAACGCCCGATGGTGTTCTCGACCTGCTCCTCGTCGAGCTCGGGGATAACTATGAGCATGGCTTCGTAAGTGTCGATGTTTGCCTCCTCCGGTCTAGTGTCGGCTTCTTCTGCACAAAGAAGCAGGGGCTATTGGATTGCCCGGATAGTGTAACAGCGGGATCTAGCTGTTCAAGCGGTCAGCTATAGGCTTCTGATTCTTGCGGAGGGCTCAACCGCCTTCTGCGCGGCGCTGACGAGGCTAACGGGACGAGCGTCTTCGCGTTCACGGTCCGTTTCCCCTTCGAGACTATACTCTGCTCGTGGATAACGGAGCAGGCATCGCCGTCGAGACCGTTGGGCTCGAGAAGGTCTACGGAGAAGGTACGAACGAAGTTCGGGCGCTCCGGGACGTCTCTCTGGCGTTTCCGAACGGTGAGTTTGCGGCGATCATGGGTCCATCCGGGTCGGGGAAGAGCACGCTGTTGCACATCCTCGGCGCCCTGGACAAGCCTACGTCGGGCCGGGTGGTCGTCGCAGAGACGGAGCTCTCCGGGCTCTCGGACAGGAAGCTCACGCTCCTCAGGCGGGAGCGGATGGGCTTCGTTTTCCAGTTCTTCAACCTCATCCCCACGCTCACAGCCGAGGAGAACGTTCTGTTGCCCGTGCTCATCGCGGGCAAGAAGCCAGGCAAGTACGCGAAGAGGCTCGACGAGCTACTGGATCTCGTAGGGCTTACCGGGCGGCGAACGCACAGGCCCGACGAACTCTCGGGTGGGGAGCAGCAGAGGGTTGCTATCGCGCGGGCCCTAATCAAACAACCCGACATCATCCTCGCTGACGAGCCTACGGGAAACCTGGACTCGAGGACCGGCGCCGAGGTATTGGGACTTCTCAAAGAATCGGCGGCCCGCTTCGAGCAGACGATACTCATGGTCACCCACGACCCGCGTGCCGCGGCGACGGCCGACCGCGCCGTATTTCTCTCCGACGGCAGGGTGGTGGACGAGGCCAGGGACCCAGACCAGGACACGATCCTGGAACGCATCAAGACGCTCGAGTCGGACGGATAGTGTCCGCTTACCGGTTCAGGCAGATGGCCGACGAGGACGCGCGTGAGATCTCGCGCTGGCACTACGAGCCTCCCTACGACTTCTACGACTGGGCGGGCGACCCCGACGATCTGGAAGAACTGCTGGACTGCGAACGCAGAGAAGGCGCCTACTTCTCGGCCTTCGACAGAGAAGGAGCCCTCGTCGGTTTCTTCCAGTTCGAGAGCGAGGACGAGACCGTCGATGTCGGGCTTGGCCTGAGGCCGGGTCTCACCGGGCAAGGTCTCGGGGTAGAGTACCTCCCCGCCGGCCTCGAGTTCGCGCGGGAACGCTTCTCCCCAGAGCGCTTCACGCTCTCCGTGGCCATCTTCAACGAGCGTGCTATCGGAGTTTACGAACGTGCCGGCTTCCGGCGGGGCGCCGTGTACACGCACCACACCAACGGCGCCGATTTTCCCTTCCTCGCGATGGCCAGGGAAGAGTGAAGCTCAGGCGCTTCTCGGGTCTCAGCTTCCGGAACCTGCGGGCCAGGGTGCAACGAACCCTGCTCACGGCCGTCGGCATCGTGCTCGGGGTTGGCATCGTCTTCGGGGTCCTCACCCTCTCCAACACCATGTCCGCCACCTTCAAGGACCTCTTCACCAGGGCCTACGGTTCGTCCGATCTGACGATCACGGCGGCGGGCGGTAGCGGCGGGTTCGACCAGAAAGTCGTCCAGAAGGTGCGCGGCTACGAAGGGGTAGGATCTGCTGCTCCGCGGTATTCGCTCTCGTCCTCCCTCATCCTCGAAAAAGAGAACGGCCTGCCCGAGGTCAGGAGCATGCGCCTCTTCGGCGTCGAGCCGCGGTCGGCCAGCCTGGCGACGGGCTTCGAGCTGACCGACGGACGCTTCCCGCAGAGCGGCAAGGAGCTTACCCTCGATGGGGGTTCCGCCGAGAGCGCGGGGCTCGGGATCGGGGACAGGGTTGCGATCGGCACGCCGGAGGGACCCAAGAAGCTCGAGCTTGTCGGGCTCTTGCGGATACCGGGTGGGTCCTTCGGCGGGCTCGCCTTCGGCATGGTGCCCCTATCCTTCGGCCAGGAGGCCTTCGACAAGCGGGGTCAGATCTCCGGTATCGCCGTCGAAGCTGCCGAAGGCGTCTCCGTCTCGGACCTCAGGAACAGCCTGGACAAGAAGCTCGGAGAAGGGTTGCAGGTCGAGCGGTCCGAGATGCGCACCCGGCAGGTCAGCGGCCAGTTGCAGGGGTTCAAGATCGCGCTTCTCTTCTTCGCGGGGACCTCGCTCTTCGTCGGCGCCTTCCTCGTCTTCAACGCCCTCTCGATGACCGTTCTTGAGCGGACAAGGGAGCTCGGGATGCTCAGGGCCCTCGGTTCGACGCGGGCTATGATCGCCCGCTCCGTTATCCTGGAAGCTATGCTGCTCGGCGCGCTCGGCTCGCTTCTCGGGGTGCTCTTCGGCTACGGGATGGCGAAAGGGCTCGTCTACCTCTTCGGCAAGGCTTTTCTGTTCAAGATCACAACCCTCATCCTATCCCCCTTCGCCCTCGTCTCCGCCATAGTCGTGGGCATAGCCGTCACGGTCGTCGCCGCCCTCTACCCGGCCATGAGGGCGGGTAGGATCAGCCCCGTCGCGGCGATGCGGGCCCGGTCCGGGGGGGCTACGAAGGGGGACAAACGGTCGCGCGGCCTCTCGATTATCGGGCCGGTCCTGGGGCTCGTGCTAGCGGGCGCGGGGGTGCCCTGGATCTACTACCTCGCCAGCAACCTTTCGGCCAACCTCGAAGGGATCATCTACGCGTCGGGGATCGTGGCGATCATCGCGGCCTTCCTCGGCATCTCCCTGATTATCCCCGTCCTCGTCAGGCCGCTCGCGGCGCTGTTTTCCCCGGCGCTCAGGTTCCTCTTTGGGGTCGAGGGGAGGATGGCCGCGGCGAACGCGACGCGCAACAGGGGAAGGACCGCGCTGACGGTGTCGGCCCTCATGGTCGGCATCTCACTCGTCGTGGCGTTCTCCGCCCTCGGTGGCAGCCTCCTCGGTTCCATTCGGGATTACCTGGACAGCTCCCTGGGCAGCGACTACGTCGTGCAGCCCGCGCAACAGAACTCGGATGCTGGGTTCTCGGCGAAGCTACCAGAAGAGATCAGCCGCGTACGGGGCGTCGAGAGGACGACCAGCATCGTCTCGTCCTTCCGCCAAGACGGGAAGAGGGTGGACGCCATCTTCGGGGTGGATGAAAATTATCCCGAGATCTTCCGCGTGAACTACGCAGCCGGTGGGCCAGACGCGTTCTCCAAATTGAAGGATGGTGGCGCCCTGGTGGGCAAGCAATTTGCCGAGGACCGTAAAATCGGCGTGGGTTCGAAAATAGAGATCCCAGGTCCGAAAGGCAGGAAGAAGTACCCGGTCGAGGGCATTCTCAAGAACGACGTCATCGGCGGCGGGACGGGCATCTATCTATCCAAGAAGACCTTGGCCGAGGACTTCAACGA
Source organism: Actinomycetota bacterium (assembly GCA_046733115.1). Classification (GTDB taxonomy): domain Bacteria; phylum Actinomycetota; class Rubrobacteria; order Rubrobacterales; family Rubrobacteraceae; genus Rubrobacter_D. The sequence continues at coordinate 11,090 of JBKPOM010000234.1, read as the reverse complement.
AACCGAGAGCGAATTCCTCGCCGTAAAGGCCAAGCCAGGCTCCGACCGCGACGCTCTGGAGCGCAAAATCAAGGAGATCCTTAAAGATTACCCGCAGTTCACGTTGTACTCGAACGCCGAGTGGAAGGCGCAGATAGAGAGCGACTTCAACCGCCAGTACGTCTTCTTCTACGCCATCATGGGCGTGTCTGTGGCCGTCTCTGCCTTCGGGGTCGTCAACACGCTTTCTATGAGCGTCTTCGAGCGCACCCGTGAGATCGGGATACTCAGGGCAGTCGGGACAACGCGGCTGCAGATAGGACGCCTCATCATCGACGAAGGGGTCGTGATCAGCCTGATCGGCTGCCTCGTCGGCGTGGCACTCGGCTCGCTGCTCGGCTACCTCTTCGTCCGGGGCTCGGGCGCCGGTGGCTTCGAGATCGACTTCTACTACCCTAGGCTACCAGCCCTCGCCGCCCTGCTCTCGGGCCTCTTCATAGGCGTCTTCGCCGGCCTCCTCCCCGCCCGTTCCGCCGCCCGCAAGAGCATCGTCGAGGCCGTCCAGTACGAATGAGGTCCCTGCAAGCTCCGCGTTCGGCCGTGTAGAAGGACGCCCGCATCGCCGGGAGTAGCGTCAAGGTCTAGAATGGACCGGTCTTGGCTAGAAGGCGTCGAGGAAAGATTACTCTATGGGCGATAGGAACCGGGAGAAGAACAACCTAGACGACAGCGCGGTTCTCGAGTCCGTAACTTCGCAGTGGTGGGCTTTCTCTTCTTTCATCCCTTTGCTGACGGGCGCGCTCTGGTTGTGGCTGGTGGCGCGTGGTGGCCTGCCTGTGGTCCTGGTCGGGGCGGTGCCCGGAGCGCTGCTGCTTGGCACGGGGCTCTCCGGTCTTCTTTGGGCCGTGGAATCCAGGACGTTCCAGTTCATGACGCTCGCCTCCGCCCTCGGGGTAGTCCTGTCGCTGCCGGCGATCCTGCTCATGGGACCGGTGGCCGCGCTCGTGCTCGGGCTTGGTTCGGCGGCGAGCTTTCTCGCTGCGGGCTACCTGGCTTTGGGGCAGCATCGCTGTCCTGCCAGCGTCCCCGCACCCGATACTGGTCCTAACCTCGCGGCGCGGGCCGCGGTGAACGAGTTGATGCTGTGCGGCCTCATCCTCACGAGCTGGCCCGTCGCGGTGGGTACCGTCGCAGTCCGTGTCCAGCGTGAGGCTACGGAGGCTTACCCTTTGTTCGAAGAGAAGGGATAGTTCACCGATCTCACCACCTACCACACGGCCCCCGCCCCTGGAGAACCCCGACATCGAAAAAAAGGAACATAGGGGGAGGGAGGTCGAAAGTCTCAGCTTCGAGAGCCTCTACGAGCCACACGAGGACGAACCGGGGCGCGAGCGCTGGCTCTCCTACAGGCACAACCCGACCGTCCACGCTTATATCTTGCGCCACCGGGATGAGCGGCGGCCGTGGTTAATCTGCGTTCACGGCATCAGGATGGGCACGTTGAACAAGAGCATGATCCGCTTCCAGCCCGAGTACCTGCACGAGGAGCTCGGGCTCAACCTGATCATGCCCGTCCTTCCCATGCACGGCCCGCGCGATACGGGAGGCCTGATCAGCGGCGAACGGACGCTCTCCGGCGACGTTATGGATACGCTGCACACCGGCGCGCAGGCCATGTGGGACTTGAGACGGTTCGTCTCGTGGCTGCGCGAGAGCGAAGAGGCACCGGCAATCGGTGCGCTAGGCCACTCTCTGGGCGGCTACGCCGTCTCCCTGCTCGCCTCGCTGGAAGAAGACCTCGATTGCGTGGTGGCCGGCAACCCGGCGGTCGACCCCTCGCACCTTTTCTGGTCAAACGCGCTCGCGGTCGCGACCCACTCTCTTAGCGCCGAGGGCATCCGCGAGGAGACGCTCAAAGCGCTGCTGCGCCCCGTCTCCCCGCTCGTGCTGGAGCCCGTGGTCCCGCACGAGCGTCGGGCGATCTTCGCCGGCGTCGTCGACCGAGTGGTGCCACCGGTACAGGCGCACAGCCTGTGGCGGCACTGGGATCAACCGCGCATCGGCTGGTACCAGGGGGCCCACCAGCGTTTTATACGTGCCCACGAAGGCCGCGAGGTCCTGGAAGAAACCCTACGCGCCGCCGATATGCTCTTCAGGGAGACCACCGGCACCGCTTCTCATAGCGGGTAGCGTGTGGGCACGCTTCGGCCTGCGGCCTACGCTTGTCAGCACGCTCAGCCCTTCGGGCTTAGCTTGTCAGCTTGTCAGCAAGAGCGTGCGGGCTGCAGCCACCGTCCTAAATAGCGAGACTCCCCCCGCAGGGCTTCGCTAAGCGGGCGTGGGCAGCGCCGTTCGAGAAAAAAGCTGAAAGCGGAGCCCGAAGGGCTGAGCGTGCTGACAAGGCCTCCCAAGGGCGCCGTGCTGTGTAAGCCTCTTTACCCGGTCGCGCGGTGAACGCTGTTAGCATCTGCAACGTATACTCTCTGACGGACCCTCGAATAAGGAAGGTGGGCGCTCTGGCGGCGCTAGCGGCTAGGCCCAAGAAGCGGGTGGCAGTTATCGGGGCCGGGATGGGCGGCCTGGCGGCGGCGATCCGGCTGGCAGCCAAGGGCTTCGAGGTCGAGGTCTTCGAGAAGAACGCCCAGGTTGGCGGGCGCGTGGGAAGGCTCGAGGCCGATGGCTTCTCCTTCGATACGGGCCCTTCGCTCCTCCTGATGACCGACACTTACCGCGAGCTGTTTAGTTCCGCCGGACAGGATCTGGACGACTACGTAAACCTCGTGCCGCTCGACGCCAACTACCGCGTGACCTTCGGCGACGGCGATGCCCTGACCATCCGGCGCACGCTCCCCGAGCTCGTAAAGGAGCTCGAACGCATCGAACCAGGCGTCACCCCCAACTTCTACCGCTTCCTGGAAGACGCCTGCCACAAATACCGCCTCGGGCGCTCGGAGTTCGTCGAGCGCGACATCGAAGGGGCCGGGGACTTCTTCGGGCTGCGCAACCTCCGCCTGCTCCTGAAGACCAAAGCGGTCAACAACTATTACCGTAGGGTCTCGAAGTACTTCGCCTCAGACAAACTGCGGCAGGCGTTTTCTTTGCAGACTATGTACCTCGGCCTCTCCCCCTTCGAGGCGCCGGCGGTCTACTCGCTCCTCCCCTACACCGAGCTTGCGGAGGACGGCCTCTGGTTCCCCGAAGGCGGGATGTACTCTCTCATCGAGGCGATGGAGAAGATCGCCATCGAGCTCGGCGTCAGGTTCCACATGAACAGCCCGGTCGAGAGGGTAGTCGTCACCAAGGGAAGGGCGCGCGGCGTCAGCGTGAACGGTGGCGAGATAGAGGTTGACGCCGTGCTCGCGAATGCCGATCTACCGTACGTCTACCACGAGCTCCTCGGCGGGGACGCGGACGGGGACTTCAGGCTGAGAAAGCGCGACAAGTTGGAGTACACGGCCTCAGCGTTCATGCTGTATCTCGGCGTCGACGGGAAGCTCGGGAACATGGTGCATCACAATTTCTACCTCTCCGGACGCTACAGGGATAACTTCGAGTCTATATTCCGGGATCACACGCTGCCGGATGATCCTTCGTTCTACGCCGTCGTGCCCACCAAGACGGAGCCTCGCATGGCCCCCGACGGCATGGAGAGCCTGTTCGTGCTCGTCCCCGTGCCGCACCTTGGGCCGAACGTGGACTGGGAACGCGACGCGGATGCCTTCAAAGAGAAGGTCTACAGGCTGCTTGCGCGGAGGTGCGGACTCGACCGCGGGCGGGTGGTCTACGAGAAGGTAAGGACGCCACTAGACTGGCGGGATGAGTACAACCTGGAGGAGGGGGCGGCGTTCGGCATCGGGCACGGCATCTTACAGGTCGGATATTTCCGTCCACCGATGGTGTCGAAAACCGTCGAAGGGATGTACTTCGTGGGCGCGAGCACCAGGCCAGGTACCGGCGTGCCGCTCGTTACGATAGGCGCGCGGCTCGTGGCCGAACGCATAGGGCGCGAGATGGGCAACTCTTGAGGCTCGATCCCGCGGGCGGCAAGAAGCTCGACGGCGGGCTCTCGCTCGCCGAGGCTTACGAGCTTTGCCGCAGAGTGCAGAAGGCGCACAGCAGGACCTACTACTTCTCGACCAGGCTCTTCCCCGCCGAGGTCAGGCCGCGCGTGCAAGCCCTGTATGCCTTTATGCGCTACGCCGATGAGATCGTGGACACCCCCCATGATCTGCCCCTGGACGCGCAGCTCGTCGTCCTCGAGGAGTTCGAGGCCGAGACGATGGCGGCCATCTCGGGGGAGGAAGTCCCCAACCCCATCCTGCGCGCCTACGCGGACACGGTACGCCGTTGCAACATCGACCCCGACTCCATTACGGCCTTCATGCAGAGCATGAAGATGGATACGCGAGTCTTCCGTTACCCGACGTATTCCGACCTCGAAACGTACACCTACGGTAGCGCCGCCGTCGTCGGCCTGATGATGTGCAGGGTCGTCGGGGTGGCAGACGAGAGGGCCGATCGTAACGCGGAGGCCCTCGGCGTCGCCATGCAACTCTCCAACTTCCTGCGTGACGTCGGGGAGGACTGGAGGCGCGGGCGGGTGTACCTGCCGATGGAGGACCTGGCGCGCTTCGGCTACACGGAGCAGAACCTCGCCTCCAGCCTCGTGAACGAGCGCTTCGTCGCGCTGATGCGCTTCGAGATAGACCGGGCGCGCGGACTCTACGAGGTAGCCGACGAGGGGATGGGTTACATCCCGAGGGGGAGGCGATTCCCCGTCGTGGTGGCGCGCGAGCTGTACGCGGCGATTTTGGACCGCATCGAAGCCCAGGACTACGACATATTCTCGCGCCGGGCACAGGTTTCGCGCCCGGGAAAACTGGTCGTCGCGGCCAGGTGCGCCGCCCGTGATCCGGGTGAGATCTCCGCCCGCGTGCGCCAACGGCGATCCTTCCGCGAACGCGCAACGCGCTGAGTTCGGCGCGCCACAGGTCGTAGGGATCAAGACCTTCATACCGAGACCGGGTGAACGCCGACGGTACAACGGGGCTCGCAGGAGGCGCACGGACCTCGCCGCAGCAGTGAATTTCCGCTCCCCGCTTTCGCGGGAATGACGGAGGAGGAAGAGCCAGCGTAGGTCCGCGGGCGAAAAGCGCGACCGTACAGACGGGCTCGGTATCAGTCCTCGCCGCCAGCGACCATTACGTAGAGATACGAGCGTCCGCCTTCCCGTCGACGGCCCTTGCTAGCTGCGAGTTACAGTCGCGTACGCTCGTCTGAGCGCCTGTCGCGCACGAGCGTACCGCTGTGCAAGACGCCTTCCATCGCCCTTGCCCGCCAGGCAATCGTAGAGGCGTAGTTCTGCTCGCTCGCGTCTACCTCAGAGATCAAGACGCCCGTGGTGTTGCGCCGCAAGCGGCCCGCCACGACGCCATCTGGACGGACGAAGAAGCCAGGCCACAACGACTCGCGGGCGGAGGAGTTGGGACAACTGATCCACACGTGATTGTTCGCGGCCTCTGCGACCATCGTCGCTGGCAGGATCCTGCCAGCGACGATGGTCGCCCCGGGGTTGAGGCCCTTATTGCCATCGCGGGCGTAGTCCTGCATGGCCCGGAAGTGCCCGGGCGGGATGTTGCCGGCGTGGTAGGAGTGGAACATCACCTGCACGCCCCTCCGCTTGTACGCCCGGTACAGCTCGGAGTAGCGGTAGTCGTGGCAGATCAGGGCGCCACACCGGACGCCCTTGAGCGAGAAGACACTGAAGTGGTTTCCCAGGCTGTAATGGGCCAGATCGCCGGTCTTTCCAGACTCATCTGCCGCGCAGAACATCTTGTCGTAGCGATCCAGGATCCTGCCGTGATCGTCGATTATGTAGAGGCTGTTGTGGGCCTTATGCGGGGCGGTCAGTTGGTGCGTCGATCCGAGGACTACCCAGGTGCCTAGCTCCCGCGCCAGGTCGAGTACTCTCCGGGCGCAACCCTCGAGCAAGGCCCAATCGAAGCCCTCGTGGGAAGGAATGTCGGCCCCGCGTATCCGGACAGGCACGCCTCCGGAAAATGCGCGACATCCGCGACCTTCTCCCTGGCGGTCCGGATCTGTCGCCATACGTACTGGGGGTTCTTGCGCATGTCCGGGCAGACAGGGAACTGGCAAGTAGCTACCCTTAGCTTCACCGACACTCCTCCACGGCGAGACGCTTTCGCCAACTATACTGCCCTGCGCTGCGGCAAACCCCACCGGACCTTACCGGGCCCGCACGGGCCGCGCTGTCAGGGGGCGGGTTGAAAGGCAAAGGGCTGCCGGCTCTGTGGCGGAGTGGTTTGAAATGCTGGCCTTGCCGTGCTGTAATGGGCGGGTCACGGGTCGCAAAACCGTGACGCTCATCGAGAGCGGTGGAGGGATGGGCCCTTCGAAGCCGCGGCAACCGGCGGGGAGATCATTTCTCGTGGCAGGTGCCAACTCCCGCGGAGCAGACTCCGGAAGATGAGGTTTATAGGCAGACGTAACCTCTCTCCTCCGCGCCGATGTGTGACCAGAACGAGAGAGGTTTTATCTTGAGCCCAAACCTAGGAGAGTTGCTCGACACGAGGGTCCTGATCGGGGACGGCGCCGTCGGCACGCTGCTCGGAGAGCGTGGCGTCGGCTTCGGCCACCCCTACGCCCGCGCGAACCTCTCCCACCCGAAGATGGTCACGGAGATCCACGAGGAGTACTTGAGGGCCGGCGCCGACGTCATAGAGACCAACACCTTCGCCGCCAACCGATTCAAGCTCGAGACCCACGACCTGGAAGACAGGGTGCGCGACGTGAACGCACGGGGCGCAGGCCTCACCCTGAGGGCCGCTCGTAGCACTGCCGGGTCCAAAGACCGGGCGCTCGTCCTCGGGGCTATCGGCCCGCTGGGACGCCCGCTCGCCCCCGTCGGTCCGATTACCCCCGACGAGGCGCACTCCGTCTTTCTCGAGCAGGCCGAGGCGCTCCTAGAAGGCGGCGCCGATGCACTTCTCTTGGAAACCTTCACCGACCTCGTCGACTTGCGGCTCGCCTACGAGGCGGTCGAACCTCTGGGCGCGCCGGTACTCGCGTACAAGACCTTCGTCGAGGACGGCGAGACGCTGGCGGAAGGGCTACCCCAGCGGGCGGCGCGTGAGATCTCCTCCTGGGGCGTGTCGCTCACCGGCTCGAACTGTACCGTCGGTCCGCAGCGGATGGTGGAGATCACCGGCCAGATGGCGGACGCGGCCGGCCCCGTGGCCGCCTTCCCCAACCCCGGCCTCGCCCAGCTCGTGGACGGCCAAATCCGGTTCCGCCGGCACACGGACCACTTCGCCCAGTACGGCGTGAGGCTCGCCGAGGCCGGCGCCCGGCTCGTGGGCGGCTGCTGCGGGACCACCCCGGCCCACATCAAAGCGCTCTCGGAGGCACTGCGCGACTTCAAGGTCGATGGTGCGAGAGCTCGTCGCCCCGCGGCCGTGGTGGAGCGGGCGGAACGGACGGAGGTCTCTGCAGAGCCCGCCTCTGAGTTCGCCGAGCGGCTGCGCACAGGCTTTGCCGTTACGGTCGAGGTCGACCTGCCCCGTGGCAATGAAATAACGCAGGTCGTCGAGGCGGCGTGGCGGTTGAAGGAGCGCGGCGTCCACGCCATAGACATCTCCGACGGGGCGCGGGCTAGGCTCAGGATGCACCCCGTGGCGGCGGCCAGGATCGTGCAGGAAGAGGCCGGCATCGAGGTCGTCTCGCACATCTCGTGCCGCGACAGGAACATCATAGGACTGCAGGCGGACCTGCTCGGGGCTGCGGCGCTGGGCGTAAAGAACATACTCGCCGTGACCGGCGATCCGGCCCAGATAGGGGACTATCCCGAAGCCACCTCGGTCTTCGACACGGACTCTGTCGGCCTCGTTCACGTCCTCTCCAAAATGAACCGCGGAGAGGACCTAGCAGGCAACCCCATTGGCGGGCCACCAGGCTTCCTCATCGGGGCTTCCTTCAACCCTACGGCAGAAGATTTGGACGAGGAGGTCAGGAAGCTTCGGCGCAAGGTCGAGGCGGGGGCGCACGCCTTCTGGACGCAGCCGGTCTTCGAGATCGACGCCCTGGAGAACGCCCTGTGGCGTATCGGTGACGACGGGGTCTGCATCCTGCTCGGCCTGATGCCACTTCGCAGCGCCCGCCAGGCGGAGTTCCTCCACCACGAGGTTCCCGGCATATGTATCCCCAGGCGCATCCGCGAGAGGCTTGCCACCCTCTCCCCCGAGGACGCCCCGAAGTACGGCGTCGAGGTCGCCCAGGAGCTGCTCGCCCTGGCGCAGCCCCTCGTCGGCGGGGCTTACATAATGCCGCCAGCAAGCGCCCCCGACCTCGCGGGGGATGTGGTCGAGGCCATAGGCACACCGACGGGGAGATGACCCTGTTCATCAACGGACCGTTCGGCGTGGGGAAGACGACCCTCGGGGTCTGCCTGAAGGCCGTGCGCGACCCGGCCTTCGGGAGGGGGATACGCACAGAAGGCCTTGCGCCCGCGGCGGTCGCCGACCAGATCCTGGAAAGCCTGCCAGTAACTACCGGATGGAGCAGAAGTTGATGATCCTTCAGCGCACAAAACACGAAGAGAGGCAGGCCCGGCTGGAGGAGGTTCGAGCCTTATTGAAACAGCGCATAGTGTTGCTGGACTGCGCCATGGGGACCATGATTCAGTCTTATGATCGCTCCGAGGACGACTACCGTGGCGAGCGCTTCGCCGACCATCCCGTACAGCTCAAGGGCAACAACGACCTGCTTTCGATCACCCAGCCACAGATTATCCGCGCGATCCACGAGGCCGCGATGGAAGCCGGCTCCGACATCATCGAGACCAACACGTTCAGCTCCACCTCCATCGCCCAATCGGACTACGAGTTGCAGGACCTCGCCTACGAGCTGAACTACGAGGCGGCCCGCGTCGCCCGCGAGGCTGCCGACGGCTTCGCGACGCCGGAGAGGCCGCGCTTCGTGGCTGGTGCGCTCGGGCCGACGAACAGGACGGCGTCGCTCTCGCCCGACGTCAACAACCCGGGCTTCAGGAACATCACCTTCGACGAGCTCGCCGAATCTTACGCGGAGGCGGCGCGCGGGCTCGTCGATGGCGGGGCGGATCTGCTGCTCGTCGAGACCATCTTCGATACTTTGAACGCCAAGGCCGCGGTATTCGGGATCACGGGTTACCTCGAAGAGGAAGGCCTCGACGTTCCCATCATGATCTCAGGCACGATCACCGACGCGAGTGGACGCACGCTCTCGGGGCAGGTAACTGAGGCCTTCTGGAACTCCGTACGCCACGCAAGACCCATCAGCGTCGGCCTGAACTGCGCGCTCGGGTCGAAGGAGCTGAGGCAATACGTTGAGGAACTCTCCCGGATCTCAGACGTTCTCATCAGCGCTTACCCGAACGCCGGCCTGCCCAACGAGTTCGGCGAGTACGACGAGACGCCGGAGGTGATGGCGGCCGAGGCCGGGGAGTGGGCCGAAGCCGGATGGCTGAACGTGGTCGGCGGCTGCTGCGGGACGACGCCGGAGCACATCAGGGCGATAGCAGAAGCCGTCTCGGGCCACCCGCCGCGCGAGATACCGGAGGTCCCTAAGAAGCTCAGGCTGTCGGGACTGGAACCGTGCAACGTCGGTCCCGAATCCCTGTTCGTGAACGTTGGCGAGCGGACCAACGTCACGGGTTCCGCGCGGTTCAAGGACCTCATTCTGAACGACGATTACGAGACGGCCCTCGACGTGGCCCGGCAGCAGGTCGAGAACGGCGCCCAGATCATAGACGTCAACATGGACGAGGGGATGCTCGACGGCGAGGAGGTGATGGTCCGGTTCCTCAACCTCGTGGCTTCCGAGCCGGACATCTCGCGGGTGCCCGTCATGATCGACTCTTCCAGATGGTCGATCGTCGAGGCCGGCCTGAAGCGGGTCCAGGGCAAGTCCGTCGTCAACTCCATCAGCCTGAAAGAAGGCGAGGAGGAGTTCGTCAAGCAGGCCCGGCTGATAAAGCGGTACGGCGCGGCGGTGATCGTTATGGCCTTTGACGAGAAGGGCCAGGCTGACACCAAAGACAGAAAGGTCGAGGTCTGCCGGCGGGCCTACGAGATCCTCACGGAACGGGTCGGCTTTCCGCCCGAGGACGTCATCCTCGACCCCAACGTCTTCGCCATCGCCACCGGCATCGAGGAGCACGACAACTACGGCGTCGACTTCATCGAGGCGGTAAGGGAAATCTCCCAAGGCCTTCCTTACGCGAAGACCTCAGGTGGCATCTCGAACGTCTCGTTCTCCTTCAGGGGTAACAACCCCGTGCGGGAGGCCATCCACGCCGTCTTCCTGTACCACGCAATTAACGCGGGCCTGACGATGGGCATCGTGAACGCGGGACAGCTTGCGGTCTACGACGAGATCGACGAAGAGCTGCGCGAGGCCGTCGAGGACGTTGTCTTGAACCGTCGTCCCGACTCGACCGAGCGGCTGCTTGCCCTGGCGGAGAAGTATCGGGTTCAGGGCGCCACGGAGCTAGACGCGAAAGACCAGGAGTGGAGAAGCTGGCCGGTCGAGAGGCGGCTCGAGCACGCGCTCGTCAAGGGCATAGCCGAGTTCGTCGAGGAGGATGCCGAAGAGGCCAGGCAAACAGCCAAACGTCCGCTGGACGTGATCGAAGGTCCTCTCATGGACGGGATGAACGTGGTCGGGGACCTGTTCGGTTCCGGCAAAATGTTCCTGCCGCAGGTCGTAAAGAGCGCCCGCGTGATGAAGAAGGCGGTAGCGTACCTCGTCCCGTTTATCGAGGAAGCCCAGGGCGAGACCCGCAAGTCCAACGGCACGGTGGTGATGGCGACCGTCAAGGGCGACGTGCACGACATCGGGAAGAACATCGTCGGGGTCGTGCTCCAGTGCAACAACTTCGAGGTCATAGACCTCGGCGTCATGGTGCCTTCGGCGAGGATCCTTGAGACGGCCAGGGAGAAGGACGCAGACATCGTCGGGCTCTCAGGCCTCATAACGCCTTCGCTTGATGAGATGGTCCACAACGCGAAGGAGATGCAGCGGGAGGGCTTCGACATACCGCTCCTCATAGGCGG
>JBKPOM010000233.1:0-37239 GCA_046733115.1 Actinomycetota bacterium | reverse complement strand
TCGTATTCAGTGCGCTCTATTTCCACAGCTCTTCCTGCTTATGCTCTTTTCGCTATGTTCTGCGCGCGTATGACACTGCGCTCCCCGCCTAAGTAGTGATTATGCTGCCAGTGCAGTATAGCTACCTCGGAAAGGGGTTATATCGTTATGCTCGGCATGCCAACCCAGCCACGACCATCGTTCGAGTAACCGCCTCATCTCTCCAACAGTTCTATGAGGAGGCAGGCAGAAGCCAAAACCATTCACCAGACACACCCTAGGAGCGCTGGGCGTACGAGAAGGGCATACAGACGCTCCGCACCGCCGTGGCCCAGGAGCCGCCCACCGACGAAGGTGCGCACGCCCGATCGATGCGTTCGCGAATCGTCCGGATCACCCACCGTCGTCCGGTCTTACGCCGGCGAGCCCGTCCAGAGCCTCTCCCGGCATCCTGTACACGGTCCAGTCGCTCATGGCTACGGCGCCGACCGATTCGTAGAACTTGATGGATGGTTCGTTCCAGTCGAGAACGGACTACTCCAGCCGTCCGCAGCAGCGCTCTTTGGTCAGCCTCGCGAGGCGCGCGAGCATCGCTTTTCCTATCCCCCGTCCACGGAACTCGGGCCCGACGTAGATGTCCTCCAGGTAGACACCCGGCTTTCCCAGAAAGGTCGAGAAGTTGTGGAAGAACAGCGCGAAGGCTGCTGCCTCTCCCCCGTGCTCCCCAATGAGAACTTCGGCCACGGGACGCTCCCCGAAGAGCCACCCCAGCAAGGAGTCCTCCGTCGCAACAACCTCGTGGGAGAGGCGCTCATACTCGGCAAGCTCCTTGATGAATGAGAGGATTAAGGACACGTCTTCCCTGGACGCGGCCCGCACCCGTATCTCCGTCACGTCTGAGGCGGCGAGCTTCTACGCTCGCGCGTGAACGCCGACGAGCGACTCGGCGATCTGGACGGCGTTGGTCGCGGCGCCCTTGAGCAGGTTATCCGAGACGCACCAGTACTCCACGACGCGCCCCAAGACCCGCAGCCGCCCTACGTGTACGCCCGAATCCCCGGCATGCTCCAGCGGCGTCGGGAACGCGTTCGCGTCGCCGGAGAAGGTCACGCCCGCCGCGCCCGAGAGCGCCTCGCTCACCTCTTCCAGCGTGGCCTCCCTCTCGAGTTCGACGTAGACGCTCTCGGAGTGGCCGGTATGGACGGGGATGCGAACGGCGGTCGCGTGGACTTCGAGGTCGGGGAGATCCATGATCTTGCGCGTCTCTCGCACCATCTTGGTCTCTTCGGTGGTCCGCCCATCCTCCCCGATGGACCCGATAACCGGAATGGCATTACCGTAGATGGGCTTCGGATAAACGTCCTCGCGCCCATTCTCGAGCGCCTCCACCCCGCCGCGTCCGGAACCCGAGACGGCCTGATACGTCGAAACGACGACCTTCTCGATGCCGAACTCGCGCGCGAGCGGCGCCAGCGTCACGACCATCTGAATAGTCGAACAGTTGGCGTTGGCGATGAGCCTGTCGTGGCCATCCAACGCCCCCGCGTTCACCTCCGGAACGACGAGCGGCACGTCAGGGTCGAGCCTGAAATCGCTGCCATTGTCTATAACGACAGCACCTCGCGAGATGGCCTCCCACGCGAGCTGCACGGCCGCCCCGTTCTCGCCCTCCGTACCGGCGAAGAACGCGAAATCCACCCCCTCAAACGCCTCTGGCTCGGCTATCCCGACCTCGAAAGCCTCCCCCGCGAGCACCGCCGTCCGCGCGCTCCGGGCCAGAACCCGCAGCTCCCTCATCGGAAAGTCACGCCGCCTCAGCTCAGCGACCAGCCTGTCGCCCACCAGTCCAGCGCCTACGACCGCTACCGTATATTCATCCCTCATAACGTCCTCCACAACAAACGACCTGAAACCTACAGCGCCTTATGCGCTATGTCCAACAGATCCCACACCACCCCGCTCGCTGTGCGTTCCGGGCCCGCGCCGGGGCCACTCACGGTGAGGGTAACGTCCGAGTAGCGGCGCGTGCGGAAGTCGAAGACGTTCTCGGGCCCGCTGATGGGGCCGAAAGGACTCTCTACCGGCGTGTCCTGCAACCCGACCTTGACCGGACCGCTCTGCGGGATACGCACCAGATAACGGAGCATGTGATGCTCCTCGACAGCGAGCAGGCGCGCCGCGAAAGCTTCGTCGTGCTCGGGGAGGCGCCGCATGAACTCTTCCAGCGTCACGTGTTCCAAGCTATCGGGGACCAGGGACTCGTAAGGGATCTCTTCCGGTTCTATCTCGCGCCCCATCATGCGCGCCAGGATGATGGCCTTCCTCGCCACGTCGAGCCCGGAGAGGTCGTCGCGGGGGTCCGGTTCGGCGTAGTGGAGGTCCACCGCATCCTTCACCGCCTCGGAGAAGGACCTGCCGTCCTCGACCGCGCTCATGATAAATCCTAGAGTTCCGCTGGGGCTTGCCTGTATTTCGAGGATCTCGTCCCCCGTCTCCAGGAGGTCGCCCATGGTGGAGATGATCGGCATCCCCGCCCCGACCGTGGCCTCGTGCCAGAGACGGTCCGGGATCATGCGCCTGAGCTGCTCGTACTGGGCCGTGCTGCCGGAGAGCGGTCCCTTGTTGGAGAGGACCAGATAGGCGCCGCCATGAATGCCGAGCAAGTCCAGATCGAAGGTGCCGCCGTGCACGGCCACGTCTACGACTACCCGCGTGAAGCCGGGCTCGGGCTCCGAGCCGAGCACGTCTTCCAGCGGCTCGACGCCAAGGGCGTCGAGCCTGCCGCCCTCTTCTTTGGAGCGAATCGCCTGCGGCAGCAGTTCCTCGCCGACGAGCGCGCCGGAAGTGTCTGAGACGGCGCGGTACTTGACCTCGATACCTCCACCGAGCCAGCGTTTGCGTTCTTCGAGGACTATCTGGGCCACGGCCCGGCCCACGTGCCCGAGGCCGAGCTGGACTATCTCCAGTCGCTTCACGCCACCTCTTCGCCGACGTATTTTCCTCCCTGGGAGATCAGACCGGTGTGCAAAGCGCGCAGGGCATCGAGTCCCAGGTCGGCCGCGACGACGAAGACGAGGCCGGCCGCGGCGATACCGAAGTGCTGCACGGGGATGCCAGCCTCGCGCAAACAGCGCCGGCCGCGCTCCAGGTCGTCGTCGTCCGGCGAACCGATACACACGACCATCGCCGCCCGTCCCTCGCGGCCGTCGGTGCAGGGAATCTCCAAGGCAACGTTCTGCCTGAGCGCGACGCAACGTACGCCGGCTCCCGGGTCGAAGCCTGTGACGTGGGTGCCCGCGCCACCGGGCGCGAAGGTGTTGCGCACGAAGACCTCGATGCCGGCCTCCTCGGCGGGTTCCATGGTCCTGGGATGGAGGACCTTCGCGCCGAGGCCCGCGAAGACGTCCGCCTCCCTGTAGGAGAGTCGTGGCATAAGGGAGGCGCCGGGAACCAGGCGCGGGTCCGCGTCGAGAACGCCGTCCACGTCCGACATGATCCAGACCTCCTCAGACCCAAGCGCCCTCCCGAGCACCGTCGCCGAAAGGTCCGAGCCTCCCCTGCCGAGCGTGCTCGGCTTTCCCCCGGGCGAGCGTCCCACGTATCCCGGCACGACGGCCACGAGCCCACGTTCCAGCAGGGGCGAGACGTAGCGCGCCGAGCGCTCGCGCGTGGAGCCAACATCGACCTCGGCCTCGCCGAAGTTGCCGTCCGTGGCCACGGGATCGGCGACGACCGCAGAAGCTGGTGTGCCCTGGTTGCTGATGGCGCCGGCCAGTATCTCCGCAGAGAGGCGCTCCCCGTAGACCGCGATCTCATCCCTGCGCGCCTTCAGGTTCTCGGACGGGGCCTCTATGGCCTCCTCGAGCTCGCCGAGGAGATCCACTATCCTTCCTTCGACCTCCGGCAGGCGCTCCGGGTCCACAGCCTCGCGCGCGGCCAGCAGATGCCTCTCGGCGAGCGCGCGTCGGAGCTCGGCGACGGAGGCCTCGTGCGTCTCACGTTTGAGGGTCCGCCTCACCCAGCCCGGGCTCATCCTGGCGTAGCCGAGCAGGATGTCGGTCGTGCCGCTCATCGCCGAGACGACGACGGCCACGGGCCGGTTGGCGGCAGCTTCAGCGGCGATGCGGGCGGCGCGGACGAACTCGGCGCCGCCCCCGACCGAGGTGCCCCCGAACTTTATGACGAGGGGTCTCTCCAATAGCCTCACGCCCCGTTCAGCGCATTATCGAGGTCGTACAGGATGTCGTCGATGGACTCGAGGCCGACGGAGAGCCTCACGTAGTCGTCCGTAACGCCGGTCGACCTCTGCTCGTCCACGGAGAGCTGCGAGTGGGTCGTCGAGGCCGGGTGTATCACGAGGCTCTTGGCGTCGCCCACGTTCGCGAGCAGGCTGTGCAGCTGCAGCCCGTCGATAAAGCGCTTGCCTGCCTCCAGGCCGCCGTCGATGCCGAAGCCGAGGATCGCTCCGAAGAGCCCTTCCCTATGGTACCTCGCCGCCACGTCGTGCGAAGGATGGCTTTCCAGGCCAGGATAGTTCACCCAGTTCACTTTAGGATGGTCCTGCAAGAACTCCGCGACGGCCTGCGCGTTCGTCGAGTGGCGCTCCATCCGCAAAGGCAGCGTCTCCAGGCCCTGCAAAAACAGGAAGCTGTTGAACGGGCTCAGGGCCGGGCCCCAGTCCCTCAGCATCTGGACGCGGGCCTTCAGGATAAACGAGAGCTCACCCAGGGTCGGGTAGATCTCCAACCCGTGGTAGGAGGGGTCGGGCTCGGTGAACCCGGGGAACCTCCCGTTGTCCCACGGGAACCGGCCGCCGTCCACTATCACGCCGCCGATGGAAGTGCCGTGCCCCCCGATAAACTTGGTCGCCGAGTGGACGACGATGTCCACCCCGTGATCCAAGGGGTTGACCAGGTAGGGCGAGGGCAGCGTGTTGTCGATTATGAGCGGTACGCCGGCGTCGTGGGCCACCGCCGCCGCGCCCTCGATGTCCAGGGTGTTCAGGGCGGGGTTGCCCACGGTCTCGGCGAACACGGCACGCGTCCGATCGGTGATCGCGGCACGCAGGGCGTCGAGGTCGGTGGAATCGGCGAACTTCACGTCGATGCCGACCTTGGGCAGGGTGTAGTGGAACAGGTTGTAGGTGCCGCCGTAGAGTTCGGCGGCGGAGACAATCTCGTCGCCTGCTCCCATGATGTTCAGGATCGAGAGCGCCGAGGCGGCCTGGCCCGAGGCGGTCGCGAGGGCCCCGACGCCCTTCTCCAGCGCGGCGACGCGCTTCTCGAACACGTCGGTCGTGGGGTTCATGATCCTGGTGTAAATGTTGCCCTCCTCGGCGAGCGAGAACAGGTTCGCCGCGCGGTCCGTGTCGTCGAACACGTAAGAGGTGGACTGGTAGATGGGGACGGCCCTCGCGGTCGTGGTCGGGTCGACCTCCTGCCCGGCGTGCAACGCCAGGGTGTCGAACCCGTAGTCGCGCGCCTGGGTCTTGTCCGCGGTGTCGGTCATTTGTCGCTCCTTTCGATCCTAAGGCTTCAGGTTTCAGCTTTTTTGGTTGTGAACGGTTGTATCGCTTCTCTTAGTCCTTTCCAGTCTTTGAGGAAGGCGTCGTGGCCGCTCAGGGTGTCTATTTCGGCGTAGGTGGCGTTGGCTCCGGCGGTTTTTGCTTTTTCGACCGAATTCTTTACTTCGTTTGCGGGGAAGAGCCAGTCGCTGGTAATGCCTACGAAGAGGACTTCGGCGCTTATGCGCGAGTATGCCTCTTCTTCGGAGTCGTAGCCGGCTGCCACGTCGTAGAGGTCCATTGCCCTGGAGAGGTAGAGGTAGGAGTTGGCGTCGAAGCGGCCTGTGAGCTCGCGGCCCTGGTAGTGGAGGTAGCTCTCAATCTCGAACCTGCCGCCGAACTCGGGGTACAGGGCGGGTCGGCCCGCTGGTCTGCGGGCGAACCTCTCCCACTGTCCCGGGGCGCTCTGGTAGGTCATCATCCCGGCCATGCGGGCGATGGCGAGGCCTCTGTCAGGGCTCCTTCCCGTGTCGTAGTAGTCCCCGTCTTGCCAGTCGGGGTCGGCCATGATGGCGCGGCGGCCGATCTCGCTCATACCGATACCCTGCGGCCCAAGGGCACCAGTGGCGGCAACGGGCACCGCCTTCTCCACGAAGTCGGGGAACTCGACGGCCCACTCCAGCGCCTGCTGGCCACCGATGGAACCGCCCGCCACGAGGGCAAGCTTTTGGACGCCCAGCGCATCTAGCAGGCGTCTTTGCACCCTCACCATATCCCTGATCGTGACCGCTGGGAAACGCATCCCGTGGGGCCGTCCGCTCCCGGGTTCTACAGAGGCCGGTCCCGTGCTGCCCGAGCAACCCCCGAGTACGTTGGAGCAGACCACGAAAAACTTATCGGTGTCTACCGCAAGCCCCGACCCGACGATGGGGTCCCACCAGCCGCCGCGTTTGTGCGTTTCGTTGGGGCCTCCCGCGGCGTGCGAGTCGCCGGTGAGGGCGTGGACGAGGAGTACCGCGTTGTCGGCGGCTTCGTTCAGCTCCCCCCAGGTCTCGTAGGCCAGGGTGACCTCGGGAAGGCCCCCGCCAAGCTCCGGCTCGAACGGGCCTATGGGATGGTGAGCTTTGCCCTGGAGGGCCGGAGCGTGGCTAGCGCCGGCCCCTGAGTCTAGTGTCATACTCGGCAGTAATGTAGTCTCCTCTCGGTCGGGTTCTACGCCTTCGGCGTCGTAACGCCTCTCGCGCAACCCGCTCCGTAGAAGAGGCTGCCCGCCTCTCCCCACATCTTCCAGGACGGTAATGATCGCCCTGCTGGACTTGGCACCTTGCGTCCCGTACTCCGCGCCGGTTGCCGCGGTTTCTCGGGGCCAGTTCCCTCCACCGCTCTCGATGCGAGTTCGCGCTAGGCGTGGATGCTAACCCACCTGCACACCCGCCGTCAAGAGAGTTCGCTAACGGAGAGCGCCGCGCGACGGATAACCTGAAGCCCCTCTAGCGTCGCCCCCAGAGTAAGTGGATACGGACCTTGATGAGTCCGCGGCGTTGGATCTTCTTCCATACATCCATGCGACGGGCTACGGCGGGAGTTATGTCGATCGCTGCCGGATTTACCACTTCCCTTCCGAACTGGTCCTCACCCCTGTTGTAGTTTTCGAAGAAGGCAGCCTGGGCCTCGGGTACGCAGCGTGGCAAGTTCTGCCACATGCTCCTGTTCTTGCTGGCCTGCCAATAGTTATCTCGGATATTCCACGGTCCTGTATCCTTCACAGGAGCCTGCGCGCTCGTCCCCTTTCTCACATCGGTGATCTTGACCCTGTGCCCGCCGCTGAAGGTGGCTTTCCTGTGAGGAAGGGCCACCCAGTACGAACTCGTATCGCCGTAGTAGCTGGCCCACACTTTGCACGAATATCCCCTGGACGACGTCCGGTAAGTGGGCTCGCTGGGGGCCTTATACTCTGCGGTCTCCGCCTGCCACTGCTCGTCTACCCACGGGCCAAGATCATCGGCCCTTCCATCTGGCAGACGTTCCTCCACCTCGGATTTGGTTTTTGCGACGGTCTGCTTTTCCTTCTCGTAGAAGTCAAAAGCACCGATCTTGTATTTTATCTTGGCTTCCGAAGCCCCCTTGTTTGCCTCGACAATCTGGTCGCTCTTGTCGTACTCTTTGGCGAGCGCGCTGTCCTCTTCGTGGACGATGGCCAGGATCTCCTGCACCTTTTCGTCGCTCAGGCCGAACTCCTTCTGCAACTCTTCTACGTTCTGATCGTTGGAGAGCAAGAAGGAGAGCACCGGCTTCTGTGGATCATCGTACGCGGAGTAGCCCTTCGCCCCGGCCCCCGGCAGGCCAAACGCCAGCGCGAGCCCTGCACCTGCCGCCACGGCAACCACCAACAACACCATCCGCAAGCCTACGATTCGGCACAGCAAGTACGCACGGAAAGAATCCACGGAGTTCCCCTCCTCATTTTGTTCAACGCCACGAATTTTACACACCCGCGTGTCCAGTGCGAAGTGGCTTACGCGAAGCCGATACCTGTCGAGCGCTTGTTGGCGCGGGCGTACCCGTTTCCTACAGCCGTTTTCAGAAAGTCCGAGCCTCAGATGTTTGTTCTTCCGATGGCTGATCGCTTTAGTAGGCGCGGGCGAAGATCGCGGTCAGGCCCGGCTTGCCGGAGACGAGGTCTTTGCCCTCCTCGCGCTTGAAGGGGAGGAGCCGGATCGTGGCCTTCGTGTCCTCTTTTATCTTCTGCTCCGTCTCCTCCGTACCGTCCCACGGGGCGACGACGAAGCCGCGCTTCTGGGCGATGATCTCCTTGAACTCCTCGTAGCCCCCTGCTCGCCGGGTGTTAACGTCGCGGAAGGTCTCGGCCTGACGGAGCATGTTCTCCTGGATCTCCCCCATCAGGCCCTTCAGCCTCCCGGCCAGCTCCTTTCGGTCCACGAACTCCTTCTCCCCAGTGTCGCGGCGCACCAGTACGGCCTGCCCCTTCTCCATGTCTTTGGGACCGAGTTCAACACGCACGGGGACGCCCCTCAGCTCGTGCTCGTTGAACTTCCAGCCGGGCGAGTGCTCCTCGTCGAGGTCTACTTCCATCCGCAGGCCTGAGTCTTGCAACTCGGAGTACAACGCTTCGGCTTCGTGGCGCACCTCGCCCTTGTTCTTGCCGCGCCAGATCGGGACCACGACCGCCTGGGTCGGCGCGATCTTCGGCGGCAGCCTCAGACCCCTGTCGTCGCCGTGAACGAGAATCAAACCTCCGATGGTGCGCGTGGAGAAGCCCCACGAGGTCTGGTACGGATGGACCCTGTCCTGGTTCTCGTCGAGGAAGGTGATGTCGAAGGCGCGGGCGAAATTCTGCCCGAGGTCGTGGCTGGTCGCCGCCTGCAAAGCGCGCCCGTCGCCCATCAGCCCCTCGCACGTAAAAGTCTCGACCGCCCCTGCGAAACGCTCGGAAGGACTCTTCGCTCCAGTGAGCACGGGAATGGCCATGGCTTCGTAGAAGCAGTCGCGGTAGACGCCCAGCATGCGCAGTGTCTCCTCGCGCGCGCCTTCGGCGGTTGCGTGGACGGTGTGGCCCTCCTGCCAGAGAAACTCGGCGGTTCTCAGGAAAGGACGGGTGACCTTCTCCCAGCGAAGTACGTTGCACCACTGGTTTATCAGGACGGGCAGATCACGGTAGCTCTGGATCCAGTTCTTGTAGAAGTCGCAGATGATGCTCTCTGAGGTGGGGCGGATGGCAAGCCGCTCCTCCAGTTCTTCCCTACCTCCTATAGTCACCCACGCCAGCTCCGGGTCGAAGCCCTCGACGTGGTCGGCCTCCTTCTTGAGGTAGCTCTCGGGGATCAGGAGCGGGAAGTAGGCGTTCTTGTGACCCGTCGCCTTGAAGCGGTCGTCGAGGTCGCGCTGGACGCGCTCCCAGATCTCGAACCCGTAGGGCCGGATCGCGAACGTGCCCCTTACGGGCCCGTAATCCGCAAGCTTGGCCATCCGCACGAGCTGCAGATACCACCTGCTAGGGTCCTCACTCTTCTTGACCAGCTTCTCGACCGCCTCGCTCATGCGCGACTCCTCTCCTATGCAAACTCGGGCAAGAGGAGAGTATAGCGTCAGACGTGCTAGGGACGATAAGTGAAGTTTTCGAGGAACGCGTACCCTACGAGCGTCACCAGCAGTAGGACGCTTACGACGGCGATAGCGATATTCCACAATCCAGGCGTGACCCTTACAGTGACGACGATCGTGCCATCTTCCCTGTCGACGTCGAACCGCGCAACGGCATAAACGTTCAGCGCCAACGCGAGACTGAGTCCCTCTAGAAACACGACGGGTGAGACCAGGTTGAAGACCTCCCGTCACCCAGCGACGGACAGCACGGCCTCCAGGGGATCGAACAAGAACCCTACTCCCACCCCTACTTCAGAAGCGACGCCGAAACGAAGTACAGGGGGGCGAGAAGTAGCACGAAGCCGATAACAGCCGACCTGCGATTCTGCATTACTACCTCCCTACGGTTCGTGTGAGACACAATCTTCTGTGCCACCGCCGTCGGCACCAGGTCCGATAAGGTTCTTATCCACAGCAGTACGAGCCCGCTCCTGCTGCCGCGCCTTTCCCAATAGACGTCCCAAAAGAGTTGCTGCATCTGCGACCCGTACTCGCACCGGAACTGCTTCGGGTACGCTTTGAACAGCGCGGTATAGACCCGTACCGAGGGAGGAGGGACTTGTCCCTCGCTCATCCCGGGTCACCCCACGGGGACGAACTTCCCGCGCACCACGGCAACGGAGTAAGCGCCGGCAAGCGAGAACACCAGGGCCAGCAGGGACGCGTAGTTGAACTCCGTGACTATGCCGAACGCCGGGATCCAGGCTTCGACACCTTCTACCCCGGGTTGCTCGGATAATATTGCGTAGAAGCTTCCGAGTAGTTCCCGCCAGCGTCAGTAAAATGGGGTCGCAGAACCATTCCGGGGACCCACGACCAAGGGGTTCCCGCAAGCACTTGCTCGTGGTCCCCGGTCATGCTCACTGCTCATCTATCCACGGTGGGCCACGTCGGAGCAACGGTAGGGCCTGATCATTTCTTGACTTCCAGACGCTCCTTGCCGACGTAGGGCACGAGGGCCTCGGGGAGGGCGACGGAGCCGTCCACTTGTTGGTAGACCTCGAGGAGCGAGATCAGAGCCCGGCTGATGGCGAGGGCCGTGCCGTTGAGGGTGTGCAGGAGCTGCGGCCTTGCGCCTTCTTTTCTGTAGCGGATCGCGAGCCGGCGGGCCTGGTAGTCGGTGGTGTTCGAGGTGCTCGTCACCTCGCCGAAAGCGTTGCGGCCGGGCATCCAGGCCTCCAGGTCGTACTTGCGGTAGGCGGCGCCGCCGAGGTCGCCGGTGCAGATTTCGACGACACGGTAAGGTAGGGCAAGGCCCTGGAAGATGCGCTCCTCTATCTCGACCATCTCGTCGTGGACGGCTTCCGAGCCTTCCGGCGTGGTAAACGCGAACATCTCGACCTTGGTGAACTGGTGGACGCGGTAGAGGCCGCGGCTGGCGCGGCCGTGCGAGCCAGCCTCCGTGCGGAAGCAGTGGGAGAGACCGGCGTAGCGCAGGGGGAGATCTGCCTCATCGACTATCTCTTCTGCGTGCTGGCCCGCGAGCGTGATCTCCGCGGTCGCGATCATGGACAGGTCAGAGTCTTCGACCGAGTAGATCTGGGTCTCAGGCCCGCGCGGGATAAACCCCGTCCCGACCAGCATCTGATCCCGCGCCAGGTCAGGCGTAATGGTCGGCTGATAACCGCGCTCGACCAGGATGTCCATCGCGTAACGGATCAATCCGAGCTCCAACAGCACGGCGTCGCTGCGCAGGAAATAGAACTTGCTCCCCGTTGTCTTCGCCCCGGCGCCGAAATCAATGATCCCGAGCGCCTCGCCAATCTCGACGTGGCCCTTCGGCTCGAAGGAGAAGTCAGGTATCTCTCCCCAACGCCGGATCTCGACGTTCTCGGTGTCGTCCTTGCCGATGGGCGAGTCCGGATGGGTCATGTTGGGGATCTTCAACTGCTCGTCCCGCAACCGCTCCTCGAGCTTGCGTAGCTCTTCCTCTTCGGAAGGAAGCCTCTCCTTCATGGCGCGCGACTCCTCGATGAGCCGTCCCTTAGCCTCCTCGTCGCGCTCCTTACCTATGCTCTTCGCCATCTGGTTCTGTCGCTGCCTGAGCTCGTTCAACTCCTGTATGAGAGCGGAGCGGCGGTCGGCGAGCTCGATGACAAGGCGAACGTCGGCCTCGACGCCACGGTTCTTGCAGTTCTCCTCGACGGCTTTCGCGTTCTCGCGGATGAATTTGAGATCGAGCAACGTGTGCCTCCCTCCGGTCGGCAGCATTTCAGCAATTCAGCCAGTCAGCATTTCAGCTTTTTTGCTAAGCCGCTGACAAGCTGAATTGCTGACCGCTTTATCTTAGCTTGCCAGGTGCTTTAGCGCCCGGTTCTCTGTTCGGATGCGAACGTAGAGCAACGCGGCGTTGAGTAGTGAGAAGACGATCGCGGTGATCCAGGCTCCGAAGATGAGCGGGAAGGTCAATATTTCGACGGCGACGACGCCGTAGTTGGGATGCGGGAAGAAGCGGTACGGACCGCTCCTGACAAGCTTACCGCCGGGGACGACGAGTATTCTCGCGTTCCAGTTCGCCCCGAGAGAGAGGATGGCCCAGTACCGCAACGGCTGGACGAGCAGGAACGCCGCCAGCGGCACGGGCCACCACGTAGGAATCTCAGGCCCGCGCACAAGACCCTCGACAAGCGTCGAAACCAGCCAGAGAGAGTGAAGGCCCACCATCAAAGAATAGTGCCCCGCCCCCCACTCGACCGCCCCCCAAGCCCGCAACCGACGCTCGTTCCGCCGCGAGTAGGCGAGCTCCAACAACCGCTGCGCGGCGATGAGACATACACCCACACCGAGGTAAACGACGCTCAAGGACCCCACCGACCCGCCAGAAACACCTGACAAGCTGAATTGCTGAAATGCTGACCGCTCATATGCTGAGGGCCCCTGGCCCTCAGCATATGAAAAACACATGCTCTGCCGAGAACCCTGGCCCCATAGCGGAGAGCACGCCGAGGTCGCCCTTCGCGAACTCGCGGCTTTCGAGGAAGCGCTCCAGGATGAAGAGGACCGTGACGCTGGACATGTTGCCGCGGTCGCGCAGCACGTCCCGGCTCGTGGTGAGACCGCCGGCCCCGAGCCCGAGCACCTCCTCGAAGGCGTCGAGGACTTTGGACCCGCCGGGGTGGAGCACGAAGTGTTTTAGCTGGTCGAAGTCGAGGCCGAGGGAGGCGCAGGCTTCTTCGAGGTTGTCGCGGAACTTCTCCTGAACGATGGTAGGGACGCTCTTGGAGAGTTGGACCTTGAGGCCCGTCTCGACGAGGTCCCAACCCATCACGTCTTCTGTGTCGGGCCATGTGGTGCTGTAGCTTCCGAGGATCTCGGGGCCCGTGGAGTTGCCTAGCAGCACGGCTGCGGCGCCGTCGGCGAAGAGGCTCGTGGAGATCAGGTTGCTCTTCGAGCGGTCACCCCGCTGGAACGTGAGCCCCGAGAGCTCGACGGCGACGAGGAGGACCAGTTTTTCGGGGTAGAGGCGGGCGTGTTCGGCGGCGCGGGCGATGCCTGCGGCGCCGGCGGAGCAGCCGAGACCCCAGATCGGCACGCGGCGCGTGTGCTCGGAGAGGCCGAGGCGGAAGATCAGCTTCGAGTCGAGGGAGGGCGTGGAGATCCCGGTCGTGGAGACGAAGAAGATCGCCCCCACATCCTCCGGCCCGGCTCCGACCCTGTCCAGGGCTCTTCTTGCGGCTTTCTCGGAGAGCTCGAGGGCGTGCTCGACATAGAGGGCGTTCTTCTCGGGGAAGCCGTGGTCCCGCTCGAACCACTCCACGGGCACGCAGAAGTAGCGGTTGTCGACGTTGACGTTGTCGAAGATCGGGAGCAGACGCTCGAAGTTGCTGTCACTGCGCGAGAACATGCCCCTGGCGAAGGTCTTCGCCTCCTCCTGCCCGACGCGATATGGCGGCAGGGCGGTGGCGACGGAGAGAATCCTTGGGGCGTCCCCGATCAAGCCTTCCCCGAACGCGTCTCCGCGGTCAGCCCCGGTTCCGGGCTTGCCTCGGGGTCGGGCTCCGGCGTCTCGCAGGTGTTGCGGAACACGTACTGCGAGAGGCGCTTGCGCTGGCGGCTCGACCAGTCGATGGTGGGCCGCCGCTGCTCTCTCGGGACGTACCCTAGCCTGTAGACGGCCATCATCTCCAGGTCGTCGGGAACCCTGAACAGGTTCTTGAGTCGCTCCCAGTTCTCGGGGATCTCCATCGGCGTCGAGACGAACTGGATGCCCATGCCAAGCTCCGTCGTGGTGAGCCAGATGTTCTCGACGGCGGCCCCCATCCCGAAGATGGAGTAGAAACCCGAGAGCTCGCCGGGTCGGTACTCGGTCTTGTCGAGGAGGACGACGAGGAGGAGCGGCGAGCCGGCGACGAGCTTCCTGTTGTCCTCGCCCAGAGTTCTCGGGACGCCGAAGCGGTTCATCACGGCCTGGCCGGTGCTGGAGAAAATCTGGCGCCTGAAGGGCTTGAGGACGGTGGGCATCTGGTCGAAGTGGATGCCGTCGCGTTTCTCCGCCATCTCGGCCTCGGAGAAGCGGAAGTAAGGCCTGTAGCGCTGCCAGAAGGTCCCTTCTTCGAGAAGTCGCGTCATGCTCTCGCCGCTGATTCCGGCGACCTCCTCGATGGTCTCGCGGTCGTCTGTTAGCACGAAGCGCCAGGGCTGGCTGTTGAAGTGGGAAGGGGCCATCGCGGCGACCTCGACGAGCAGGCGTTGGTGTTCCGGGCTCACGGGGTCGGGCAGGAAAGGACCGTTCGTCGTCTTGCGTCTCTTTAGGACCTCCAGGAAATCCAAGTCAGCCTCCTACAGCATCCATACGCAGCCGGTGGCGTAGAGGATCAGGGCCCCGCTCGCTAAAGCGGCGTGCCCGGGCGTTCCCGCCCTCACCCGCGGCAGCACGGCGAAGAGAACCAGAACAGGCAAGAGCACCCAGCGGTAAGGTGCGCCCTGCAAGAATCCGACGCCGGCGGCGACGGTGGCGGAGGCGAAGGCCGCGAAGAACAGGGCGTGGTGGAGCCAGCGGAACGGCTTCGTATTCACGATGCGAAACTGGACCAGTATACCAAGCGTAAAGTTGGCAAGAAAAAGGACCATGGCGACGTAGAAAATCAATGCTCGCTCCTCGGGCTCATCCATCAGGGTTATAGCACAGGCGCCGCCCGGCGACGCCGGTGGGCACCGGCGGTAGACGGCGCCGGGAAGCGACGTCGCGGCGGAGTCGGGAACGGACTCTGGTGCTAAGATTCGTAGTTCGACGAACCTTACACCGACTAGGGGGCGAGATGGCGGACAGGCGCCCGGAGGCTTATATAACGGGGATCGGGGTGGTCACCCCCATAGGGGTCGGGCGCAAGAAGTTCTGGAGCTCGTTGCTAGCGGGCGAGAGCGGGGCTGGTCCCATAACCCTCTTCGACCCCGAAGGCTTCGAGGTCAGGATCGCCGCCGAGTGCACGGATTTCGACCCGGAGAGCTTTATGAACAGAAAGGTCGCGGCTCGCACCGACCGCTTCGGACAGATGGGCCTCGCCTCGGCCAAGCTCGCACTCGAAGATGCGGGGGCCTGGGACGTGCTCAACCAGGAGCCCGAGCGGGTTGGTCTCATCCTTGGCAGTGGGCTCGGGGGCGTCACGAGCATGGAGAGCACCCAGGCGACCATAGACGGCAAGGGCCCTTCGCGCGTCAACCCGTTTGCCGTCACCAAGATCATGCCCAACTCCGCGGCGGCCCACGTGGGAATACAGCTCGGCGTGCAGGGGCCTTCTATTGCGGGCGCGCTCGCCTGCACCTGCGGCACGGACATGATGGGGCTCGGGTACGACCTGATCCGTCGCGGCGATGCCGAAGTCGTGATCTGCGGCGCCTCCGAAGCTGCTCTCTCGCCCGTGATAGTCGCCGGCTTTATAGCGATGCGCGCGATGAGCCGGCGCAACGACGACCCGGAAGAGGCTTGCAGGCCGTACGACGTGGACCACGCGGGGTTCTTGATCGGCGAAGCCTCTGCCGTAATGGTCCTCGAGAGCGCCGAGTCCGTCGAGCGCCGCGGCTCCGAACCCTACGCCAAGATCACCGGCGTCGGGCGCACGACGGATGCCTACAACCTCACAGACCCCGAACCGAAAGGCCTCGGCATCATGCGGGCCATGCGACTCGCCGTCGCCGACGCCGGGCTGAATGGGGAGCAGATCGGCTACATCAACCCCCACGGCACCGGTACCGTAGCCGGCGACGGCCCCGAGTCGCAGGCGATGGCCACCATCAACCCTGCCGTCAAGGTCTCAGCGACAAAGTCCACCCTCGGCCACTCCCTCGGCGCGAGCGGCGCCGTCGAGACGGCCATCTGCGCCCTGGCCGTGAAGGAGAGGACGATCCCACCGATGAGGAACCTGACCGAAGTCGCCGACGGCTGTGCAGACCTCGACTACATCGTGGACGAACCACGCGAGGCACCCGACCTGGAAGCCGCCCTCTGCGCCAACCTCGGCGTCGGCGGCCACAACGCCGCCATAGTCCTGGAGCAGGCCTGAAAGGTACAGACATCCACGAGATCCTCGAGGGTCTGCCCGAGCCGCAGGACGACGGCGCCTGCGACCACCTGCCAGGGATGAGGCTTCCATCCGTGTCCCTTAGATCGACCTCGGGTGAGCACATCGACCTTTCCGCCCTCGCGGGTGCCACGGTCGTGTACTGCTACCCGCTCACAGGGAGGCCCGACCGGGCCCTGCCGCAGGGATGGGACGAGATCCCCGGTGCTCGCGGCTGCACGCCCCAGTCGTGCGCCTTCCGCGAGCATCACGCCGAGCTATGGGATCTCGGGTCAAGGGTCTTCGGCCTGAGCACGCAGGATAGCGCCTACCAGCGCGAGGCCGCAGAGAGGCTGAACCTTCCGTTTGGCCTGTTGAGCGATGAGAAGCTGAACTTCGTAGAGGCCCTCGGTCTTCCGACGTTCGAGGCCGAGGGCATGACCCTCGTAAAGCGATTGACCATGATCATCGAAGACGGGGAGATCGTGAAGGTTTTCTATCCCGTCTTCCCGCCGGGAAGAAACGCCGAAGAAGTGATCGGCTGGCTCTCCGACCACGATGCAAGCTAGAGAGGACGCAAGATGGACCCCGTCGCGACGGACATGCTGCAAAAAAGGCTGACGGAACTGGAGGAGATCCTCGCTCCTTACGGGAGCGCGCTCGTCGCCTTCTCCGGTGGAGTCGACTCCTCGCTCGCCCTCGCCGTCGCGGCGCGGGCGCTACCGAAGCACAGGGTCCTGGCCGTCACGTCCAACAACGAGACCTACCTGCCGTCGGAGTTGGATCTGGCTCGAACGTTCGTCGAGTCCCTCGGGATCGAGTACCTCGTCGTGAACACCCGGGAGCTCGACGACTCGAACTACGCCAGCAACCCGACGAACCGCTGCTACTTCTGCAAGAGCACGCTCTACTCCGACCTGGCGAAGCTCGCGGAAGAGAAAGGCTACGCCTGCGTCGTCGACGGTGCGAACAAGGACGACGAGGGCGACTACCGTCCCGGCAGGAAGGCCGCGAGGGAGCTCGGGGTCGTCTCCGTGCTCTCCGAGGCGGGCATGAGCAAGGCCGAGGTACGAGAGTTGGCCAGATACCTCGGTCTGCCGACGTGGGACAAACCCGCGCTCGCTTGCCTCTCCAGCCGCTTCCCGTACGGGCAGGAGATCACACCCGAGAAGCTCTCCCAGGTCGCACGGGCCGAAGAATTCTTGCGCAGAGAAGACTTTAAACAGGTCCGCGTCAGGCACCACGGGGAGATAGCTCGCCTCGAGGTTGGTCCCGAGGAGCTCGAGCGCGCCTTCGCCATGCGGGAGAGGATCTCCACCGAACTCCTCGATGCGGGCTTCCTCTACGTCACCCTCGACCTTGCCGGCTACAAGTCAGGGAGCCTGAACGCGGCGCTAAAGAAGGACAAGAAGAAGTCGCTACCCCTCATCTCGCCCTAAAGTATGGACAGCGTAGAGGGACCACTGCTCGCTCTCACCATCGTCCTCATGGTCGTGGGCCTTTTGGGAAGCATCGTGCCGGGTCTGCCTGGCGTCACCCTCATTTTCCTTTCGGCGCTGGTATACGCCCTCCTCACGGACTTTCGGACCGTCGGAGCCGTGATCCTCGTGGTCCTGTTCCTATTCGCCGCGCTCGCCTTCATCACCGACTTCGTCGCAACCTCGTACGGCGCCCGTCGCTTCGGGGCGAGCAACTGGGGCACCGTGGGCGGTGCACTAGGAGGCATCGTCGGCGCAGTCGCAGGACTACTGTTCCTCGGCATCGGCTCCCTTTTCGGCCTCATCATCGGCACCATCGTAGGCGTCTTCGTCGGCGAGTACCTCAGGCGCGAACGGCGCGGCGACCCGGAAAAACTAGAAGCCACAGATGCCGACTGGCGTCGCGCATCGCGGGCGGCCGGCGGCGTCATCGTCGGCTACCTGGCTTCGGCGATCATCCAGGGATCTCTCGGCCTCGCGAGCGTCGTGATCTTCGTCTTAGCGTTGATCTATTAGAGGCTACAGGTTTCAAGCTTCGGCACAAGACCACCCTTGGATGGATGACGACGTCACGATGGAGCCAGCAATGCGCGCGGACCTTCTACGACACGTCATTCCCGCATTCGCCGGAATGACGTGAGGGTGGACCAGCGTGCCCGCGAAGAGCCCGAACTCGGCTTAGTACAAACGAACCCGGTATGGCGCCCGGAGGTTACGCGTCCCTCACACCGCGGACCGCCTTCGCAAAGAGCCTCCGCGTTAGATGGGTACCCGAAGCCTGAAACCTATTCCTCTTCGCGGCGATGTTCGCGGAGGAACCCTTCTAGCTCTTGCGCCAGTTCGTCGCCCGAGGGCAGGTTGCGCGGGCCCTCATCCACCTGCGAGTCGTAGCGCTCTTCGAGCATCTTCACGTAGGAGGAGAGATCCGAGTCCTGAGAAACGGCGACGGAGACCTGATCCTGATACGTCCG
The DNA here is from genome assembly GCA_046733115.1 of Actinomycetota bacterium. GTDB lineage: Bacteria > Actinomycetota > Rubrobacteria > Rubrobacterales > Rubrobacteraceae > Rubrobacter_D. The sequence continues at coordinate 18,647 of JBKPOM010000233.1, read as the reverse complement.
GGCCGTGTTCTCGAGCTCGGCTGTGTCCACCTGCATGCCGAGCAACCCCGAGAGCTTGTCCAGGAGGGCGAGGGCTGCCGGGGCGGAAGGGACGGCGGGCAGGTAATGCGGGACCGAAGCCCAGAAGCTTACGGAGGGCAGACCGCCGTCGGCGCAGACGCGGTGCAGCACGCCGGTGATGCCCGTCGGGCCCTCGTAGCGCGAGGCTGAGAGGCCTAAAGAGTCGACGAGGGTGGGGTCCTGGGAGTTGGCGGCGACCGAGACGGGACGCGAGTGCGGCACGTCGGCGAGCAGGGCTCCCATGGTCACCACGAGCTCGACGTCCAGCGCCTTTGCCAGCTCGACGACCGCCTGGGAGAACGTGCGCCACCGCAAGTTCGGCTCGGGCCCCGTGAGCAGGACGGCCCCGCGGCCGCCCGCGGCTCCCAGTCTCGCCTCCGTGGCGGAGAGCGTGTTCTCGGGCCATTCGATCTCGCGCGTCACGCCATCGATCAGCTTGACCTGGGGCCGCGTGGTCTGGAAATCGAAGAACTCCTCGCCGTCGAAGCCGCCGAAGCGTTGCACCCCCCACGAGCTCGCCAGGGCACCTACGGCGACGCTCGCCGCGTCCGCGGCGTCGTTCCAACCCGTGAAGCCGGCGATCAGGACCGGCCGCTCCAGCTCGGGCCTGAAATTGATGTCGATGTGTTGTATATCCATGGGGCTAGCTTACCACGCGCCGCCAGACGGACAGTAGGGACGCTTACTCACACGAAGGAGCGCTCCAGGCTCAGGGCCTGTTGAAGGCGGCGCAGGTATTCCGTCTCGGGGATCTCATGCGCGCCCAGGCTGGCGAGGTGGGGGTTCTGTATCTGGCAGTCGAGCAACAGAAAGTCTCTCTCCCGCAAGCGCTCCACGAGATAGACGAAACACACTTTGGAGGCGTCCCTCATGCGCGTGAACATCGATTCGCCGATGAACGCCCCGCCTAGACAGACGCCGTAGAGGCCTCCGACGAGGGTGCCTTCGTTGTAGGCCTCTACGCTGTGGGCTTTTTCAGCTCTGTGCAGCCGTACGTAGGCGTCGATTATCTCGGCGTTGATCCAGGTCTCCTCCCTGTCAGCGCACGCGCGTATGACGGCGTCGAAATCCTCGTCCACGCGTACCTCGTAGGTTCCTTTACGGATCACGCGCGCCAGCGACCGGGAGACGTGCAGGTCCTCGAACTCCAGCACGCTCCGCAGGTCGGAGCGGTAGAACTCGATGCGCCCGTAGGAATCGGCCATCGGGAACGCGCCGGCCCGGTAACAGGCCTCGAGTATCTCCATGGTCAACTTCATGGCGCCCGGGAGCTATCCGGGGTTGCGGGCGAAGACGAGGTGCGTCCCCCTTCCGGGTACGGGCACGAACTCGACGCCGTCGAAGCCCGCGCCTGCGAGCCAGTCCTCGTACTCTTCGCGGGTATACGTTCCGCCGCCGGCCGACAGGACCAGCATGTTCACGGCAAAGAGGGCGGCGTCCTCGCTCATGCCACGTACGAACTCCCTGATCGCGAGTAGTCCGCCAGGGAGGAGCGAACCCCGCATCCTCTCGAATAGTGCGCGGTTCTCGGCTGGGCCGTACATGTGCGAGGTGTTCCCGTAGTAGATGGCGTCGAACGGTCCCCCTGGCAACACCTCGTTCATGTCTCCAGCCGCCGTTTCGATGCCGGCACGGCGCAGGTGATCTTGCATCAGCTCGATCACCTCAGGCCTGTCGAGGACGATAACCCGCGCCCCCGCCCGCGCGAAGGCCTCGGCGTTCGTACCAGGACCTCCTCCCACGTCCAGTATGCTCGCGCCTTCGGGCAGGCGCGAGATCACGGCCTCGGCGACTCCTTTCGCCCCGGCGCGTGCCCCACGGCGCATCGATTGGATAAAGGTCGCCGTGCCACCGAAGTCGGAGGAGGTACGGTCTTCGACCGGCTTGCCTGTCTCGAGAACCTCCCCGATGCGGCTCCAGCTACCGATCAACTCGCACCGGTGGACCACGCTGCCTCCGACGTAGTCGGTATGCTCCGGCTCCAGAAGCGGCCTCTGATGCTCTTCCCTCATCCGGAACTTACCTTCGTTCTCCTCCAGAATCCCCAGCTCGACGAGCGCCGAGAGCAACACGTACACGGCCCGCGCGTCGAGCCTGCGTTCCCGCGCCACCTCGTCTGCGGAACGAGGTTCGTCGGCGACGGCATCCAGAAGACCGTCCCTGAGCGCAACGCCGAGGACGATAGCCCACCGCCAGTCCAGTTCCGTGTAGTTCATGTCCGCCATCGTACGGGTTCGATTGTAGCGTCTGGCGGCCTGGTGTTCTCCCGCCGGGCTACGAGGTGGGTTCGAAGAGGTCGACTTCGGTCAAGGTGATCAGACCGCGCGCGAGCACACGCCTGACGCCGGGCAGCGCGGCCTCGATCTCTTCCCTGCGACCGACGGCCTCGACGACGGCCGGCAGGTCCGCGTGAAAACGCAGGGGCCGCAACGAGAGCAAACCGGAGGACCGGTCGAAGCCCATGAAGCCCTTGAAGACCGTCGCGCCCGCGAGCCCCTCCTCTCTCGCGGCGAGCACGATGGCCTCGAAGAGCGGCCTCCCCTGGTACCGCTCGTCCTCGCCTACGAAGACCCGCACCCGCGTCGCGCTCCTCATCGCGCCACCGTCCCGAGGTAGACGCCTAGGAGCAGCGCGGGAAGACCGAGGGCCATGCTGCCGACCACGTTGAAGAACGCCCGGTCGTGCTCCCTGGCCCGCGCCAGGTTCAGCGTCTCGAACATGAGCGTGGAGAAGGCGTTAAAGCCGGCGAGCAGCCCCTTCCCGAGCACGAGCAACAAAAGGTCGTCCTGCGGGGCCGAGCCTTCGAGTAGGCGAGGGCGAAGCAGCCCATGACGTTTACGGCGAGCGTCCCCCAGGGGAACTCGGGTCCCATCTTGTGGTTGATCCATCCGCCTAGCATGTACCTGAAGACGGCGCTGAAACCCGCTCCGACGAGGGTTAGCATCACGAAAACCACTAGATGAGCGCCCTCGCGAGCCTCAACCCGAGTACCGCCACGACCAGCTCAAGGAGGATGCTTACGCCGCCGTAGAGCACGCCTCGGGCGGGTGAGACGGCCCAGCTCTCGGTCGTCTGCAACGTGAACGAGCTGAACGTCGTGAAGGAACCGAGGAACCCGAGCACCCAGAACAGCCTCTACTACTCCTCCATGAACCTCTCGAAGAGAAGGGCGCCGAGGATAGCTATCGCGAAGGAGCCGATGACGTTCACCAGCATCGTCCCTCACGGGAACACGTCGTGGAAGGAGCTCACGCGGGCGGCCACCGACTCGACCAGAAGGCGTGCGCAGGCCCCGAGAGCGCCCCCGGCGAACACCCAGCTCAGGTGCCCAAACTCGGCCCTGAACGGTTTTGGCTTTAGCACGCCGCCGAGAAAGTCGGCCGGCGAGACGTGCTCGACGGATTCCCGGATCACGGAGATGGGAGCGTCGGGGACGGTCTCGCGCAACTCGGGCAGGAAACGTCCTAGGTTCTCGGGCTCGTCCAGGAGCATCACGAAGATCGGCGATCCGCCATCTTCGGGTCCCCGTTATGCCGTGGCCGACGCCACGCCGCGGCCGTGGGCCAGCCGAACGACCCGCTCGCACTCGAGCTCCGAGCGCAGACGCAGGGTGGCCTGGGCAACAACGGCCACGGTCTCCCGGTCTGCCTCTTTACTCTGTCGATTCACGCTAGCGTTGCTCCTTCACGCTGCGATGGACCATGGAGAAAGCCTCTACCGCGACCCGCGGGTCTGTTGGTAGAGGCCATTAGCGATTCTCTCGCAGTTCAGGGTGAGCCTCATCACCCGTTCGGTTGTGGTCAGATGCTACCACTGTTGGATCGTGCCCAGATCAGGGGCACGATCTCACCAACCTCCTCCCCGTGCAAACCCCGCACAATCGAGTCTCCGGCTCCCACCTCGACGCCCATGTGATCAAGCGCAGCGAGCCCCACGGGCCGCACCGCCCTCTCCGAACCGTCGGAGATTTTGAGCGCCATGCCCCAACCTTGCGGGTTTCCGACCGCGAGGCCGGCCTCTGCTCCTCCCTTGACGAGGAGGTTCGTCCGTTCCATGAGCCGCGTATCGAACCGTCCCGTCCCCGCGACCATGAACGGATGGGCGCGCATGGCGTCCCTGATGCGCAAGGCGGCGTCCACAAGCTCGTCGGGTAGCCCCACGCCGGTGGCGATGCGGGCGAGCCCCGTCGCGAAGCTCCTCAGCGGAAGCGCGAAGGCGGGGACGCCGCAATTGTCGCCGGCGACGAGGATCTCGTCCTCCTCCAGGCCGCAGACCTCGGCTATGAGCCCGAGAATGCGCCGCTGAAGCGGGTGGCCGGGGTCGCGGTAAGACAGCGTCTCGTAGCCCTCGTGGACGCAGACGGCGAGCATGCCGGCGTGCTTGCCCGAGCAGTTGCCGTGGATCGGGCGCGGCTCCTCGCCGCTACGTGCGAGCTTCGCGGCCTCCGGCCCGTACATCGGCGGATGGGCGCCGCTCTGGAGGTCGCTTTCGTCCAGGCCGGCCTTCTCCAGGATGGACTTGACGGCGGCGAGGTGGGGCTCCTCGGCGTTGTGTGAGGCGCAGGCCACGGCGAGCTTCTCGTCCTTCAGACCGATAGCGTCGGCGGTCCCGGAGAGGACGAGCGGGAGTGCCTGGAAGGGTTTGGCCGAGGAGCGGAGGTAGACGTACGCTTCTGGGTCGCCCACGGCTTCGAGTACGTTGCCCCTGGGGTCGCAGACGACGAGGCGGCCGCGGTGGACGCTCTCGACGAGCGCGCCGCGCCTGACGGCCGCGAGCGGAGTGTCCTCGGGCAGACCGGCGTCGCCAACCATCGGGCTACTCATCGGAGAGGAGGATGAGACGTAGGGTCAAAATATCTTGGGCCACCCGCATTCGGCCCATCGCGACAGAGGTGTCGCCGCCGGCCAGGTAAGCGCGCCCCTCCCTCACCAGGTCGCGTACCTTCGCGCGCGTTTCTTCGTCCCGGCCGCCGGGGCTCTCGCCCCTCAGGCTCGCTTCGGCCATACCGATCATGGTGTCCACCCTGGGGCTCGCGGTCCACATCGCGTTGATGGCGATGTCTATGTAGCTGTTGATCCTGAGCAGGTGGACCGTCCTGAGGGTCAGGTCGGTCCTCTCCCCCGCCCTCACGGAAACCATCGCCTTATGTTCTCCGAGAGCAGACCGCGTATCGCACGATCCGGCACGCCCGCGGCCTCCGCGGCGGCGAGGATGGAGTGCAGCGTCGAGGGAAGGTCGCCGTAGGGTATATCGGACCCGAAAGCGATGCGGGAAGGGTCGACACAGCAGCAGAGCTCGTACAGATCTTTGGCCCGGACCACGGAGGTCTCGAACAGCACGTTGGGGTGGTCCTCGAAGGCCCGTGCCGCGGCGAGTACCTCGACCATCGCGGCGTGGCCCAGGATCAGACGCAGTTCGGGGTGCGCCTCGACCGTCGGCAGCAGCGGCTCGACGACGCGCTCCATGGCGAAGCCGGTGTGGATCAGGACCGGCAGATCGATCTCTGCCGCCATCCCCAACAGGCGCACCACCTTCGGGTCGTCGAGCTCGAACTCTTGCGAGACAGGGTGGAGCTTGAGGCCCATGAAACCGCGCTCGACGCACCGCCCGAACTCCGCGCCGTAGTCGAGGTGCGGGTTGAGCCGGAAGAAAGGCACGAACGAGGAAGGGTGCTCCTCGTAGGCGATCCAGACCACGTCGTTGGGCCCCGAGTAGTCGTCGCGGGCGTTCGGGTCGTTCAGGGGGAACACTATGCTCTTCTCGACCCCGGCGGCCTCCATGCGCCCACGCATACCCTCGGCAGTCATGATGCGGCCGTCCACGTCAACCCCGATGTGGGCGTGGGCGTCGAAGACCTCGACGCCGGCCGGGATCTTCTGCTGCACCCAAGACCAGACGGAGGCCATCGCCCCGCTCGTCAGTGCCTCGATTTCGTGGGCCGTCTGCAAAGTAACCGCCGATCTCACCTAGTGTAGAAGCCAACAGCCGTGAAATGTTAACAGGGCGGATCAGACGTTGCTAAGGCCACGCCACGACCAACCCCGAAAGCCTGTTCTATCGCCGAAAAGCGCGGTTCTGCGCGAACACGAGCAGGACGGCCCGCAAGGCGCCATACGAGTACGACTTTCGGGCCATTCTCGGGCGTCAGGCCCTCTCTTTGGGTCCGCTAACACCCCGCGGCCGCGCCGGCGGGGCTAGAAGCTGGGCTCAGGGTAATTTCGTAGGTGCAACGGAAAGGACGCGATGCTAAAGGGAGAAACCGGGAAGCGATCCGCGACACCGGCTACAAGCAAGCCGCGCGGCGAGTCGCAGGTAATGGCGTGGTGGATGATCCGCCGTCCCGTGGGCGGAGCCGTCGAAGCCATGACGCTCCCCTGCTACGGTACGCAGGCACCGGCCCTCTTCGGCCACGAGTTGGACGCGAGGCTGTTCCTGCGGTCTCTGGGAAACGAAGGTCCCGATGGCGGATCAGGGAGAGCCGGTGCAACGAGGTTGTTGACCCGCCGGCCGCCTCGGTCGTCGACGGGATGGCGGCGTTCGCGAGCGTGGATCGGGCTAACTTCGTGAGGAGAGCCTGCTGGCACCGGATGGCGCAGCCTGAGGGTCGTGCCCGCGTGGGACGCGCCCGCTGCGGGCGCGTCGGTGGAAGTAGGCGCGGTGGTTGGGGAACCGGGCCGGAGGGAAGAGCGCAGAACAAGCATGGATGGATAGCGCGAGGAGGGGGTGAGTCGGGTGCCACGGGAGATCGAGGGCTCGGTCGTGATCGTGACCGGTGCCTCCAGCGGCATCGGTAGGGCCGCGGTGAGGCTCTTCGCCGAGCACAGCGCACGCGTGGTGCTTGCCGCCAGGAGCGAAGGGAGCCTGCGGGAGGTCGCCCAGGAGTGCGAGGCGGCCGGCGGGCGGGCGCTCGTCGTCCCGACGGACGTGGCCAACGAGGAGGCCGTCGAGGAGCTGGCCCGCCGCAGCGTCGAGGTATTCGGACGAATCGATACCTGGGTGAACGACGCCGGCGTCATGGCCTACAGTCGCTTCGAGGATGTTCCGACCGAGGTATTTCGGCGGGTGATCGAGACGAACCTCTTTGGCCAGATCCACGGTTCCCGAGCGGCCCTCGCCCGGTACACAGAGCAGGGCGAGGGCGTCCTCGTGAACATGTCTTCGGCGTGGGGCAGGCTCACCTCCCCCACGTCAGCGCCTACGTCACGAGCAAGTTCGCCATCAGGGCGTTCTCGGAGTGCCTGATGCAGGAGCTCGCGGGCGACGAGGGTATCGACGTGGTCACGATCCTGCCGCAGTCCGTGGACACGCCCGTCTTCCGTCAGGCCGGCAACTGGCAACTACTACGGACGGGCCGCCAGGGCGGTGCCGCCCGTGTCGAGCGCGGAGGAGGTGGCGGACAGGATCTTGCGGTGCGCCAGGGACCCCCGCAGGGAGGTAACCGAGGGACGGGCCGGCCAGACAATCGAGATGCTCCACGCACTCGCGCCGGGCATCTACGGCCGGACATTGCCCTACTTCTTCGAGCGGGCCGTGTTCTCTTCCAAGCCCGTCGAGCAGGGGCCCGGCAACGTCCTCGAGCCCGTCCCCGGACAAAATCGCGTGTCCGACGGGTGGAGTGAGACGAACGCCTCGCTCCAGCGGGCCGCCCTCGCCGGCGGCGAGGCCCTTGCGGGCGCCGCGGGCGTGGCCTACGCTCTGCTCGGGAGGTATCGATGAGGCCGGGAACATGGGTCCGCTTCCGACTGGAAGAGTTGTCAAACAGAAAGGTACCGACATGAACGACGAATCGGCGCACAAGCCTCCCTTCGAAGGGTACGGCGGCGAGGACCGGCCTCTCGGAGCTTACCTGGCCCTGATCGGGGCCTTCCAACTGGTGTTCGCGCTTTTCCTGCTGGTGACGAGGGGTTCGGACCGTTCCATACCCCAGCGGGTGCGGCTCTCCGACATCGTCCTCTTCGGCGTGGCAACCCACAAGCTGAGCTACCTCGTCGGCAACGACGCCGTCACCAGCCCTATCCGCGCCCCCTTCACCGAGTTCTAGGAGATGCAGAGCCCGTCCAACGTCGAAGAGCAGGCCAGGGGCACGGGCTTGCGGAAGGCCGTCGGGGAACTCTTGATCTGCGTGTTCTGCCTGGGGTAGTGGGTCGCCGCGTTCTTCGCCTACGGGCTCGTGCTCGCCCCGGCCCTCACCCGCTTCGTGGCGTCTGTCTTCGCGATCCTCGCGGTTTCGGACTTCCTCACCCAGGCGTACATGAAGATCAAGTAGTAGGACCAGGTAAAGTCGGCGTCCCCTTGCACGCTAAGGGCGAGTCGTGCGCAGCAACAGCCACGCCAACAGCCCCGATCCTAGCAAAGAGGCCCCGGCGGCCGCTCCGAGGGCCAGGCGTCGCGCCCCGTCTTTCGCCCGGTGTCCGACCTCTTCGTTGATGCCGCCGCTCACGCCCGACCACGCCTGCTGCGGCTCGAAGAGGTTGCCGGAGGTCGGTTCGCCAGGCCCTTCCCCGAGGATCCCGGACCCTATACCGCTGGCCACGGCGCGCTCGGTAAGGGTCGGTGTGAGCACGTGCGCCAGCCGGAGCGCCCTCACGGAATTGCCCACGATCACCTCCGGACGCGGCCTCCGGGCGCAGCGCACGATGGCCCGTGCTACCCGCTTCGGGGGCATCAGCGGCGACGAGGATCGTACCGGCTGGCTGGAAAAGTTGGCGGCGAGGCGGTAGGCGGGGGTATCGACCCCGCCGGGCTGATGGTGCAGACCCGCACGCCGGTCCCGCGGAGTTCGCCGCGCAACGACTGTCCCAGGCCACGCTCGGCGAACTTCGTGGCGGCGTAGGCGCCCTGATAAGGCGAGCCTACGACCGCGAAGCCCGACGAGACGTTTATGAGAACGCCTGAGTCCCTCTCCCGGCAGCGCGGAAGCTTGGCCTGGGCCCCGTGCATGTAGCCGAGCAGGTTCGCCTCGACCACGCGCCGGTTCGCCTCCGGCGGCACGTCTTCCAGGCGGCCGAACGCGAGCAGCACGGCGTTGTTGACCCAGACGTCGATCCGGCCAAAACACCCGACGGCCTTGCGGGCCAGTTTCTCGACGGCCTCGCGGTCGGCGACGTCCGTCGGCACGGCGAGCGCCCGCCCCCCAGAGCCTCGCACTCAGCGGCGACCCGGAGGAGGGCCTCCTCTTGCCGGGCGGCGAGCACCACAGAGGCACCGTGCTCGGCGAAGAGCCGCGCCGTCGCCCTCCCGATGCCGCGCGAGGCGCCCGGCAATACCACGACGTACCCTTCGGGCTTACGGAGCAGGTGGGATCTTCCTCACCGCTGTTGTGCTCCTCGGTTTCGTAACGTACACGGCGCGGTTCGCGGCGCGCGAGGTCCCTTTCGACGGATTACACGACGCCCTCGGGTCCGCGGTAGTCAACGCGAACACAGATCGCCGGACTCGGAACAAAGATGGTCCGAAGTGTGTAAAGGCGTTGTGCCGAACGCGACGGCAATATGTCGGACCTATGTGCCAGTTCTTACAGCTTGTACGCATCGTTTGCCGGCGCGCGGATACATAATTCGGGCCAAAATTCGTGTGGTGCCGCGCGGTCGTGTTTGGGCTGGTGCGCAAAGGTGGTAGGTAATAGGCATTCGGAAGGCACGAACAGAAGGAGGATTGCGTTGCGCACAGCATCTACGGCCGCCTGGGTGGTTCACAACCTGGGCCTCGCTGTCTGTTTCGGGGGTTCGGTGTTCGGAAAGATCGCCCTCAACCCCAACCTCGACGTCATCGACTCCGAGGCGGATCGCGGGAAGATCCTGAACACGACCTGGAACCGATTCAACGCCATCAGTGCGGGCTCGTTCATCGCCTCGGCGGCGACCTGGTTTCCGGGCAGGCTGGGGCTCTCGGGCGGGGAGATAGACGATCAGACCCGCAACCTGGTACTGGCCAAGGACCTCCTGTTCGCAGCGGGTACCTTGAGCGGGATCGCCAGCGTGATCCAGGGCCGCGCGCTCACCGGGCAGGCCCCGGGCGGCGCGGTCCCGATCGCCTCCGGGACCACGCCATCGTCCGAGACGCCCGATAAGGCCGCCAGCCTGTTGCGCTCGGTGAACCAGCTCGGGAACGCGAACCTGGCGATCACCGGTGCCATCCTGGGCATAACCACGATCCTGTCCATGAAGGCAACCGAGTCTTCGAAGTTCAGCGCGGTGTCGCGTCTGCTGCCGTAATAGATCTTGTGGGAGCCCCCGCCTTCCGGGACGGAGGCTTTTGCGTGTCCGACCGAAAGGATCGTCGCCTGTTCGCAGGCGCTTTTGCGCTTTACGGCGAGGCGCGTAGCGGCCGACCCCGAGGAAGAGCCGTGAAGATGGGCGCACGGGTCGTGGCGCGGGCTTAGGACCAGGTTTCTTGAGCAGAGATAAGACCAACGCGGGGGTACTGACCGAGGTCTCGTTGGTCCTCGCCGCCGTGTTCTGGGGCTCGAACTACGCAGCGACCAAGCTCGCGGCCATGTCAATGCCCCCGCTCTCCGTCGTGGCCTTCCGGTTCGTGGTCGGCGGGCTTCTAATGTACGGCGTGCTCCGTATCCTGGAGCCGGAGAGCAGGCTGCGACGCGGGGAGCTGCTGCCGACGGTCGGGCTTGGTTGCCTCGGAATCGCCGTCGGCCAGACGGCCTTCACGTTCGGCCTCAGCCTGACCACGGCGGCCAACACCGGCCTCATCTTCGCCACGGCCCCCGTGTGGGGCTTGCTGCTGGGCCTCGCGCTCGGGCTCGAGAGGCCCACCTTGAGGGGGACGGTGGGCGTGGGGCTCTCTGTTCTTGGGGTCGGGATCGTGTTCCACGAGGGCCTCGGAGCGGAGGGCGCGAGCCTTATCGGCGATTCTTTGTGCTCGTGGCGGCGGTGGGGTTCGGGGCCTACACCGTGCTCTCGATGCGCATGTTGGAGAAATACTCTCCCCTGGCGGTGGCCACCTACCCGACCCTGTTCGGCGCTCCCGTCGTGCTGGCGCTCTCTTTGCCTCTGTTTACGGGGATGGCGTGGGAGGGCGTCGGGGCTGGGACATGGGCGGCCGTGGCCTTCTCCGCCGTCTTCGCCACGGCGTTCGCCTTCTCGGCCTGGCAGACCGGCGTCTCGCGCACCGGGGCCAACCGCGTGCTCGTGTACCAGTACCTCATCACCGTCACCGGGATCCTGTCGGGCATCGTCGAAGACGACGAGGCCCTGGGCATCAGCAAGATCGCCGGCGGTGCCGTCATCCTCGTTGGCGTCTACTTGGCCCGTAGGCAATGAAATGAACCAAGTATTCGCGGCGCGGTCCGCCACCGGCCAAACGCCGCTACACAGTTCGGGCCATTTCCGTCCCAATGGGGACCGTGGTGCGTGCTCTTTGGCATGCGACAGTTGCCGCCATCTTGGATAGTGGGCGTAAGCTGCGCCCGGACTGTACGGGCAAGGCGCCAGGGAACAACCGGTTAGCGTCGGTCACGCGGCGCGTCGAAAACGGGGGCACGATTGCCGAGAAGCTGCAGCCGGGTGCCGTTGGACGGCTCCCAACGGCCATCGGCGAGGGGTCCCTTGCGGCCGGCACCCACCGGCGGCGGCTTGGATTGGCGGGATCGGGTGTACCATAGTCGTGGGTAAGGAACGTCCGCGAGGAGGACCTGGTGTTCGAGTCCGTGGTCCCGGGGTTGGCGCGCCTCGGGATCGTTTTCGTCAACGTGTACGCGCTCGGGGAGCCGGGCGGACCCTGGGTTCTCGTCGACGCCGGCCTGAAGGGCTCGGGGGACTATATCCGCCGGGCGGCCGACAGGCGCTTCCGGGCGCGGCCCGAGGCGATAGTGCTTACGCACGGACATTTCGACCACGTCGGCGTGGCCGGCCTCCTCGCCGACTCGTGGGACGTCCCCCTCTACGCGCACCCGCTCGAAACCCCCTACCTCACCGGCCTCTCAGACTACCCGCCGCGCGATCCGACGATGGGCGGCGCGATGGCGCAAATGTCCCGCTTCATGCCGGACCGCGGCTACGACTTCGGCACCAGGGTTCTGAGGCTGCCTAAGGACGGCGCGGTGCCCGGGGCCCCGGGCTGGCGCTGGCTGCACACGCCTGGCCACACCCCCGGCCACGTCTCGCTCATGCGCGAGTCGGACCGCGTCCTTCTCGCCGGCGACGCCCTCGCGACGATGGACCTCGACTCCTGGAGCGCCTACCACCCCCGCCGGCGCGGGATCAACCGGCCTTCGCCGCCCTTCACCTTCGATTGGACGACCACCCGAGATAGCATCGGGAAGCTCGCCGACCTGAGACCGGCGGTGGTGGCGGCGGGCCATGGGCTGCCGATCTCCGGCGGAAGCGTCGCACAGGAGCTCCGCAGCTTCGTCGATGGCTTCACCCCGCCGCGGCGCGGTCGCTACGTCGGGAGCCCACCGCGCGCCGGGGAGAGGGGCGTCGAGTGGCTGCCGCAGCCCGTCCCAGACCCGTACGCGAGAGGGGTCGCATTGGGGACGGCGTTCGCCGCCGGGGCGCTACTGTTCGCCGCCGCGCGCCGCCGGAGACGCTAATCCTAGCGTTCCCGCGCCGGCTCCTCGACGGGGGACGTGGTTTCGAGTAGGTAAGTCACCACGTCCTCCAGCGAACCGCGTCTCTCGTAGACGGCTCGCTGGAGCTCGGCGCCGGTGCCCCGCTGCAGGATATCCCGGATGCCGCCGAGCTCGGCCTCGCAGCCGAGGCTCTGGGCCACCGGGCGCAGCCTTAGGACGAGGTCGCGGGCTACCTCGCGGGCCACCTTCTCCTCGCCAGTTGAGAAGTCGTAGAAGGTGGCGTCGAGGCCGCGCCGGATCGCGCGCCACTTGTTCTCAGATACGAAGCGGGCGTCCTCGGGGGCGTACTCTTCCGCGGTCGCCACCAGGCACTGGGTCAGCGCGGCCAGGGAGGTGGCGTAGGCGGACTCCGCCTGCACGTCGGGGACCCTGAGCTCGACCGTGCCGTGAAGCGGGTGGGGCCGTACGTCCCACCAGAACCAGGACCAGTCCGGTATGTTCCCCATGGCGACGAGGGCCCCCGCGTAGTCCTCGAACTCGTCCCAGTCGCGGAAGGTCGGCGGTAGGCCCGAGCGGGGGGAGGCGTCCCGGATCTTGACGCGGGCCGAGGCGAACCCCGTGTCCTCCCCGCGCCAGAAGGGGGAGTTGGCGGAGAGTGCGACGAAGAGGGGCACGTGGCGGAGCAGGGCGTTCGTGGCGCGGATGGCCGCCTCCTCATCGGGCACGGCGACGTGGATGTGCTGCGCGTAGATGATCTGAAGCCGCGCCAGGGAGCCGAGTTCCTCCTCCATCCGCCTGTAGCGCTTCCCTTCGGTGAACTCCTGGACGAACGGGTCGGAGAAGGGGTGCAAACCCGAGGCGAGATATCCGACCCCCGCCTCTCGACAAGACTCCGCCACCTCCCGCCGCAGCGCGGGCAAGCGGCGGGCAAGCTCGGCTACGTCGGGGAACACGGGGGTAACCATCTCGACGCAGCTCTGGAAGAGCTCGGGAACCATCAACCCGGAGTCTTCGGACGCGGCACCGAGCACGTCGCCCACCGCCGGGGCCAGCTCCCGGGTCGATAGATCTACGAGCTGGAACTCCTCTTCAGCGCCAACCGTGTAAGGGCGTCCGCTCCCGAAGCGCTTGTCCATGCGCCCATAGTACCCCCGGCGCAGCGGGCCCACACCCGGAGATTCGGTCCCGGTAAGCCCGACTCCGACGGGCCCGCTGCGCCCTCCGGCCGCTGCGGGCGCGAGCAGATCGGGTCGCCGTGCGTGCCGAAGTCTTCTGGCACGATTCCCTCCGAGCCCGCCGGTCGCGTGTTGGAACGCGGCCGGGGCGTCCGCCTGCAACTTCGGGCCATTTTGTGCTGGGGTGTACACTACTGTGATGGACTTCACGCGAGTATCACCCGCCGTCTGCGATCTTGCGAGCGTGGATTGAAGGGCCGTAAGCAACCGTTCGAACGGATCTGCAGCGTCGGAGAAAGGTCCGCCGTGGTGCCGCCCGTGCGCCTCGTGTGGGCGAAGGCGTGCCGCATGAACGACGCCGCCACTCCGGATCTCGGATCAGCTCGGCTACCCTCTGCTTTTCCGGATGCTTCCGCCCCGGTCGGACGACTTCTGGAATGGACCACCGCGACTTTCGAGGCGATGGACATGCCGCTCGCGCGGCGCTGGGCACAGACGCTTGTGGCCGCCTGCCTCGACGTGCCGTACGCGGAGCTCGGGGCGCATGCCGGCCGGAGGCTGACCCCCGAGGGATGGCTGCGCTTCGAGGAGGTCTTGCGTCACGCGTCATCCGACGCGCCGGTGGCCTACCTTGTTGGGCGGGCGCCGTTTCTCGGGCTGGACTTCGAGATCTCGCGCGAGACGCTCATCCCTAAGGTGGACACGGAGCTCTTCGTCGACATCGTGCTCGAGGAGCTGGCGCGCAGCCCGCTGCCGTCGGAACCGCGCGTGCTGGAGCTATGCACGGGCAGCGGGTGTATCGCCGTCTCGCTCGTCAGGCGGCTTCCGGGGGCGAGTATCGTGGCCACGGACGTCTCGGAAGGGGCGCTCGCGGTCGCCCGTCGCAACGTGCAGCGGTACGGCGTGGGCGATCGTATCGAGCTCGGGCTCGGCGACATGTGGGAGCCGGTGGAAGCCCTCGCCGCGGGCCGGCCTTTCGACCTGATCCTGTCCAACCCACCGTACATTCCGACGAAAGAGATTTCCGGCATGGGACGCCGCGTCGCCGAGCACGAGCCCCACCTGGCCCTCGACGGCGGCACCGATGGGCTGGACCTCCACCGGCGCATCCTCGACGGCGCGACCGACCACCTGTCGCCCGGAGGCCGGCTCTTTCTGGAGCACGAGTGGTACCACGGGCCCGCCGCCCGCGCCCTGGCCGAGCGCGACGCGGACCGCTTCGAGGACGTGCGCACCCTGCGCGACGCCAACGACAAGGACCGCGCCCTGTACGCGCGACGCAAGGAGCAAACCGGATCTTGACGCCGACGATGCGCATACCGGGGCAGGCCCGCACCCCTTTCGGCGAGGTTCGGGCGTGAGGATCGCTCCCGACACCGGACGGCGGAAGAACCCTTTTCGCGACGACCTGGCCCTCGCCAACAGTTCCGCCGCCATGCCCCGTGGCAGGAAGCTCGTGCGCGTTCCGCTCGGCACGCCCGTCAGGCCGTTGCAAGGGTTCGTACACGATTCGTTTCGAGCGCTCGTGCTCAACCCGGCCTTCTCTTGCGTTGGGGCGAGGTCCGCGATCCGGCACGGAAACTACCGCTTCGGCCTCTACGAGCGGATAGGCTCGTCGGCCGCCACGGCGGGCCTCGCGCGCGACCTCTTCGATTTCGCGCAGGAGCAGGCCGACCTCGGCGACGAGTTCTCGACCTTCGTCGCGAGCTTCGAGGGGCCTACAGGTATCAGCGAGGAAGAGTTCGAGGGTCTACTCTGGGCGCAGCTTCGGCGGCTGCACGAGGAGGACCGGCGCCACCACGCCTACGACCCCGTCGTGAGCCCGGACCCAGAGGATACGGACTTCGCCTTCAGCTTCGCGGAGAGGGCCTTCTTCGTGGTCGGACTGCACGCGGCGAGCTCGCGCTTCGCGCGCCGCTTCGCCTGGCCGACCCTGGTCTTCAACGCCCACCGCCAGTTCGAGAGGCTGCGCGAGGACGGCCGCTACGCCCGGCTCCAGGAGGCCATCCGGCGCCGGGAACGCGACCTTCAGAGCAACGTGAACCCGAACCTCGCCGAGTTCGGCACGATCTCGGAGGCGCGCCAGTACTCGGGCCGTCCCGCGGAGCCCGATTGGCGCTGCCCCTTCCACGCGTCCGACACGAACGGGCCCGCGAAGGACCGCCCGGGGAAGGTGGCACCGGGGACAGAAGACAAAAGGGAGGACGATTGGACCGCGTGAGGCGCCACCGCCTGGAGCCGCAGACCGGGATGGGCTTCGAGCTGAGGAAGGGTCAGATAATTAGGATCATCGACCCCGAAGGAAAGCAGGTCTCGGACGTGGTGGCCTTCGCCTCCGGCGGCGCGGGCCGGGCGGACGCCTCCGAATGGCTGTCGTCGGGACGCACCATCGACTACAACAACACGATCTACCAGAGTACCGGCCACCTCCTCTACTCCAACCGCAGCAACCCGATGTTCACGATCCTTGAAGACAGGGTCGGCAGGCACGACTTCCTGCTCACCCCCTGCAGCCCGGAGACCTTCGAGATGCTCTACGAGGGCCACCAGGGCTACCACCCGAGCTGCTTCGAGAACCTCACGAAGAACCTCGGGCCTTTCGGGGTGGAGGGAGACGACATCCCGACCACCTTCAACGTCTTCATGAACGTGGAGATCTTCCCTGGTGGTGAGATCTCTATCGATCCGCCGCTCTCGAAGCCGGGCGACTTCGTGGACCTGCGGGCCGAGAACGATCTCGTGGTGGGCGTCACGGCCTGCTCGGCCGAGAAGTCCAACGACCACGCCTTGAAGCCCATCGACCTGGAGATCTTCTGGTAGGGTGCGGAGCTTCCCGGGAACCGCGATGGTACTACCTCCCGCGACCGCCCGGGCAACACACGATCCCGGGCGGTGCTAAAGTCCATGGTTCTGACCCTGCAGGTCGTCCTCTCGACCGGTGGACAGAACGTTTGGCCGTCCTCGCGGTGGTAAACGGTAAGCGTGGAACCTTGAGAACAGAGCGGGAGCACAGGGGGTGCCGGTCCGGACGGCGGTGAGCTTCCGCCCGGCGACGACGTGCGCGGTCCTTACGGGGCTTCGCCTGGCCTCGAAGGCATCTGGCGCGTGGAACGTACCGGGGGTCTCCTGCCGCCGATGGTCGGCGTCTGGAAACGCATCGAGGGCCCGCGAGGCGCGACCCGCGTCGGACCCATGGTCGCGGCTGGCCTTTCGACGTCGAGCGGCGCCAGGAGGGTTTCGCGCTGATCTACCGGCCACCGTTCTCGGCGCTCGTAGACGAGGTGCGGCCCGAATTGGTAGGCTCTTGGGCCGGACGCTCGTTGCTAGGCGGGCGCGAGTTCGGCCGGGTCAGGATGCGGCGGATCGGGGGCCGAGGAAGATCCCAACCTTGGGAAGGAGAGAGCATGGCACGCGCAGAGGGGCTTCGCCGGAAGCTCACCGACTACGTCGAATACGTCCACGCCCTGAAGCAGAACGTTCTGCTCCAACTCGACTCCCTGATCCTCAACACCAGGGACCCTGAGCTGGCCGCCATGTTCCGCCAGCACAAGGAGGAGTCTCGGCGCCAGCTCGAGCGCCTGCACGAGCGGCGCTCGGCGCTCGGCAGCGGGGTAAGACTCTCGTCCGCTAGCAAGGACCTCGCGGCCATCGCCGCGGCCCAGGTCAAGGGTGTTGGCGACGTGCTGCGCGCCGACAAGGACGTGCAAAACGCCCGCGACGCGTTCGTAACCGAGCACACCGAGATCGCCGCCTACGAGCTACTCGAGCGACTGGCCGAGCGGGCCGGCGACCCCGAGACCGCCGCCGTGGCGCGCGAGAGCCGTGCCGAAGGGAAGGCGATGGCCGAAAGGGTCTCGGAGAACTGGGACGCATTCCTCGACCTCACCCTCAGGGAGCAGGGCCTCCTGCCCTCGCCGTAAGCGTGGTTCCCGGCAGCAGGAGGTAATAGGTTGGAAGCGGAACCCGTCGTGGTAGAAGAAGACGAGCGCGGGTGGGAGAGGATGCAGGGCGAGGAAGCGGGCGGGCCAGCCGCCGTCTCGTACAAAACGCTCATCAGCGGAAACCTGACCCGCAGCGAGGCGCTGACTATGGGAGTGGCGAAGATACCGCCCGGCGCTGCGCTCTCGGAGCACCGCCACCGCCAGGCCGAAGTCTACCTCGTGTTCGCGGGCGGGGGGTCGGTTCGGATCGGCGCCGGAGTACGGGGCCCGTCCGGGCGGGCTCGGCGGTCTTCGTGCCGGGCGACGTCGTCCATTCGTGCGAGAACACCGGCGCATCCGAGCTAAGGCTGGCCTACGTCCTGGCGGCGGATTCCTTCGAGGAGGTGGAGTACGTCTTCGAGGACTAACGCCCTCGAATTAGGAATTGGCTCCGTTAACGAACAGTGCCAACTTCCTAGTCCCTAATTCATAGTTCTCGCCACGCCCGGCGCAGGTCCCCGCCGGGGCGCAGCGACTCGCTCAGGAGCAACGGGACGCTCCACAGGTTCGCGCCCAGGAAAAAGCCCCGCGCCCCGCGCACACCGCGCCGCCAGCAGTAGCCCGGGATCGCGACGCTCGTCGCCACGCTCGCCACGGTGCCGGCGGAGTACATCGCCGCGCGAGCACGGGGCCTGGCCGCCTGGAGCGAGGCGCGGTCGGTACGCGCGCTCAGGAGGGGGAGGCGAGAGAACAAGAAGCGCGCGCCCGGTGGATAGCTCTGCGGGTGGCTCGTGCCGTGCAGGCCGTAGCCGCTGAAGCGGATGCCCAGGGTTCTTCCCACGAGCCAGTGGGAGAAGGCGTGCTCCGAGAAGTACGCCAGGAGCCGGCTCGCGATCATCCAGCGTGTGCCCCAGACGCCCTGCCGGCCGGCGTACCACGCGAGCGCGGCTGCCCCGAGCAGCCCGC
>JBKPOM010000232.1:0-6926 GCA_046733115.1 Actinomycetota bacterium | reverse complement strand
AAGCGGTAGTCAATGAAGTTGGACCACCCCCGCGGTGTTTGCTTTCAAGCATAGCGCGGGAGGCTTCAGAATGCCCGACACGTCCACCCCAGACTTGGCAAGTAGCAGAGGTCCAATATCACTGCACACCGCTATAGAGATGAGCCCGAAGTGGTAGAACGGCCGTGAGCAGCATCCCCAGAGCCGTCAGGTAGATATGGGTGTCGTAAGCTCGCGGCAGCACGGCCTCGCTCGAGAGCAAGCACGCCATCAGATACAGCACCGGCAAGAAGGCGTCGCCCCCGCAGATGTCGCTTATCCCGGTTTCGAAGAAACGGCGCGAGCCCACTCCCCGAGGCGTATCCCGGTCCGCGCAGCCCGATGATCACATGACTTTCGGTAGACCCGAAGAGGTTATCCGATAGTGACTTTCGAGGGATTGCCCAATACCGCTGCAGGCGTAGTCTACGTGCAGCAGGAACGCAGCGGCCACACCACCTAAGAGAGGCAAGAAGGAGCGACCCGCATGAAAAACACGCGGGGTCATCACAGCGCACACGCCACCGGAGATCCTTCGTCGTTTCCGCGGGAGGTTTCGGATCGTAGTAGCCCTCGCCTAGTATCCTACGCCCGCTCACCTCCGGGTGATGAACGCCTCGGCCCGGGGCGGTAACGCACACCAGAAGGCGGGTTACCAGAAAGGCGGTTACCAGAAGGATGTCCACTACAGAAGGTCGAAAAACGGCTACGGGAACGAAGGCGGTTACTAGCCGGGGAAAGACTTCGAGACCCGGTAACATGGCACATCCGGCGGAAGCCGAGAGGAGCGGCTGTGCCTGGATCGAGGCTTGTCTGGAGCGTCTGGAGGGGAAGGAGTTGAGGGAGTCATACTATGAGAGCCTAGAGCGTGCCTTCTTCTGGTCGTCCTGATGTGGGGCGATCAGGGGTGCTCGATCCAGCCGTGTTCCTGGGCGTAGAGGGCGGCCTGGGTACGATCCCTGAACCCCAGCTTCCTGAGCACGTTGGAGATGTGATTCTTTACCGTGCCCTCGGTGATATAGAGCTTCTTAGCTATCTCTCGATTTGACGCCCCGGAAGCCACAAGCTTGAGTACCTCGCGTTCGCGTTCGGAGAGTGATTCGGACCCTGCTCCCCCTGTGCCCGGGCTCTTGGAGAGCCGTCCGAACTCCTCGATGACCTTGGAGGTGATCTGTCCCCCAAGCACGGCCTCGCCCCGGTGGACCTTCTGTATCGCTGCGGCAAGCTCCTCCGAGGGCGTATCCTTGAGGACGTAGCCTCGGCCCCCTGCCCTGAGTCCCTCGAAGACGTACTCGTCGTCGTCGAAGGTCGTGAGGAAAATTGGCATGACGCACGGATACTCCTGCCCGAGACGCCGCACGAGCTCCATGCCATCCATGCGAGGCATCCTGACGTCCACGAGCGCCACGTCGGGCAGCAGGTCCGGGATACGTTCCAGCGCTTCCACGCCATCGGCGGCCTCCCCCACCACCTGTATCCCCTCTTCGAGGTCCAGGAGCGTCCTCAAGCCCTGCCTCACGAGGGCCTGATCCTCGACGATCAAAACCCGTACTGGACGTCCCTCTGTACCGCTCACGCGACCCCCGCCGGCGTCGTAGGCAATTCGACCTCCAGCACGAAACCTCCTCCATCGGCGTCGGCCGCACTCACCCTGCCGCCAAGCGCCGATGCCCGCTCCTCGAGCCCCGGGATCCCGAACCCTGTCCCGCCAAGCCCCCGGACGTTGCCCGAAGAGCCGCATCCGTTATCCGCGACGGTCAACCGCACGCTAAAGGGCTCGAAGGCCAGTTTGGTTTGCACACGACTGCTCCCGGAGTATTTCAGGGCGTTGGTCAATCCCTCCTCTAGGGCTCGGTAGAGTAGCAGTTCGGCCTCTGGGGAGAGATCGCGTTCCTGGCCTTGTACCTCGAACGAAACTGTTATGCCTGTGCCTCCGAACTCGCGAGCGAGGACAGCAAGTGCTCCAGGCCCTTTACGCTTCTCCATAGCCGATGGTCTGAGCGCCCGCACGGAGCGCCGAACTTCGGAGAGCGCTTCGGAGGCCGATATCTTCGCCTGCGCCACGGCTTCTTGCGCCTTCTTGGGATCCCGGTCGAAAAGCTTGCCGGCCGCCTCGAGCTGTACGTTGACCACAGTCAGGTAATGGCCCAAGCTGTCGTGGATCTCGCGGGCCACGCGGTTGCGCTCTTCGGATCTCGCGAGCTCACTTGCCTGCTCGGCGTAGCGTTTGAGGTCTGAGTGTGCTGTCTCGAGCTCCGCGAAGAGGTTCTCGGCGCGTTCTTCCCTCCGGACGGCCTCGAGGGCCATGGCGCACATCCCGACCACGAACGCAAACGTAGGTATCCAGTAAGCGGTTCGTTCGAGGGCACCGATGATGCCCAGCTCCGGTTCGAACCACAGGCGGTCCACAAAGATTAGCGGTATCAGGGCCGCGGCGCAGGCCAGCCCTCTCCAAAATCCGAACAAGAACACCGTGTTCGCGACTGAGATGGAGAAAAGTCCTGCCGCGAGGCCGAACCCTGTAAGGTGCACCACGACAAAAGACGCCGCGACGAACGCAGTCGGCGCGCTGAGCAACCGGTACCAGGGTACCTGCGGACTCCAGGGCAAGAATAGCCAGCAGATCAGGAGCCCCGCGAACGCAAACGAAACAGCTACAACCCCATGCTTGCGGCCATCGAGAAGGTAAGAGACATAGGTAGCCCCGAAGTACGCCCAGAAAAGCAGCGTAAAGAATCGACCAAGGTACGGCTCGGCAGGGAACACGCGCGTGAACCGTGCCCGGAAGCCCACCCCGCCCGATCCTTCAGCCACCATACCTGAGAGCTCACCGCCCCAAAACGCCCGGAGCCTACACACTACCCTATTAGAAGTCTCTACCTCTAATTCTACAGCGATACTTCTTGCGGTGAGGCGAGATCCGTCGAGAGGCTTATGAGACCTGCGTTTGCGCCTCTAGGCAACCTCTTGCGCTCGCCTCAGCCAGATTGCTCGCGCGTGATGGCGCGAGCGAGAACGTGGTTTGTGAGCTAAGAGCAACCGGACAGGATACATTACCAAAGACACATCTATTTATCTTCCTCATATCTGCCTTTCGTGCGATGCTCGCCTGCCGGTCAGCAGCTAGGCTTCGGTCGAGAAACCAGCAACCATAAAGAGGAGATTTCGACCTTGAAGCCAGCGCCAGACCCGGAGGTATACAGGCTCCCGTAGCAGAGCGGCCTCAGGGCCATGCCCGTCGTCGAAGGGGCGAGAGCCCGTTGGTATGCTCACCATCGAGGACGTCGGCCACGCCAACTTGCTTGGTTGGCCAACAACAAGGAGGTAGAGGGGGAGGATCGACGGAGCGACCAGCGAGGAAGCACGCGAGCCCGCGGTGACGATGGGACGGGGCCCGTTGTCACAGGTAGCTGGCGGGGCACCTCATCGTCAGGAAAACCGGAAGAAAGGACCACTGAAACTCTTAAGACGGCACTGGCTCCAGATCTTCGTTAGCGGGCTCCTCTTGCTCTTGCTCGTCGAGCGAACCCTGGTCGCAACCGACAATGTCAACTACTTCCCATCTGCGATCCTGCTCGGAGCCTTCCTTGTGCCCGTAACCTTCACCACCTACCTCTACGAGCGGCTTCCTGAGTGGGACGTGCCGCTGCCGCCCATGGCGATCTGCTTCATCTGGGGTGGGGTACTGGGGACGGTCGTGGCTGGAACCCTCGAGTACGACGTGATAAAGAGCCTGGGGTTCTTGCCCAAGCTGGGCATAGGTTTGATAGAGGAGGGCGCCAAGCTGATCTTGCCCTTCGTCTTCTACTTCCTGGGCCGCTACCGTTCCGAGGCGGCTGGGATAGTCTTGGGAGTCGCCACGGCCATGGGTTTTGCCGCACTCGAAACCATGGGCTACGGGTTCTCCTCGCTGCTGCTCTCGAAGGGCAACCTGGGTGTGTTGGACGAGGTTCTCTTGGTGCGCGGGTTGATGTCGCCTGCGGGACACGCGGCCTGGACGGGGTTGGTGTGCACGGTGCTGTGGCGGGAGAGGCTCAAGGCGGGTCACGCGACCCTTAACTGGAGGGTCGGGGGAGCCTTCGCTACGGCCGTCATCCTGCACGCGTTGTGGGACACCTTCGCCAGCATGAAAACCTCCACGCTCATGGGTTTCCTCGGCGTCGAGTACGTCGGTGTGCTGATAGCCCTCGTCAGCCTGACGCTCCTGATCCGGCGGGCCCGCGAGGCGAGGCGAGCGACGGTAGAGGGCGGCCAAAGTGTTGCGTGAGCATGCCGGAGCGAGCGTGGTCGGGCGCGCCCAGGCAGATGGTAACCCGCTTTGGGATGAGCGAGAAGCTAGATCCCATGGCGCTGGGTCAGCAGCAGTGGCAAGTGTTCATGGGCAGAGACTTCCACGCCCAGCCAGACTACTCGAACGAGATAGCCTTTCAGATAGACAAGGAGGGAAGGCGCATAGTCGATGAGTCCTACGACACCACTGAGGATGTCTTGGTCAGGAACAGGGTCTTACTAGACAAACTCAGCAAGGAGCTCATCGAATACGAGACCGTGGACGCCGAGCACCTGAGACGCCTCATAGAGGAGTACGCCGTGCGAGCGGAAGCACCTCAAAGGGCTGGCACCACCTTGGAACGATAAGTCGATGAAAACGACCGAACTCAAACCGAACACCGTGCCCCTTCTCGAACCCGGAAGTGAGGCTGTGAGAAGAGCGGATCACTTATGGAACCCCTGACCATGATTGGTGCTCAGGAGTGCCATCTCGACATAAGGCGGGTCTCCGTGGGGCTCGCCGGAGAGTTCGACGCCCACGAGAAGGAATGTCTGCGCCAAGTTCTGGATGCGCTCTTGAGCTTAAGGGGAGAGGCCTGCGTGGACCTGACCGGGGTGACTTTCCTAGGCCTGAGATGCGCTCGAGAGCTCGCAAGCCGCTCGGACCTCTGCGGCGGTCGCCTGATGCTGCGCAACCCCTCATGGCAGGTTGTATCGAGTCTCAGGGCATGCGGCTATGGACACGGATCACTCCTTCCACATCCGGCAGCTACTCCGTGCACCTAGACCCCTGAGGTCGAGAATAGAACTGCGTGAGACTGCGTCAGTTTTACCCAGGTTTGAAGATATAGAGCTCTAGAAAGGAGAAAGTCACGTTGACTAGCGTCGAAGCCCTGGGCTGGTGGCCGACCGATAGCCCGCGGACTGGAGCACATAGGCACTTTGTGGAGACCAGGCTGCTGCTCGACAGGGAAACGAACGAGAGACTCCTGTACCTCTCGAAGCGGTTCAACGTACCAAAGCCGACTCTCCTCCGGGAGCTCGTACGGGCGGCCGTCAAGGATATCTCCGCGGTGATCCCGGCGATCCGCTACCCAGAGCCCGTCCCCGACCTGCGCGGCGCTGGCGTGGGCCCTGAGAGGCTCTGGTGGTTCGAAGTGGAGAGCGTCAAAGAAGACATAGCGGGTTCCGGCTGGGGAGCCGATACTGGCTAACCTACAGTTACTTATACAGTAGTTTTGCAGTAGATCCGGTTAACCCCGGCGAACAGGAGCGAACGCAAAACGGCTTAGATAAGTGGATTCCTAACCTCCACTAACGCCGACGGACCTGTCGAGACAGACTCTTAATCTCTAGAGCGTGTTATGAACTCGATTAGAAACGGCTTAGGAATGCGGGAAACGGAGATCGCGAAGGAACCAAGCCGACCATGGAATCCGCATTCCTATGCGGTTTTCGCCCAAGTTCATAACACGCTCTAGGTTCTAGGTTCGAGTCCTGGGCGGCTCACTCCCTTTTTTCCTGCAAATCGCGTAGAAGCAGAAGAGTGCCGCTGGAGTGCCGGGGGCTGTGGCAGCAATAGACGCCTACCTCAGAACCTCGTCTATCGCATCGCCTATCCCGCCGTTCATGCCTGACAGGACGTGGGAGTAGGTATCCAGGGTCTGTGCTATGGAGGCGTGCCCCATGAGCTCCCGGACGTACTTGGGGTGGACGTTGCGGCAGAACAGCAGCGTGGCGCACGTGTGCCTAAGATCGTAGAGCCGGATCGTGGCGGGCAGTCCTGCGCGCCTCAGCACGGCCTTGAACGAGCGCACGACGTTGCGGTGAGAGAGCGGCGTGCTCACGCTGGAGGGGAAGACTAGGCCGTGATCGTGCCAGAGGCCGGCGCGGGCCATCCGCTCCTCCAACTGGCGCGTGCGGTGTCTCCTAAGAGCCTGTTTGGTAAGGGTGAGGGTTAGGATGGTTTCGTACGCTGTCTCTTATGAGAAAGACATATCCGACCGACCTCTCCGATGCCGAATGGACCCGTTTGCGATCGTATCTGCCCACTCCAAAAGCCGAGGGAAGACCCCGCACCCACTCCTTGCGCGATGTTCTAGATGCCGTCTTCTACGTCTTAAAAGTGGCTGCCATTGGCGGCTACTTCCCCACGACTTCCCTCCGTGGTCTACCGTTTACTATCATTTCGGAAGGTTCCTATCGAACGGGTTGTGCTCTCTCATCCTCAAGGTCATGCGTGCAGCTGAGAGGAAGAGGGGGGCAAGGATCCCCAACCTACGGCGGCCCTCATGGACTCCCAAAGCGTCAAGACCGTCGAAGAATCGGCCCACCCAAGCGGCTACGACGCCCACAAGAACGTCAAAGGGCGCAAGCGCCACCTCCTGGTGGACACTTTGGGTCTTCCGCTCTCGGTTTACAGCACTCGGCCGATATACGAGACGGGGTTTCGGGGCGCAGCGTCTTTTGGGTGGGCTAAAGACGTTTGTGCCTCGGTTCGTGCCTCGTTTGAAGAAGATCTGGGCAGATGGAGCCTACACGGGAGAGAAGTTGGCTGGGTGGTGCAAAGAGCGAGGTGAGTGGCAACCGGAGATCGTCGAGCGGATTAGTGTGGATACCGAAGGGTTTGCCGTTCT
>JBKPOM010000231.1:0-12452 GCA_046733115.1 Actinomycetota bacterium | reverse complement strand
TTCATTACCTTCGCCTTCGGGCTGGGGCTCGGGCTGGCGCTCGGGCCCGACCAGGAATTCTTCCTCATGGGTGTGGCTATAACCCTCGGTCTCATCTTCGTCTACAGTATGGGGAACGTTGGCGTCTTCCGGTTCTACAGGGCCGAGCGGCGGGGCGAGTTCAATGTGCTGCTGCACGTTGTCTTTCCTCTGCTTTCCACAATCGCACTCCTGTTTGTGGGCTACAAGTCCATTGTTCCGCTGCCGGATCTTCCGGTCGGGTACGCGCCATTCGTCGTGGGCGTGTGGCTGGTGGTCGGAATCATCCTGGTCTGGTTGCTGAGCCGGACCGGCCGAGAAGAGTGGCTCAGGAAGGCTGGGGCGGTCATGGGCGAAGAGTCTGTCAGCGAGGGGCCTAGAGGAGCCTGAGCGAGAGCCTAGTGGCGAGCGCACGCCGCCCTCTTGGCACAACGCTTAGAACCGATGGAGGCGAATTGAAGATCACAGGCGTGGAATGCCACGTGCTCCTGGACCCCGACTACGACGTGGGGGCCACCAGCTCGGCGCAGGACGATATCGTGGTCGAGGTACACACTGACGAAGGCCTCTCCGGCGTGGGCGAGACCGACGTCAACCCCTGGATCGCTCGGGCCTGCATAGAGGCGCCGGGCACCCACACCATGGGTGTGGGCCTGACCGAGATGCTCCTCGGGCAGGACCCGCTCGACGTCGAGGGCTTGTGGGAGCGCCTCTACGTGGGCTCCGCGATGAACGGCAGGCGCGGGGCCATGATAAACGCGATAGGAGCGTTAGACATAGCGCTGCACGACTTGAGAGGCAAGGCCCTAGAGAAGCCTTGCTACGAACTGTTGGGGGGCAAGGTGAGGGAGGCCGTGACGCCTTATGCTTCTCTGCAACCCGAGGTTTCTAGCCTCGAGGCATACCGCGAGTCGATGGTAGGTTGGGCGAAGGAGGCGAAGCGCCGCGGATTCGAGGCGGCCAAACTGGAGCTGGTTTTCTCAGGACCGTACAGACACAAGGAACTCGACGGTACGGAAGAGGACGTGGTTGAGGTCATAGGCGCTGTACGAGACGCGGTAGGGACGGACTTCGTGCTCATGGTCGACGTGGCCTACGGCTTCCCGCACGCCGAGCGAGCCGTAGCGACGCTCAAAGGGTGGGAAGACTTCGACCTGTACTTCGTCGAGACGCCGCTGGCCTCCGACGACCTGGAAGGCTACGCGCGGGTGGCCACCGAGCAGCCGATTCCTATCGCGGCCGGCGAGTGGCTGACGACCCGCTTCGAGTTCGAGGACCTTATGGACCGGGGCGGTGTCCGCGTAGCCCAGCCAGACGTGGGTCGTGTCGGGGGCCTCACGGAGGCAAAGAGGGTCAGCCAGATGGCGGAGGAGCGGGGCCTGAGTGTGGTGCCGCATCTGTGGAAGACGGGCATCTCCGTAGCCGCCGCGGCGCACCTGGCAGCGTCCTCTCTCAACTGTCCCTACATCGAGTTCCTGCCCCCCGAACTCTCCGAGTCTGCCCTAAGGCGCTACCTGCTGCTCGACGGTCCGGAGATGGAGGGGGGCTCGATTCGCTTCCCGGACAAACCGGGTCTAGGCATAGATCTCGACCGGGACGCGTTGCAGACGTTCGAGGAAGTCTCCCGACGGGCCCACGCTTAAGGAAAGGGGTTAGCAGGTGGAGCGTCGCATGGAGGATAGGATGATCGTTGTGACCGGAGGAGGCTCCGGCATAGGTAAGGCGACGGCCCTGCTCTGCGCCGAAAAGCTCGGTGCACGTTTGGCGGTACTGGATGTCAACGAAGCCGCCGCAAGGGACGTGGCGCAGGAGGCCTTCTCAAGCGGGGCGGCGCGCGCGCTCGGGGTAGGGTGCGACGTTACGAGGGAGAACGAGGTCGAGAAGGCGTTCGAACTGTGCACAGCAGAGCTGGGAGCACCCGACGGGGTCTTCGCGAACGCGGGGATCGACATCGGTGGTCTCGAGCACGAGCTGTCCTACGAGACCTGGGACCGGGTGCTCTCGACGAACCTCTCCGGGGTCTTTCTGACATGCAAACACGCCCTGCAGGCCATGCTCGAGGCGGGGAAAGGGGGATCCATAGTCTGCACCTCCTCACCGTCGGCCTCCGTCGCTCTCGCGGCCGGAGGCACGGGCGCGTACTCCGCTTCCAAGGGCGGGGTATCGGCGCTGGTAAGGTGCCTCGCAATCGACTACGCCCGGAATGGCATTCGGGTCAACGCGGTGGTACCGGGCGCCACGGAGACACCGCTGATGTGGGTCAACGTACCCGAAGACGAGAGGGAACAGATGCGCGAGCAGATAAACGACGAGGTGCCGCTGGGACGGTTGGCCGACCCCGTGGAGATCGGTCAGGCCGTCGTGTGGTTGCTCTCGGATGCATCCGCCTACGTGACGGGCTCGCACCTCGTGTGCGATGGCGGTATCCTAGCCAAGGGCTCTATAAGCGTGTGAGGTTCCCTCGGATCGCCCGACAACCTTCCGCTCTTCTAATAGAGGCTCCTGTCGAACTAACCGCCCAACAATCTTTCCCCTGCAGCGTACTTCGCCACGGCGTCGAGGTTCAGCTCCAAACCTAGCCCCGGCTTGCGCGGAATGGCAAGCATCCCGTCGTCATCCAACTCCCACTCCTCAAGGGCTATCTCGTCTATGTACGCGGAGCCCGTCTTGTACTCGACGAGATCGGTACCGGCGAACGCCGAGGCTAGGTGCAAATCCGCCGCTAGGCCAACCGCTGTATTCCAGCCGTGAGGTATGAAACGGACACCGTGCTCCTCGGCCATCCAACCTATCCGCCTCTCCTCGCTGATGCCCCCTACCTTTGTCACGTCCGGCTGTACCACGTCGAAGGCCCCGGCTCGCAAGAAGTGCGAATAGGCTTGGCGCCGCGTCAGGACCTCCCCGCCGGCGATCGGCACGGGTGCCGCCCGCCTGAGGGCGACGTAGTCCTCCAGGGCATCTGGTTTCAGCGGCTCCTCGAACCACGCCACGCCGTAGGCGGCGAGCATGTGGGCCGTGCGCAGGGACCACTTGTAGTCTCCCCTCCAGAAAGCGTCGCTCCCACCCGCGTCAACCATCAGCATCGCCTGTTCGCCGATGGTCTCCCGAGCGGTTCTCACGATCGCTTCGTCCGTCGCTCCGTCTTGGCGGCCGAAGGGTCCCCAACCGATCTTGAACGCCCGGAAGCCCTGCTCCCCGAGCGCGAGCAGATGGTCGGCGAGCCGGCCAGGCTCTTCCATCAAGAGGGAGGCATAAGGCTTTACCCGCTCGCGATACCTGCCGCCCAGAAGGCGACCTACCGGCTGTCCGGTCGCCTTCCCGAGCACATCCCACAAGGCAATGTCTACGCCACTGATGGCGTGGGTAACGGCCCCACCCCGTCCGAGCCAGAAGGTGTTCTGATGCAACTTCTCGCTGACCCTCTCCGGCTCCAGTGCGTTCTCACCCTCCAGGAGAGAACTAAGTACCGACAGCGCGCCGCGGACCAACTCGTCGCTGGTGAACACACTCCCGTAGCCCACCAACCCCTCATCCGTCCGCACCGCCACCAACGTGTGCACCACGTCGTCCGGACGTAGCTCGTTACTCCAGCCCCCCTCAGGCGTCGCCCCCCGCAACCCTACGATCCTAACGTCCCTTATCCTCACGCTTGCCCCCGGCTAAACAGGTGCACCGATTATAAGGAGGTAGTAGATTGTTTACAATCGATCGCCACCGAGCATAAAGCCATGTAGTCGCCGTAGTTCGAGGAGTACAGGCAAACTGATACTCCTCTGGACACAGCCCGGAGAGGAGTCAACAAATGTCTTTGGACGCGTTGCCGCGGATCTCCGACGACTCTCGCCGACACCGGGTGGCCGCAGCGCTGCGGGGAGAGATCGTAGCGAGGAGGCTGAGGCCGGGTGACAGGCTTGTGGAGAGTGACCTCTCCGAGCGCATGGGCGTAAGCCGGGGACCGATCAGGGAGGCGCTCCGGCAGCTGGAGCACGAGGGGCTGGTGATCTCCTCCCCGTATCGGGGCACCGAGGTGTTGGGCGTCTCCCAGGAAGAGGTCGAGCAGGTACTGATACCCATCCGGCTCATCCTGGAACGCTTCGCCTTCCCTCATGCCTTGCGGAGAATGGATGAGGAAGACTTCGAACGCCTCGAGGGTCTGATCCGAGACATAAGCGAGGCCGCCGAGCGGGGGGACCTTGATCAGATCGTGGGAACGGATATTGGCTTTCATGAGTTCGTGATCTCGAGATCCGAGCAGCCACACTGCTCTCAGATATGGCGGGCTATCATCTCGCGGGTCAGAGCGTACTTCTACGCGGACGGGCTGTGGCGCGAAAATTCGGAAGAGGTTATCGACGAGCACCGAGAGCTGCTGCACGTTATGCGAACCAGAGATGAGGCCAAAGTTCTGGCCGAGGTCGAGAAGCACATCCACCACCGGCCCCGGAGATCCGCGGGACGATCACCTGGCGAAGCGGTGGGAGCCGGGGGACCGGGGGTGTAGACGTGGTAGATCTCTGGGGGAATCGGTACGGTCGCACCGACTTGCTGCGCAGAATGGGGCGCCTGGAGCAGGTCGCCGGCGTACGACTTGTCACTCTCGGCGATGGTGTCGAGCGCGGCGTACGCGTTCTCGAGTTCCGCACCGGTACAGGCTTCGCCTTTGAGGTCGTTGTGGACCGGGCCTTCGATATCGGGCGCTGCGAGATGGGTGGCCGATCTCTGGGCTGGCTCTCGGGCGTAGGTTTCGCCGGGCCCTGGTTCTACGAGCCGGAGGGTCTGGGCTTCCTTCGTACCTGGGGCGGCGGCTTCCTCACCACCGGCGGCCTGGAACACACACTCTTCATGGCCGAGGACACCGCCGAGCCATACCACTACCCCGCGAAGGAGACCGAGACCTTCGGACTGCACGGGCGGGTCTCGAACCGCCCGGCGCGGCTCGTCGGGTACGGCGAGCGCTGGCAAGGGGATGAGTGCCTCCTCTGGGCCGAGGGTGAAGTTCTACAGGCCGCGGTCTTCGGGGAGCACCTCCTCCTGAGACGCCGCATCGAAGCCCGACTCGGGGAATCGCGGCTAAGGATTCACGACGAGGTGGAGAACGTGGGGCACGACGAGACCCCGCACATGTACCTGTACCACGTCAACGTGGGCTTCCCCGTAGTCAACGAGGGCTCGGAGCTACTGCTTCCTGCGTCGCCTTCGCATCCGGAGGACGGCTCGGGAAAGGACTATCGGCGGCTTGCAGCCCCGGAGGCAGGCTTCGTCGAGCAAGACTTCGAACATAAACTCGCGGCGGAGGAGGACGGTACTGTGCCCGTGGCGATCGTCAATCGTGAGCTCGGGCTCGGCGTCTATCAGCTCTTCGATAGGGCGCAGTTCCCGCACCACTTTGTCTGGCGGATGCTCGGAGAGGGCACTTACGTGGTAGGGATCGAGCCGAGCACCAATCGCATGGCAGGTAGGTTGGACGCGAAGAAACGGGGCGAGCTGATCCAGCTGAGGGCGGGCGACAGGCGCACCTACGACCTGAAGCTGGGTGCCCTGGAAGGCGAGCTGCAGATAGAGCGCTTTGCCTCGCGCGTGGCTACCCTGGCAGGTTGAGCCTGAAGACGCCCCCGACGCGAGCGCTCTCGCACCGGCCCTTCTGTGTAGGCGTCTCGAGGCGTTCGCGACAATGAGACAATGGCATCTCCCTACGTGGGCTCGAAGACGACAGCGACGGCGGACCCTATTCTAGCGTACCCGTAAGTTAGGTGGATCGCCACCACCCCGTCGACCGGGGCCGCCAGAGTCTCGACGACCCGACCGGTTTGTGCGCGGATCTCGGCCACCGCCTCTCCCGCGCTGACCTCGGCGCCCAGGAAGCGTCTCTGTCGAACGATGCCGTCCTGCGGCGCGCGTAGCCAGTGTCGACGCACTTCGACGGCAGGAGTCACAGACGCCGACCCCTCTCCTTCAACGAGCGCGAGCCAGTGGGCCGCCCTGCCGATGGCGGCAGCGGCGATGGCTTCTCCCTCTGCGGTGGTGGTG
Organism: Actinomycetota bacterium; assembly: GCA_046733115.1. Classification (GTDB taxonomy): domain Bacteria; phylum Actinomycetota; class Rubrobacteria; order Rubrobacterales; family Rubrobacteraceae; genus Rubrobacter_D. Next base: position 6,407 of record JBKPOM010000231.1, on the reverse strand, counting down.
CCCAGGCCCCCGATCTCCAGCTCGACAGCCGGCACGCCCCTAGCCACTGCCGCGGCCGGTAGCAGGCCCGGTTCCCAGGCATAGGCCTCGACGTAGGCTACCCCCAACGATCGCGCCAGTTTCGCGCTGCGCCCTACGACGCTCGCCGGTCCCGTCGCCGGGTACTCCACGTAAGGGACCGTAGCGCCGGTACGGCTCCAGGAGTGCATGGTCAGCAGCGCATCGACCCCATCTAGAAGCTCCGCGAAGAGCGACGCGGCGAGGCGCTGGGTCAGACTCCCGGACGGATCCCCTGGGAAGACACGGTTGAGGTCGGCGCCTTCTCTTCCCAACCGTGTGCCCGCGTACAGTGCCGCAGGGTGGGCGACCGGACACGCTAGCACGCGGCCCGAGATCAGGTCGGCGCCGTAAAGCCAGTCCCAGAGGCCGCCCAGACAGGCGACTTCGTCGCCGTGGACACCGCTTACCACCGCCAGCGTCGGACCAGGCCGTGACCCCTCCAGCTCGACGATCGCGATCTTCGAACCATCAGCGGTGCTCAAGGTCCGCTCCATGCGGGTGCTCTCAACCACGAGACGCCCCTTCTCTTTGCGAGAACCGAGCGACCCGCACGAAGTTAGCCGACCAAGTTTCCAACCCTGCAACTCCTTTCCCACCTGTCCTACCATTTTCGGACACGAACTGTGTGGAGTCCAGACACCTCCTCGTCGTCGACACTGCCGGGGCGGAACAAGAGGGTTAGGTCAACGAACACTGGAGCAAAACGGCGAGCTGCCGGACCTGTATTCGCTCCAGGACTAACTGATCCAGAGTTGCCCCAGGTGTATTCCAGCCTGTCCTAATGCATCCGGCAACTACGTAAATTTGCGGGTTTTTTGAAGGAATCTTGGCGTCGGCTTTTCCGCTGCGTACAAGTGTGAATCGACCCTGTTGCAGTAAGCTACGCCCCGTACGAAAGTGTAAGGGCCACACCGAGTAATCTCCCTGCTCTTGCTCAAGAATGCTAGCCAGGACTTCTCATTGCTCAAAGATCTCATCGTGCAGATGGCTTCAAGGCATCATTCCTTCGCTTTTGAAACTCGAGGATTCCATTTTCCCACTTGCAGATTGAGGGTTCTGCAGTGTTCGTTCGGGAGAATTGACATCTATCTTGGTGATGTCCCTGGTTGTCTGCCGTCGCACACCGACCTAACCCTCATTACCCAGGCGGATGACGTTCCAGGAGAGCGGAGGTAAGACGGCCTCCAAGCAGCCGTCCGTGACCTTCGCTCCCGGTTTGGATCTAGGCCGTACGCGTTCGGGGTGTTCGGCCGTGTTGGTGGCGCGGGCGTCTCCGTCGGCCAGCACCAGATGCTCCTCGACGCGGTGGCCGCGGAACGCTCGCAGGTCGCAGTCGAGTTCGAGTGGCTCTTGTCGGTCGCGGTTGACCGCGAAAATCGTCAGGCCTCCCCAATCCTCGTCCAGCGTGGCCGTCGCTTCCAGGAGCGGCACCGAGCCGTAGAGGGCGGTGTTGTATATAGGAGATTGGGGCTCCACCCTCAAAACGGTGCCCCGACCGAAGCGGGAGGCGTGGGCGAACGGGTAGAAGATCGTCTGCCGCCAAGCGGGACCATTGGGCCCCGTCATTATCGGGGCGATGACGTTGACGAGCTGCGCCTGGCAGGCGATCTTTATTCTGTCAGCATGCTTGAGAAGTGTGACGATCAAGCTCCCCACCAACACGGCGTCCGCCACGTCATAGACATCCTCTATGAGCCTCGGGGCCTCCTGCCAGTCCCACCGCGGTCCCCTCTTGAACTTCGTCCTCTCCCACACATTCCACTCATCGAAGGAGAGGTTTATCCTCTTCTTCATCCGCTTCTTCGCCCTGACATAGTCGCAAGTCGCCACCACGCTGTTTATGAAGTCGTCCATGCCCACAGATGAGCCGAGGAAGCTGTCGAGGTCGCCGTCCACGTCCTCGTAGTAGTGGTGCAGCGAGATATAGTTCACCTCCTCGTAGGTATGCTCGAGGGTAGTTGCCTCCCACTGACCGAAGGTCGGCATCTCGCTGTTCGAGCTACCGCAAGCCACGAGCTCGATTGACTCATCCACCCGCTTCATCGCCTTGGCAGCTTCTTGTGCCAGGCGCCCGTACTCATCTGCGGTCTTGTGCCCGATCTGCCAGGGCGCGTCCATCTCGTTGCCAAGGCACCACACCTTGACGCCGTGCGGCTCCCTGGCGCCGTGCGAGGCGCGCAGGTCGGACCAGTAGGTGCCTCCAGGGTGGTTGCAGTACTCGACCAGGTCACGAGCAGCCCCGACGCCACGCGTGCCGAGGTTGACGGTGAGCATTGGCTCCGTTCCCGCTTCCCTGGCCCACGCCATAAACTCGTCAATCCCCACTTCGTTCGGCTCCACCGAGTGCCAGGCGAGGTCGAGGCGGGCCGGGCGCTCCTTCTTTGGGCCGATCCCGTCTCCCCACTCGTAGTTCGAGACGAAGTTACCGCCCGGGTAGCGCACGATCGGCACGCCCAACTCCCTAACCAGCTCCAATACATCTCGCCGGAAGCCGTGTTCGTCAGCGCGGGGGTGTCCGGGCTCATAGATGCCTGTGTATACAGCGCGGCCCATATGCTCGAGGAAGGAGCCGTAAAGACGGGGATCGACCTCGCCTATGGTGAAGGCCGGGTCGAGTGTGAGCGTCGCGATCTTCATCGGTTCCTCCTTAACGCTGTGTCGGCGAGACTCAAGTGGTGGGTGCGCCGGAGGTTTGCGGGGTCGACTTCGCCTCGAGCGGCGCGACACGGCGGATGACAAACAGGTAGAAGAGGGCACCCAGGAGCGCAAACCCGAACGCGGTCAGCACCGGAAGCACGTACGACTCGCCCGTCAGTGCTAGGAGAGCACCTACAGACGTGGAGACTGCTACTCCCGCTGCGTTGCCGGCGAAGTTCATGAGCCCAGCCAGTGAGGCGTTGTGCCCCGGGGTCGGGGCCAGGTCCGTGGGCAAGGACCAAACGCTCGCATTGGCGAAGGTGAGGCTGCCGTAAGAGAGCGACAATAGGGCCACTGCTAGTATGGCGGATGGAGTTACGAGCGTGAGGACGGCCACCAAAGAGACGAGCAGCCCGCCAACAATGCATACCTTGCGGGCCGTGGTCAGGCTCGTGCCTCGGCTGACCAACCGATCTGCAACTAGACCTCCGAGCCACCCCGTCGGGATGGCTACCAGGGCAGATATGGCGCCGAAGATGCCAACCTGGAGTAGGTCGAAACCGCGATCCTCGACCAGGTAGCTCGGGAACCAGGTGACGAACCAGTAGATGACGAAACCTATGCAGAAGTTTCCGAGGATCATCCCCCATACCGCCCGGTACCGGAGAAGATCGATCTAACGGATCCTCGACCGTTCGTCGGCTTCACTTACTCTGTGCTCTTCGCCTTCGGGTTCGCGGTCCTGGCCCGCTTCGATGTACTCTACCTCTGCCTCGGAAGCCATCCAATGCCTGCGTGGCCTCCGATAGAACCACACCCAGGCTGCAGCCCACAACAGCCCCACGACCCCCGTGACCACGAAACTCCCCCGCCAACCCATCAGCGCGATGAGCCCAGCTACTATGGGCGCAGCGGCGGCGGTGCCTGCCCTTGCACCGCTGTCGTAGATACCGGTTGCGAGCCCTCGCTCTTGCTTCGGGAACCATTCACCAGTAGCCTTGACGTTGCTCGGGTAGGCTGGGGATTCCCCTATGCCGAGTAGCAGCCTGAAGCCCAAGAGCGATGCGAAGCCCTGCGCTATCGCGGTGGCCGCCGTGAAAACGGACCACCAGACAGCCGAGAAAGTGTACATGATGCGTGCCCCGAAGCGGTCCACCAGATAGCCCGCTAGCAACTGCCCGATGGCGTAGGTCCAGAAGAAGCCACTGAGTATCAGACCGGTCTGGAAGCTGCCTAGCTTCAGGTCGTCGCTGATGAACGGAGCAGCTACCGCGAGGTTTGCCCGGTCGACGTAGTTGATCGTCGTTCCAAGGAAGGCCATGCCGACGATGCCCCACCTCACGCGCGTCATCTCACCTCGTCGCCGCGGTGACCCTGCGCTTTCTTCTTGCATCTGATTCACCTCTCGATCTGCGGATCGGCAACGAACGCTAAACCACCACTAACGGCCGTCCGTGTCGACCTCCTAACGGGACGTTCGCGGATCCTCGGACCCTGCCGCCACCCCTCACCCTCATCTGCAACAATACCGGATGCGAACAACCTAGCTTTATCCTCCACGGATGCGCCGGTGACGGTGCGGTCCCGGTCTCTAGGCATCAAAGATCTCGACCGGTCGTTCGGAGCGGAGTTCGGATATTTCTAGAACTCCGAAAGTTCCTCCAAGCTCCTGTCCTTGGTCTCGACGTTCATGATCCAGACGGTAGCCGCCATTATGAGGTACATGACAGCGACCATACCGAAGAGTCCCGGGACCTTGAAGGTTTCGAAGATCTTCCCGGCGATGTAAGGCATGACACTGGCTCCGATAAGCGCAACAACTACTGAAGTTCCGGTGCCGAAAGCCCGTACGCGCGTCGGATACAACTCTGGAGCATAGAGCCACGTTGTCGTGTTCAGGAGGATGAACATGAGTTGCAGCAAAGCGCCGACCAGGAGGATCAACACCACAGTGTTCACTGCCGAGTACAGCAGCGCGACGCACGCCGCGACGAGGGCACCGAAGCCCAATACCATCCGGCGCGGTAGTTTGGCAGCGAAGAAAGAGGCGAGGATAGCCCCGATAAGGCCGCCAACGTTAATAATCATCGTGTAGAAGAGACGACGATGGCGAACCCTTGGGAGACCAGAACTGTAGGAAAGATGACCGTGATGGCCACCTGCGCACCGAAGGTCATCCACGATATGATCCACAAACCAGTAGTGCGTTTGGCGAGATAGCCCTTGAATATCTCGCTCAATCTGACGTTCTCTTCCAGTTCGCTCTCGCCCTGGTGCGAGAAGTAATCCTTGATACCGCTGAGCTTGGTCTTGCGTAGCGTGCGTCCAACAAGCTCAGGACCGTGTTGAGCTCGTCGACCCGCCCACGCGACAGCAGGAAGCGGGGCGATTCCGGTATGTAGAGTCGATATACCCACAACAATAGGGCGGGGAGGGCGAGGATACCGAGCAACCAGCGCCACGCGACGTCGTCCCCTCCAAGTGGCGCAGCCAGGGGTCCCAGGATAAGGAACGATAGAGCTGCGGAGAGGAATATGCCTAGTCCGCCCGCGGCTATGTTGACCACCGCGACCGACGACCCGCGGGCCTTGGTCGAGACGAATTCGCTAACTATCGTCAGACCGGCGTTCAACTCTCCCCCGAGGCCGATACCGACCACGAGCCGCCCGAAATACAGCACCCCTATGTTCGGCGCGAAGGCACAGATAAGTGCACCCAGCGTATAGAGCGCCAGGTTGTACATGTAGGTGATCCTCCGGCCTATCTTGTCGCCTAGGATTCCGGCTATCAAGGAGCCGAGCGCCATGCCCCTGAAAGTGAAGGTGGTGAGCAGACCTACCTGGGAGGGCGTTATGCCCCAGAGCTTGCTCAGGACCGGCGCCGCGTAACCCACGTTGTACTGCTCGACGGCGTCGAAGATCGCGCCGAGGGCTATCAAGAATATCAGCAGCACATGAGCCTGATTGAATGGGATCCCGTCCAGGATGTCGCTCAGCCATCGGTAGCGTTCCTTGATCATTTCGGTCATCCCACTGTCCTCCTCTGTCAATTAGCGCAGGCTTTTGGGCCCTTTTGGTCTTGCTGACATGTGCCGGCGGCCCGTGAAGCGCGTGCGCTTACGCATGGGCTCTCTGGATGGGTAATCTGCTCAACCAACCTCCGCTGCGTGTTGCCCTGCTGCTTCTGGCCTGAAGGTTCGGAGGAACTGGCCGTGGTCGGGGGACCCCTCCAAACGCCCGTCCCGTATCACGACCTTACCCCTCACGATCGTGGTCCTTAGGCTGCCCGTAATGTCGAAACCTTCAAACGGGCTGTAGTCGGTATTCATATGGAGGTCAGAATAGCCGAGGGTCCATTTCTCGACGGGATCGAAGACCACGAGGTCCGCGTCGGACCCGATCCCCACGGTCCCTTTCTGAGGATACAGGCCGAGGATCTTTGCCATGTTGGTTGACGTCAGAGCGACAAACCTTTCTGGTGTCAGGCGGCCGGATCCGACGCCTTCGGAGTACAGCACGAGGTTCTTGGTCTCCACGCCAGGCAGCCCGTTTGGGATCTTGGTGAAATCATGCCTACAGCGTGTTGCGATGAGGATGGGCTGCATGGCATCATGGACTGATGAAAGCGTACTCCAAAGACCTACCTCAGAAGATCGTGGATGCCATAGAGAGAGGCAGGCCCAAGGCCCAGGCAGCCCGTACCTTCGGGGT
>JBKPOM010000230.1:0-25256 GCA_046733115.1 Actinomycetota bacterium | reverse complement strand
TCTGGAAACTCCGGATAGGATCCATTTGGTGGTCCCAAGAGCCTGCACAACGAGGGTGAAGGTCTCCCTTTTCGGCGCCTCGCGCTAGCTAGAGACGCGCGATGCAACCCGTCCAGCTACTTTCCAGACAGTCTCTCCACGCACTCCGGTGAATAGAGGGCAAGAAGAAGCAGACCTGCTCATGGATCCTCCGAAGCATGGCTGTCGCCACGCTGAGACGAATTAGAAGGTGTTGACGCTCTCGCGGAGGTCCCTCGAACCGTCTCGGATTGGCCGCAAAACCGGCGGCTGTGCCCGGCGCGAACTGCTAACCGTGGAGGTGTCAGTTGCTAGCCGGGGCTCTTCGCTTACGCCCTACGAGTCCTTCGGCGCGGCCTTCCTACCAACATCACTACGAGGAAGGGGTCACGGTACCGAAATGGGAACTTTGTACGCTAACGATTAACCTTTGACGAGTCTCGCAATAAGATCGTTAGTGAACTGTTGGGCGAAGTCCTGGGGGGTGGAAGCTGGCAAACTCGGCAGGGTGGAGGGTCGCTCAGCCATCGGTCCACTTCTCGAGGAGGGCTTCGAGCTTGTCGAACATGGCGGCGAATCCGGCCTCGGCTTCGGGTCCGAGGAACCGTTCGGGGACGCCGACCTGGTGGATCGTCACCTCAGTCTTGTCCTCGACCTCGGCGAAGGTGATCGTCGCGGTGATCCCCGTATCGGGTTCGGTGAACACGATCCGGCTAGGTTCGTCGACTTCGACGTACTCGCCGCGGTTCGGCAACTCGGTACCGTCGGGGGCTACCATTGTTAGCTCGAAGACGCCCCCAGGACGGGCCTCAATGGTGACGGATTCGACCGGCACGGTGATTCCGGGTCCATCCCAGAACGCCGCGAGATGCTCTGGCTCGGTAAAGGCCTGCCAGACGAGACCCCTCGGCGCGTTGACCACGCGAGAGATGGTGAACTCGCCTCGTCGATCGTCCCTGTTTGTGGATGCGCTCATTCGTTCGACTCCTCGGCTTGGACTTGTTCGAGCTGCGCTTCGAGGGCGTCGAGACGGCCCTTCCAGCGCTGTTTCTGTTCGGTGATCCAGTTGATGAGCTCGTCCGCCGTGTCGATCTCCAGCCGACAGGGCCGGCGTTGGGCATCCACCTCCTGGCTGATAAGCCCCGATCGTTCGAGCACCCTAATGTGTCTGGAGACGGCTTGCAGGCTGATCGTGAACGGCTCGGCTAGCTCTTTCACCGTCGCCTCACCCGCAGAGAGGCGGGTGACGATCGCCCGCCGGGTCGGGTCGGCTAGGGCAGAGAAGGCGGCGTCGAGCCGTTCTTCGGTAAGCGTCAAGAGCTACGAGGGTCGTCGACGGAACCGAACTTGAGCTCACCGGCGGGCTCGTAGGTCAACACCACCAATCCGGAGTCGGTCGCCCTAGAGCTGGCGAGGCTCATCGAACGATCTATGCCCGTCTCGAAGAGCCGCTTGCCTTCGCCGAGCACAACGGGGAAGACGAGAAGCTCGTAAACGTCGATCAGGTTGTGCCGCATCAGCGTCTGGGCGAGCCGGCCGCTGCCGTGGATCTGGAGCTCGCCACCACCCTCGCCCTTGAGCTGTGTCACGGCCTCGACCACATCCCCATCGAGGATCGTCGTGTGCTCCCAGTCGACCGATCCCAGCGTCGTCGAGGCGACGTACTTCGGAAGATGATTGAGCTTGGCCGCGGTCGGGTCTTCATCGCCGACGTTCGGCCACCACGCAGCGAAGATCTCGTAAGTCCTGCGCCCGAGGACGAAGCCGCCCGCCTTGTCGAACCGGGCGCCCATCACCTCGCCGAACAGGGGATCGTCAGCGAAAGGTGGCAGCCAGCCGCCCTTGGCGAAACCGCTGCTCGGGTCCTCGTCGGGCCCACCGGGCGACTGCACGACACCGTCGAGCGTCACGAACTGGGTGAGCGTGAGCTTTCGCATAGCAAGTCCCTTCTCTCACGGGGTCATTCAACCCGAAAGTTGTTCAACGGTTAAGTTGAATACTACAGGACATCAGCCCACGCATCAAGCCCGTTTTGAAGGTCGTAGTAATCGCCAGTGAGATTCTGGATCAGCGCATAAGGGTCTAGCCGATCGCTGCTTGGGCTGTTCGCGGTAACGTCCCTACCAAAGCTATCGGAGATGAACGCCTGGAGACTGCAGAACCTTCCCGGAGCAATGTCTGGAAGCTATTTGCTCCGTCTTGCTATTGTTCGCTGCAATCCTTGGCGCACAAACTTCCCGCAATGGTGCCGCTACGCGAGGAAAGGCGACGCGGCGAGCCCACCGGTCTTCTCTCAGCGTTGTGACAACCATGCTTCGCAGGGTTCATGAGCAGGTTTGAGAAGAAGGGGCTAGTCAGACTGATCCAGCCCTAAGGCGTTTTCCAGTGTGGTTGGCCCACGCAGCATGATGCGTGCATAACCCTCGGGGGTTGGTGTGTTCAACCGCTCGCATATGCCTGGCGTGCATGGGCCAATGCCACCGCAACCCGCTGTAGATAGGCCCGGCTAGCGTGGGGTAGCGGGTCGCTGTGCCAGACTCGGAGGAGCCGACCCACGCTTCGTCGAGGCGGATCTTTGATCGGGAACCCTGTCCGCCCTGAGTCGTCCGCTGAGTATGATCCAGACGCAGATGGCCCCTAGCGGGACGCTTTGGAGAAGGTCGTTGACCGCCCAAGCTATCTTTGCCCCTCCTACCAAAAGGGCCGTAGAGAGGGTGGCGAGAACCATGTTGGTTCCGGCGTGGGCAAGACTCGAACTCCACACGCTCCTGGTGCTCAGACGCAGCCAGGCCAGGATGATGGCGAGAAGGATCGCGAACACCGTAGCGGTTATGAGTCCTATGAAGGGGTTTGCGTACGCTGAGTATCCCAAGAAATAGAGGGGATATGCCATACGGCCCAGATGAATGCCGTGGCGATGGCCGCCTTGAGCGGACTATGGTTCAGCAATCGGATCTGCAAGTAGCCTCTCCAGCGGAACTCTCCGCCCAAGAACAACGGCATCACGAGGATCGGCACCCCCATCAGGACCGAAAGCCCCGCCCAGCCGGGGAGCGGCATGCCGGAGAAGAGGGTGCCAAGCCGAGAAAGTTCCGGGCGCGCGATGCCCAACGCCGTCGCAAGCCCGATGACCACGCCGACGGCGATCAGCGGTAAGAGCCAGGCCGCCAGGTAATAGGCCCAGCCGCTTTTGAGGTGGAGCGCGAGGCCCGCGGGCCCGAATCCTTCCCTGGTGATCCAACGCCGCACGATCACCGCCGAGATGGCGGGAGAGAAAGCGATTGGGATCTGCACCAACGAGTTCTCGAGCGACAATCCCAGCAGAAGCCGGGCGACGAAGATCGTAGACCAGGCCAGCCCGAAAGCAAACAATAGATACGCCAACACGCCTTTGGTCTTCGTCGTCATCGGACGTTCGTTCCTACCGAGAAGAAGCGGCGCGGAACGGCAAGAGCTTGCGGTAGCCTGCCAGAACCAGCCACAGGTAGCCACGCAGCAGCTTGTAGCCGGCCCACGCCAGGACGGCGAAGATGGCGGCGAGCGCCAAGGCCGCAGGGAAGCTCCACAAGGTCGGCACCTGCCACCCCCCCGAGTCTCCCATCACGATCCCGGGAACCCCGAAGGTCCTCAAGACCCCCAGAACGGGCGTCGCGACGGCCAGGAGCCCGGCTAGAGAGGTGAGCAGCGCCAGCAAGGGGACGACAAAGAGGCTAAGCAGGCCCGTTCCCGAGACGAAAGACGAGGAGAGGACGAAACGCGACAGCGCTCCGAGCTTCGCGTCGCGTGGGACCCGGAGATGGTAATCCGCCACGTAGGCCCTGGCAAGCGTCCTCGCGTCGCCCAGACCGCGGAGCACGGACGCGGTGGGTCGCCCATCCGCTTGCCCTTCGGCGATGTGACTCTCGATCTCCCTTACCGCGTCCGAACGTTCGTCCTCGGGCAGCGGCCGGAGGTTGCGGCGCAACTCGTCCAGGTAGCGCTCGGCGGCATCATCCATGACTCTTGGCCTCCTCTATGGATAGGGTCTCTCCTACGGCTTCGCTTAGCTCGGCCCAGTCGACCCTCATCCGCTCCAAGAGGTCGCGCCCTAGCGGCGTCAGCCGATAGTACTTGCGCGGAGGGCCCGCTGCGGACTCCTCCCACGAGGCCCCGACCTTGCCTTCGCGCTGCAGGCGGCGCAGCAGCGGATACAGGGTGCCCTCCGTGGTCGCCAGCGGCTCCCACCGTTCAAGGGCGGTCACGAGGTCATACCCGTAGCGCGGTTTGGAGGCGATCAGGGCCAAGACGCAGAGCTCAAGGGTGCCACGCCGGATCTGCGAGGACCACTCACCCGCCCTCACGAGCGCCACCCCCTCTCCAGGCCGGTGTTATCTATCTCATAGCTACACGGTAACACAAGGTAGTGTGTACTGCAAGGTAATGTGTACTGTAAGGTAGCGCATCCGCCGTGTACCCGAACTCCTGCCACACGAGACTCCGCGAACCTTCTTCACCTTCTCATTAACCTAACGGCGCACTAGGCGCGTCCGAAGGTCGCAGACATAGCCTTCTCCGCACCCGCGGGAATAGCGTGGGATGCGGGCGGGTTGCAAGCTCTGGCGCGTAATCCCGTTCTGATCCTCTCCTCGATGGTCTCCCTTACTCGCTCTCCTTTGTGGGCTGAGAGGTTGTCCATCACCACCAGGCCTTCGCGCAGCGTCGGTGCCAGTACTCGCTCCACGTACGTCTCGAAGACCGCGGCAGTGGTAGCGCCCTCCACGGCGAGCGAAGGCCTGGACCTGTACCTGCTACCTGTACACGCCCCAGGACAGGCACGACGCCTACAAGGCACTCAGCATCAAGGTAACGGTCTACCCGGATGTCTCGATAGAGTTGACTGGCAGCTTGCTCGCGGACCCTCGTAGTGACAACATGGGCGCGATGCCGAACGAGGAGTACCACGCGCTTGCCAGGTAGACTTATCGGGGGTATCAGGCCTTGCTGCAGGTGATCTCGGTCCTCGGGGCGCTGGCCATACTCGGCGCCTTCGCCGCCAACCTGTTCGGCTGGATACAGCCCTCCAACCTCCTCTACTCGGTCGCCAACTTCCTTGGTTCGGCCGTACTGACGGTCGTGGCCGTCGTGGACTGGCAACTCGGCTTTATCCTCCTCGAAGGCACCTGGGCTCTGGTGAGCCTCTGGGGCATCTTCGCGGCCCTGCGCGGAAGGGGTACGCTCTAGCGAGTGACTACCGCCTGTATACTGCGCGTGTAAAGGGATCTCTGGAGAGGAGGAAGGCGTGGCCGGGGTCAAGTACGCATCGAGGGTCAGGGTCAAACCGGTTGAGGGCAAGGTCCGGCGCGCTTATCTACCCGTCAAAGATGATCCCGTTTACTTCGGCGTCCACAGCGAGGTCGCCGAGCATTACGGCGTTTCTCCCGAAGACGTGGAACCGTACGACGCCACGCTCGATTACGTTGTCGCCGCCGTAGGTGGCTGACTGCTCGGAACCTTTTCGGGCGCGCTGGCAGCGCGTCGGGTGTCGTTCGAGGACCTAAGCGCCGATACGGTCGGGGAGATCGAGGTCGAGCGCAAGGTGCTGGTGATCAAGCGGATCAAACAGATTTTCCACGTCAAGGCCGACGAGGAAGACCGCGAAACGATAGAGCGGGTGCTCGAGGTCTACGCGGACGGTTGTCCGGTGGCGCGCTCGGTGAAGGAAAGCATCGAGATCTCGAGCGAACTCGACCTCACGTAGAGGAGTTCTGCCTGAAGATCAGGCCCAGCAGCTCTTCTCCGAAGTCCGAGGCCGTGCTGACGTCGCCGGCCTGAACCTCGACGTTGTTCAGGTACTGCAGACGGAGCACGTCCCCGCCTCCGGGATTTGCTTCCGGGATGATGCCACCGAAGAAGACCCCGAGGTCTTTCAGCCCGGCCGCGGTGTCCGGCGTCGCGGGATGGGAGAGGGGAAGGTCCACGTAGACGCAATCCACGCGGTGCAGGCTGAGGTCCCGCAGGTGACGATGGACCAGCTCCCCCAGGTCAGACCCAGGTTCCTCGACCCGCACGAACGCGAGGTTGTGGTCCTGGCGCACCTCGACGCTGATTCGGGAATGCTCTGGTGTCTGACCGGAGAGTTCACCGATCACGCGCCGCAGCCCGTTGTGCTCGACGACACGGGTGACCTCTTCCAGGTAGGTGACGGGAGGGAAGATCTCGCGCTCCGGCTCATCTCGCACGCGCAGGTAGAACAGCGCGACGGACCCGCGCCGTCTCTCTCTTTCCTCGCCGATCTGCTTGTAGGAGACGGAGGCCGGGATGTAGCCGAGCAGGAACCCCGTCTCCCGCGCCCCGAGCTGGAGGTTTCCTCGCTGGCTGTAGGGATGGACGGCGGTGGCCTCGCTGTAGAGACCGTACATGCCAAGATCTCTCGACCGCTCCGCCATGAAGGTCTTCATCCTCGGGAAGAGGTGGTGTCCCCGAAATCGCGGGTCGACGACGGCCTGTCCGGCCTCCCCGACGGGCGAGTCGGGATGTTCGACGTTGACGGCCAGGTGTCCCACGAACTCGCCCTCCGGCGTCACGGCGACGCAGGAGCGCATCAGGCCCTTCTCCTGAAGCTCCCTGATCCTGTCCGGATAGTAGATAGAGTCCCAGTCGTAGCTGTAGCCGTAGGATCGGTACACGCAACGCGAGAGCTCGAAAGACTCCTCCGGACGCATAGTCCGGATCTCCAGTGGAAGATTCTCAGATACGGCGGCAGCCTCCACGTTCTTGCGGTGTTCGTCTTCGGGCAGATGCTCCCTGACGTCCGCGTGCGGGAGGTGCTTTCTCAGCTCGACCCTGTTGCCGCGACGACCGAGGTTTACGAAGCGAACCTCGTCGAAGGATTGGTGCAGCGTCTCCAGCACCGTTTCGTCCTCGCCGCTTTGCAGACGGCTGTAGTCGAAGGGCAGCCCCCGGTCTTCGACCGCCACGATCACCTGCCCCGCCCAGCGCAGGACGTAAACGTCTAGAGGACCTTCCTCGTCCGGGCCGAACGCGTGCTCGATCACATTCATGCACACCAGCTCGACGGCACCTTCCATTTGCCCGACATCAACCAGACCAAGCCGATGGGTCATCCGGTCCACGAACTCGATCACCGGCGGAAGAAAACCGGCGTCGGCGGAGACCGTGACCCGGGCGACCTGTTCTTCTGGCGTTGCTTTCATCTCGGCCATAAGAAATTCCTCTTCGGAACCATCGTTAGCATCGATACCTTTATTATCTCAGGTCCGGTCAACTTCGACCAAACGGATGCCGTGCACGCACGAAAAGCTGACCGGCTGAAGTGCTGACTTGCTGGTCAGCTTTCGCAGGGGGTCTTGAACCCCTCTACGAACTTCAGATGTAGCCTATGTCCCTGGCCTGGCGTGTCAGTTCGTCGCGGAACTTCGGGAGGGCTATCGCGATCAATCGCCTGGTCCGCTCGCGGATGCTGGCGCCGCGGAGCTCGGCCACGCCGTACTCGGTGACGGCGCAGACGACGACGTTCTTGAACGTGGTGACCGCGGCGCCGGGATGCAGTTGTGCGACGGTACGGGAGACAGATTCGTCCGCCGTCGAGTGCAGCACTATGAATGACTGGTCGTGTTCGGAGAACATGGTGCCCCTTGTGAAATCCGGCTGTACACCGGAGGAAGACCAGTAATCGCTGCCGAGGGACTCGGAGGCACACTGGCCGAGGAGGTCCACTTCGAGGGTGGCGTTGATGGCGAAGAAACCAAAAGACGTGCCGCAACCCGGCGAAGTCGCCGTGCATATAGCGGCGCTTGCGCAAGGGTAGCATCTGGTGGACCGTGACGCCCGAGGGTCGTTCCCCTCTCGCCTCTATCGCGTCGAGGATTGTTGCGGGCTCACCGTTGCCGAGTCCGACGATGAGGTCGTCGGCACCATCACCGAAGTGGTCGAACACATTTTCGGCCGTGCCACATTTCGCGGCGAGCGTAGCCGCTATCTCGGGCGGCTTATCGGTCGTCAAACCTTCCATGGTGCCTCTCCCATCCCGTGGAGACGATTTCCGGCGGCCATCTAACCGGATCGGGCCACGCCGCGACCGCCGCTTTGGTAATTCGTCGTAACTTTTCTCAAAGATCGTGCAACACGGTTGACAAGATATGCGGGTCGCGTTAGAGTGCTTCCGTTGTGTTGTTGTCGCGTAAAGGACCGAAGGATTAATGAACGTCACTCGCACGAACATAGGGATTCCGGTGTTCGGGGGAGAGGTGCGTCCCGAGGTCCGCGTGGTCGCGATGAGAACGTGAGCTTCTAGCTCGAAAGACTTCTCACACGAGGCCCCCGGACCAAGCGGACCGGGGGCCTAATATTTTGCCCGAGGGGCGATGGTCTCCGGCTCCGATCTCGAACCCGACGGTATCGGCCCTTCGAGGGCGCGACGAAAAGAGCAAAGGAGACAGAGAGTTATGTTCACCGATTACCAGTACTTGTTGTTGCAGGACCGCACCGCCCGCGAGCAGGACCTCGCCGAGAGGGTGGCCGAACGCGGCAGGTACGCGCGGTCGCCCGGAGAACCCTCGCTGAGGGCCAGGTTGGCGCGCAGGCTTTTCGCCCTGGCGGTGGCCGCCGAGCGCGAGGAGACCTGGCGCCAGGTCTGGTAGAGGTTGGAGGCCAGGGGGCGCCTGTAGAAGGCGCCCCTCCGGGCCCGTTATTTGGAGCGGTCAGCCATCAGCTCTTGGTTTTTGGCCGAGTGCCAACCGCTGATCGCCGTAGGAGGTGTAGTTGTGAAGGCATTGGAACTAAGGAACGTAGAAAAAAGCTTCAAGAAGCGGCGGGGGGAGGTGGTGCGTGCCCTCGATTCGGTCTCGCTCTCGGTCGGTAAGGGGGAGGTCGTCGGCATCCTCGGGCCCAACGGGAGCGGCAAGAGCACGCTGGTGCGTGTCATATCCACGCTCGTCCTTCCCGACAGCGGGGAGGTCGAGGTCTTCGGGATCGACGCGACACGCCACCCCAAATGGGTGCAGCGCTCCATGAACCGGGTCAGCGTCGAGGCCAGCTTCTTCAAGAAGCTCTCGGCGATGGAAAATTTGCTCTACGGGGCCAAGCTCTACGGCGTCACCAGCGCCGAGGCGCGGCCGAGAATAGCGGAGATCCTGGACAACATCGGCTTCGCGCGGAAGCGTGCCACCGAGCCGATGGAGCATCTGAGCCGTGGGATGCAGCAGAAGATCGCGCTCGCCAGGGCCCTGCTCACGAGCCCCGTCTTGATGCTCCTCGACGAGCCGACGACGGGGCTCGACCCGCGAAGCAAGAGGGACGTGCAGGCGTTTATCCAGAGGATACGCGACGCGCACGACTCATCGATCCTGCTCTGCACCCACGACATGGGCGAGGCCGAGGAGCTCTGCGACCGCGTCGGCATCATGATGGACGGCAAGATCCTGGCCCTCGAAGAGTCAGAAGTGCTCAAGCGCCGCTACGCGACGAACGGGCGGGTGCCCACGATGGAGGAGACGTTCATGGCCGCGACGGGCTACTCGGTCGAGGAAGCCAGCGCGGAGGAGGAATAGTGAGATGAGAGGCACACTGAAGCCCCTCTGGCTGACCGAGCTGGTGGCCGTCTGGGGCTACGTACAACGGAATTACTTCCTGACCAAGCGCTACTTTATGTGGGAGCTGGTATGGCTGACGTTTACCACCGTCAACGCCATGTCCATCACCTTCATAGGAGCCGGGGTCGATCAAGTCGGCGGCGGCGAGGGTATAAACATTCCTTACCTCATGACCTTCTTGCTCGTCGGCGCGCTCATCTGGAGCTATTTGTCGATGATTTTCGACGTACTCTCGGAGACGGTGCAGTGGGAGCGGTGGGAGGGGACGATAGAGTACACCTTCATGAGTCCCACGAGCCGGGTCACCCACCTCCTCGGCATGGGCGTCTACGCCGTCGTCTACGGTATCATCCGCACCGCCATAGTCTTCGGGGTCGCGATGCTGGCGTTCGACCTCGACCTGTCGAATGCCAATTACGGGGCGGCTCTGGTCGTGCTCGCCGTGTGCAGCATATCGCTCGTCGGGTTCGGGGTGGTCGCGGCCGTGATGCCGCTGCTCTCTCCGGAGAAGGGCCAGCAGGTGACCTACATTATCTCGGCGCTCCTGCTCCTGGTTTCGGGCGTCTACTACCCCGTCAAGGTGCTCCCCGAGTGGATGCAGGTTATAGCGCAGTTCTCGCCGGTCACGTACGCGCTCGAAGGTTCCCGCGCGGCGCTGCAGGACGGCGTCGGCCTCTCGCAGTTGTGGGGCAGCATTTGGCCGCTCCTCATCATGGGCGCGGTCTTCGTGCCGATGGGGCTCTCCGTGTTTCATCTCGGGGAGAGCTACGCGAAGCGGACCGGGAAACTCAAGCGTAGCGGGTAGGAGAGGTTACAGGCATCAGGTCTTTGCTGACGGCCGATGCCTGTGGCCTTATTCCAACCCTTCGTAGATCTCTGCCAGGGTGAGCGTCGCATCGGGGCAGGGAACGGAGAAACGTCCCTCGTCTACGAGGTCAGCCCGCCTCCACGCACCGTCTTCGGCGCGGAAGTGGCGCTCTACCCAACTCCGGTCTTGTGAGACGAGCAGGTAGGCCTCCAGGTTGGGCATGCGCTTGTAGGCAGCAAGCTTCTCGCGCCGATCTATCGTCTCTGTGCTGGAAGAGACAACCTCCACCACCAGGCAAGGCTCGCTCTCTACGTAAAGATCCTCCGGCTCGGGGCCGCACGCGACCATTACATCGGGATAGTAGATGGTATCCTCCGCAACCTTCAGCTTTACGGTTTCTACGTAAACCCGGCAGGGACCATTCCGGGCGGCGCTCAAGAGCGTGGTGTATATGTTACCGGCGATCCTGTTGTGCCGACGAGTCGCCCCGGTCATGGCGTGGATTTCGCCCGCCAAGTATTCGTGGCGGATCGTGGCCGACTCTTCGAGCTCGAGGTACTCGTCGACGGTAAGCGACTCGTGCGATGTGGTCGTCGGCTCTGCCATGCGACGAGTATAGCGCACCGGGATGGCGGATCGAACTCTGGGCGCTGCCCTGCCGGCCGACCGGCCGGCGGGGCATCATCACGGACATCGGCCGCCGGGGTTGTTGTACTTCTCGTCCTGCCGTGCGCGGTAGAACTCGCCGCGAGTCATGGCCTTTTTGCCGGGATGGGTTGCGGCGTGAACTGTCAGGTAGCGGTCGTAGGCGTTCTCGCCGGAGATCTCCTTCAGGAATTCCCAGATGGCGCGAAGGTGCTCTTTCATCCCTGCCTATCTGGCCCCCACGGGCTCGCGTTCTATCTCCTTGCCTTCCGAGTCGAGGTGGGATTCCTGCCAGGGCGCCTCGCTCATCTCGGGCTGCTTGCCGCCCCAGATCAGGCCGTACCACACGCGTGCCGCGTCGGCGATCACGATGATGATCATGGCCGCGAAGAGGATCGAAAGAACGCCGTCCACGGTGGTATTGACCAGGATCTGGTGCGCGTCCTGGATGCTCTCGGCCTTGAGGGCCTTGAGCGTGTCGCTAAGCTTGCCGGACTCGATAGACTCTACGGCTGCGGCCCTCTGGGCGAAGAAGCCTATAGCGGGGTCGGGGGAGAAGATCTTCTGCCAGCTCGCCGTGAGCGTGACGGCCGCGTCCCAGGCGAGCGGCAGAGCCGTGACCCACGCGTAGCGGAGCTTTCCCATCTTTATGAGGATGGTCGTACCGACCGTGAGGGCGACGGCGGCGAGGAGCTGGTTGGCTATGCCGAAGAGCGGGAAGAGCTGGTTGATGCCGCCCAGAGGGTCGTTCACGCCAGCGTAAAGGAAGTACCCCCAGGCCCCCACGATGAGGGCGCTTGCTATCAGGTTGCCGGGGAGCCAGGAGGTACGGGCGAAGGGTCGCCAGACGTTGCCGACGAGGTCCTGGATCATGAACCGTCCGACTCGCGTCCCGGCGTCCACGGTGGTCAGAATAAACAGCGCCTCGAACATGATGGCGAAGTGGTACCAGAACGCCTGTAGCGCGGTGCCGCCGATGACGCTGGAGAAGATCTGGCTTATCCCCACGGCGAGGGTCGGCGCCCCGCCGGTCCTCCCGATAATCGACTCCTCGCCGACGGCCTGGGCGGTGTTAGTCAGCGTCTGGGGGTCCACCGAGAACCCGAAGCTGCTGACGGCCTGGGAGGCGGACTGCACGGTATCACCAAGGAGAACGGGGTTGGCGTTCATGGCGAAGTACACGCCGGGGTCGAGGACCGTCGCGGCGATAATGGCCATCACGGCGACGAACGACTCCATTAGCATGGCTCCGTACCCGATCACGCGCACCTGCGACTCCTTCTGGATGAGCTTGGGCGTCGTCCCCGAGGCCACGAGCGAATGGAACCCGGAGAGCGCCCCGCAGGCGATGGTGATGAACACGAACGGGAAGAGGGCGCCGGCGAAGACGGGCCCCTCGCCGTTGAAGGCGAACTCGGTGAACCTGGGCATGTGAATCGGTGGAAGCGTGATCGCGATCCCGACCGCAAGCAAGGTTATGGTCCCTAGCTTCATGAAGGTCGAGAGGTAGTCGCGGGGCGCCAGAAGGAGCCACACCGGCAATACCGAAGCCACGAAGCCGTAGACCACGAGGGCAAAAACTAGCTGGTTGGCGCTGAAGGTCCAGAAGCCGGCGTAGGCCGAGGACTCGGAGATCCAACCCCCCCCGAAGATCGCGAGTATCAGGAGCGCCACGCCGATGACAGAGACCTCGAGCACGCGCCCCGGACGCAAGAAGCGCAGGTATACGCCCATGAGTAGAGCGATCGGTAGGGTCATGGCGAGCGAGAACGAGCCCCAAGGCGACTCGGCGAGCGCCAGAACGACGACGAGGGCCAGGACAGCGAGCAAGATGACCATAATGGACAGGACGGCGATGAGTGCTGCCGCCCCACCGACGGGCCCTATCTCCTCCCTCGCCATCTGACCTAGCGACTTGCCGTCCCTCCGCATGGAGAAGAAGAGGATCGTCATGTCCTGCACGGCGCCGGCGAGTATGACGCCGACGATGATCCAGATGGTCCCGGGCAAGAACCCCATCTGCGCGGCCAGTACGGGCCCGACGAGCGGCCCGGCCCCCGCAATGGCGGCGAAGTGGTGCCCGAAGAGGATCCGCCGGTCCATCGGCTCGAAGTCGCGCCCGTTGTTGAGCCGCTCGGCGGGCGTCGCCCGCGAGTCGTCCGTCCCTAGCACCCTGTCCTGTATGAACCGGGCGTAGAACCTGTACGCGATGGCGTAAGACGCCAGCGCCGCAAACAAGAGCCACCCGGCGTTGATCGTCTCCCCGCGCGAGAGGGCCAGCATCCCCCAACAAAGTGCCCCAACAAGAGCGACGACGACCCAGATACCATACCGACGAAGACCGTTGTTCATGGTTCCTCCTACCCTTCCCTAAGCATGCACCTCCCATGATAGCGAAAATTCGTGCCGAACGCGGGGCGCCTATGCGGACGGTTACCATGTGGCCGACGACGTTATCAGTACGTGCTCTGATATGGTTTTCGCTCGGAGGAGGTCTTGTGAGGTCCATAGTCATCACGGGAGTATCTACGGGGATCGGCTACGGCGCTGCGAGTGAGTTCGCGCGTCACGGCTACCGCGTTTTCGGGAGCGTGCGCAAAAGGGAGGACGCGGAGAGGCTTGCGAGGGAGCTCGGCTCGGGCTTTGTACCGCTCGTCTTCGACGTGACCGACGAGGAGGCTGTGCGAGGGGCTGCCGGGGAGGTGGGAGAGGCGCTCGGGGGATCGGGGCTCGCTGGGCTTGTGAACAACGCGGGGACGGCGATCGGGGGCCCCTTGGCGCTGCAACCGCTCGCGGAGATCAGGGCGCACTTCGAGCTCAACGTGGTGGGTTTGATCTCCGTGACGCAGGCCTTCTTGCCGCTGTTGGGCATGGGGAGGACGAACGAGCCGGGCAAGATCCTCAACGTGGGCTCCGTCGGCGGCAAGATAGCCCTGCCCTTCATCGGTGCTTACGCCGGGACCAAGCACGCCGTCGAGGGGATCTCCGACTCGTTGAGGAGGGAGTTGCTTCCCTACGGCATCGACGTCATCCTCATCGAGCCCGGGGCGGTGAGGACGCAGATCTGGGGCAAAGGAGCCTCGCAGGCCGGGAGGTACACGGGCACGGACTACGCCGGGCCGCTCGAAAACTTCAGGCGATACGCCGCGGATCTGGACAAGAGCGGGTACTCTCCCGAGGAGTTCGGCCGCCACGTCCGCAAAGTGTTCGAGAAGAAAAGGCCGAAGACCAGGTACGCCCTCGTGCCAGGCAGGTTCGCCAACTTCACGATCCCGAGACTGCTGCCCGACCGCTGGCTCGACCGGCTCATCGCCAGAAAGGTGGGCTTTACAAACGCTGGGAGAGCAACCGCGGAGCGGTGAGGCAGACGGCGAAGGCCAGGACGGCGCAGATGACGGTCGGGTAAAGGAGGATCTCCAGCGGAGTCGTGTTCGTGGTCAGGCCGAAGACGGTTTTCAGGGCGTCGTCCGTGTAGGCGAAGGGGACGAAGCTGCGGAGCGTCTTCATGATGCCGGTCGGGTGCTGATTGCGGAAGAAGCCGGAAACGTAGATCAGGGGAAACAAAATGGCCGTCGCGTACAGCAGCACGTCGGCGGGCGATGAGGTGAAGTTGGCGATAAAGATGCCGATGCAGTTCGCCGTAACGAGCGTCAGGAAGACGGCTAGGGTGGCCGCGAGCACCCAGACCAGTGAGATGGGATGCAGCAGGTAGACGATCAGAAGCGCCGGGAGTAGCTGCACCAGATCCAACACGGCGTTGACGGCGAGGACCTCGAAGACGATCCTGTACGGCGAGAGCGGCGTGAGCGCGACACGAACCAGGATTCCGTCGTTCAGATCTATGGTCAAACTCTCACCGGCCCCGAAGGTCCCCGCCATCACGGCCACGATGCCTATGACGGCCGCGGCGTACTTCGCGGGCATGCCGCTCGCCGCCACCGGCACGATGATGGCCATCGGGTAGAGTATCTTCAGGAGCAGCGCGAACCTCCTGGAAAAGAACAGCGCCACGTCTTTCTTCCAGTAGGCGTCCGGGCGGTCAAACCTCATCCCGCAGCGCCTCCCCCGTAATCTTCACGAACACATCTTCGAGATTCGGCCTCTCGACCGAGAGGTTCACGATGTCCCCACCGGCACGCACGAGGCCCGAGACGACGTCGGTTACTACGCCGGGACGCTCGTCGCAGTGGAAGACCAGGTCCCTTCCTTCAGGGACGATGCGCCTGACGCCACCGTTCCCGGCGATCGAGCCGTACTCCACGGGGTTGCGCAGCGTCGCCACGATGCGCGTCACGCCTTGTACCGAAGAAATCAGTTCTTCGGGCGTTCCCTCGACGACCAGCTTGCCTCGGTGCAGGAAAGCGGCCCGATCACACATGGACTCGACCTCGTCTACCTGATTGCTCGCGAGCAGGATGGCGACGCCGCTCTCTGCGAGGTCCCTCATCCTACGCTGGTAGGCGAGCTGCGAGGTGTAGTCGAGCCCGAGCGAGGGTTCGTCCAGGAGCAACACCTCAGGCCCGTGCGCCAGGGCTTCGATCAGGGCGAGTTTCTTGCCCATCCCGTAGGAGTAAGTCTTGACCTCGTCGTCCGCGTACTCGGCGAGGTCGAAGTAGTCGAATAGCTCGGCGAGCACGCTCTCGGCTTTGCCCTCATCCATCCCGTGGGCGCGAGCGAAAAAGTAAGCGTTGGCCATTCCCGTGAGATCGTCGTAGTGCGTCGGACGGTCCACCATCAGGCCCAGGCGCGCCCGGACCTTCCGCTTCTCCTTCAGGCCGTCGATCCCGCCCACGCTAAAAGCGCCCGAGCCAGGAGCTACAGCGGTAGAGAGCACGCGCAGCAGCGTGCTCTTGCCCGAGCCATTAGGTCCCATCAGGCCGAAGACTTCGCCCGGGGCTACGGAGAAGCTCACGTCCGAGACCCCGCGTCCGCTGCTCTTATACAGGCGGACTATGTTCTTCGCTTCGAGGGCTGGCGTGGCGGTGTTTCCCATGACACGAGAATTGTAGCGTTACCCATGCGAGTCGGTTGTGGCGGGCATTACCGCGTGTTTGCGCCGCGGCGGGGTACGGTAAGTACAGATATTCAAAGACAGGAGGACGGATGGCTGACGGTACGAAGGTGGCGGTCTTGGGGACCGGGATCATGGGGGCCGCGATGGCGCGCAATCTCCTCTCGGACGGCATGGAGGTACGTGCCTGGAACCGCTCGCGCGAGAAGGCCGAGCCGCTGAGAGACGATGGCGCCGAGGTTGCCGACAGCCCGGCTGACGCCGCGCGCGGTGCGGACTTCCTCCTGACCATGCTCGCCGACGCCGACGTAGTGGAGGAGACCATAGCGGGCGACGTGCTCCCCGCGCTGGCCGAAGGCGGCGTGTGGTTGCAGATGAGCACGGTGGGAGAAGATGGTAGGGGACGACTTGCGGAGATAGCCAACGAGCACGGCGTTCCCTACGTCGACGCGCCGGTCCTTGGAACCAAGCAGCCCGCGGAGCAGGGCCAGCTCGTGGTGCTCGCCTCGGGCCCCGAAGAGGTCAGGGAGCAAAGCGAACGGGTCTTCGATGCCGTAGGGAGCAAGATCGTGTGGCTCGGCGAGGCCGGAGGAGGCAGCCGTCTCAAGCTCGTGATCAACAACTGGATCGTCGGCCTCCTCGGCGTTCTCGCCGAGACCGTCGCCTTCGCGAACTCGATCGGCGTCGACCCGGCCAAGTTCCTCGAAACCATCGAGGGTGGACCACTGGGATTGCCGTACGCCCAACTCAAGGGAAACATGATGATCGAAGAGGACTTCCCGACCAGCTTCTCCGCCAGACTCGCCCGCAAGGACGCCAGCCTCGTCCTCGCCACCGCAGAAGCCCACGACCTCAAGATGCCCATAGCCCAAGCCGTCGCGGCCCGCTTCGACGAGGCCATCCAGGCCGGACACGGAGAAGAAGACATAGCGGCCGTCTACAGGGCGACGAAGGTATAATCTCCTTGCAAGCTACACGAGGAGCGCGCATGGCGGAGACCAAAGAGATCACCTGGGATCCCGAAGCCGACCGCAGAATAAAGCGAAGCCCCTTCCTGATGCGCCGCTTCATCCGCAAACGCATCGAAGACCGCGTAGCCTCCCGAGGCCGCACCCACGTCACCGAAGCCGACGTGGACGAGAGCGCCAGCATGTACCGTCAATACCGGTTTAAATAGTTATCAGCATTCAGCGGTCAAAATTTTTGATCGTCGTACCGCTTATAGGGAATAACGTCCGAGGTTTCGGCCGGAAAACTAAGGTTACCCAGGAAATTTTGACCCGCGTGACAACGATAGGCTGAAATCTTACTGCTGAATGCTGATAGCTGACAGCCAAAAAATATCCGGGCCGGGAAGCCGCCCTTTTGGCGAACGACCACCGACCCGGTCCGCAGACTTGTAATGGTCCGCAGAAGGCTGTTGACAAGCTAGTCCACTGGACCCTTTCCTCCTAATCGAGGTGCAACAACCAGGGTCATGGTATCACCCCTCGCGATTCTCGCGCTAGGTTCCCCGCTACATATTTCGGATCATTTCGCTCGTCAGCACGCCGGCTACTCCAGCTTGTCAGCACGCTCAAGCCTTCGGCTTTCGCTTGTCGGCACGCCTTCTTCGCAGGCTTGTCAGCTTTTCGCCGTTTCGGCTGCCCCGGCCGCGCACGAAGAATCGCTGGCTACGGCGGCCGGGTTCTAAACCCGTGGCGACGTGTCGGGACGACTTCCTGAAAGCGAGGCCGAAAGGCCGAAGCGTGCTGACAAGCGAGGGCTAAAAGCCCGAGCGTGCCGACAAGGCGTCTGAAAGGCGCCGTGCTGACAAGCGGAGCCCGCCAGGGCACAGCGTGCTCAAAGCCGTCCGGCTTCGATGATGCGTCCGAGGAACTGGCGGGTGCGCGGGTGTTGGGGGGAGGTGAAGATCCTGTCCGGCGTTCCCTGTTCGAGGATTCGGCCCGCTTCGAGGAAGCAGACGCGGTCGGCGATGTCGCGGGCGAAGCCCATCTCGTGCGTGGCGATGAGCATAGTCATCCCTTCGCGGGCGAGTTGTTTGATGACGGCGAGGACCTCGGCGACCAGTTCGGGGTCGAGGGCGCTCGTGACTTCGTCTAAGAGCATGAGCTGCGGACGCATCGCGAGCGCCCGCACGATGGCGACCCTTTGTTGTTGCCCACCCGACAGCCTGTCGGGGTACTCGTCCTGTTTGTCCAGGAGCCCGAAGCGCTCGAGGAGCGCGCGGGCGTTCTTCTCGGCCTCGACGCGGTTCTGCTTCAGGGTCTCGCGCGGGGCGAGGGTGATGTTGCGCAGGACCGTCATGTGGGGGAAGAGATTGAAGGACTGGTAGACGATGCCAATGCGGCGCCGGATACGGTTCGCGTCGACGCCTGGGACGGTGATCTCTTCCCCCTCCACCACGATGCGACCGTAATCTATCGGCTCGACGAGGTTCACGCATCTCAGGAGCGTGGACTTGCCCGAGCCGGAGGCCCCGATCAGGCACGCCACCTCGTGCGGCTTGACTGTGAGGTCTATGCCCTTGAGAACTTCGTTCTCCCCGAAGGATTTGTGTACGCCTTCTAGCAGGAGTGCCGGACGCTCGTTCATGCCAGGGCTCCCGCTTCGCGGCGGCGTTTATCGCGGGCGATCAGGCGGTCCGTAAAGCGGGCGAGGGGGATGGTGATCAGGACGAAGAGTAGGGCGGCGACGACGTAGCTGGCGTAGTTGAACTCGGAGGCGCTGTAGATCTGGGCCGCCCGCGCCGCCTCTACCGAGCCAAGCACGGAGACGAGCGCCGTGTCCTTCTGGAGCCCTATAAAGTCGTTGAGGAGCGGCGGTATGACGCGCCTTATTGCCTGCGGCAACACTACGAACCGCAAGGATTGCCAGCGCGTCAGCCCCAGGGAGCGGGCGGCCGCGTTCTGGCTCTCGTGGACGGACTCGATGCCCGAACGGTACACTTCGGCGACGTAGGCCGAGTAGACGAGGACCAGCGAGATCACTCCGTAGGTCACGTCGGGAAGGTAAGAGACGAAGGGCAACCCTAACCCCGGCACCCCGAACCCGATCATGTACAGAACCAGGATCAAGGGGACACCCCGAAAGAGGTCCGTGTATGCGACGGCCACGAGCCGAAAGGGGAAGAACACGGGCCCGGGTATCCCGCGCACCACGGCTATGACGAGGGCGAGGACAAGAATAAGGACCTCGGAGACGGTGAAGATCTTTACGTTCAGCAAGAACGCCCCGAGCACCGAGGGATTACTCCCCGAGCCCACGAGCGACTGCCAGAGGTGCTGCGGGCTGAAGAACCGCTCGGCCACGACCCCGCTCCCCGGAGAGAGCACCACGACCACCGCGACAACGGCGAAGAACAAGACCGTGCTCGCGCTCGACACGAGCACCCCGCGGTTCCCGAGCGCCCGCGAACCCCGGCCCGGGTCCACGGAAGGTCCTGGGGCGCCGGGACCTCCCTCTTTCACGCTACTTCTCGAGGGTGGGGACGTCCAGGTACTGTTGCAGGTGCTCTTTCTTCAGCTTCTCGAGTGTCCCGTCTTCCTTCATCGAGGTGAGCGCCTCGTTTACGCAGCCGACGAGCTGGTTGCCCTTCTCGAGGAGAATCCCGAACTGTTCATTGCGCGGGTACTTCCCGATCACGGTCGAGTTTTTTATCTCGAAGTCGCGCAGGTAGACCGTTGTCACCAGGTCGGTGACGAAGACGTCGATCTGGCCGCTCTCCAGCGCTGACTTGGCGTCGTTGGTGGTGTCGTAGACCTTGGGTTCTTCTGCCGGCTTTACCGTCTCGTTGACGAAGTCGAGGGCAGTCGTGCCGACCTGGGCCCCGATGGTCAGGTCCTTGAGATCGGAGAGGCTCTTCGCGTCGGCGGCAGGACCATCTTTCATCACGAGCACGCCCTGGGCGTTGTCGAAGTAGCCTTGCGAGAATTCGACGGCCTTCTCGCGCTCAGGTGTGATAGTGATCTCGTTGATGTCGAAGTCGAAGTCCTTGGCACCCGGCGCGTAAGACTTGTTGAAAGGCTCGACGACCCACTTTATCGGAAGATCCATACGTTTGGCGACCTCATTTGCTACGTCGCCCTCGTACCCTGAGTAGTCCTTGGGGCTCCCCTTGAACCACGGTGGGTAGGCGGGCCTGTCTGTGGCGACCGTCAACACGCCCTCCGTGTAGAGCGGCGGATCTTCCATGTCGCACCTATCCGTGGACCCCGACTCCTGCGCGGGCCCGCCGCATCCGGCGAGCAGAACGACGAAGAGGAGCCCGATCAGGATAAGCCGCTTTCTCACGTGTCTCTCCGATCTACTCTCTGAATGAAAGGTGATGACCGGCCACAAAAGTATCTCGGGCCACCGTATACCGAAGCAAGTATAGGATCGCCAGGGAAACGTTGCAATCGGTCGCCGCGCGCGGTTGCGTAAGATGCAACCAGATCAGTAGAATGAAAGAGGCAGACGTTCGGCTCCGTCCGGTTCGAGGACGCTTGAGGTACCTACCTTGCGCGGCGCGGGTTGCCAGTAACTCCGAGTTGGATGAGCGTCGCCGGGTAAGAAAATCCTCTTGCAAGTGAGCCAGGGAGACGAGACCAGACAATTCGACCTGAAACTCTACGGCGGGCAAGTGATTCTGCCTATGATAAAGGGAGATTGTGAGGTGGACATCACGTTTTCGGGCATTGGTGAGGCGAGACGGTCCACGGGCATGGCCTGAGTGATGGTCTCGATGCTCTTGCATCACGGATACTGGTATTCTGGTTGCGATAGGACCGTTCGGGGAACGAAGGGTAAAACTCGGTTGACGGAGGAGGGTTAGAGATGAGCGAGTCGGGAGGGCAGCGCAACGACAGCCCGCTCCTGAGCGAGCGCGGTGCCACGATCATCAGCGACACGGTGGTCTCCTCGATAGCGGGCATGGCGGCGCAGGAGGTCGAGGGCGTCCACATGGGCGGGGGCACCTCGAGGACCGCGGGCGGGGTGCTCGGGAGCATAACCGGATCGGAGAGCAAGACCAGCGGCATCTCCGTCGAGGTCGGCAGGACGGAGACGGCCATAGACCTCAAGATGGGCATCGAGTACAACAAGAACATCCTCCAGACCGTCGATGAGGTGCGGCGTAGGATCACCGAACGCGTAGAGAAGATGACGGGGCTCCGGATCAAAGAGCTGAACGCAACCATCACCGATATAACCTTCCCAGAGAAGGAAGCGAGACGTCGCCTCGGACCAGCGAGATCCCCAAGCGAGCCCGAGAAGAGCCCCGAAGAAGCGACGGAATCCGCACCCGAGACGCAAGTAACGCCGGAGGACGAGACAAGCGGACCCGGCGAGCGCGAGACCACGCAGGTCGAGGCCACCGACCAGCCCGGGGACTCGAGCGTACCCGAGGAAGAGGTCAGCGTCGAAGATCGCCCACCGGAGGATGGCGAGACCACGGAACTGGGTACGGAGGAGCGACCGACGGGCGAGGCTTCGGAGGCGGTGACGCAGGCTGAGTCGGAGACACCCGACGAGTCGGAGACCTCCGAGGAGTCGGAGACGCGCCCGGAACCCGAGACTTCCGAGCGCGAGAGTGCGGAGGCGCGGAGGAGGCGCCGCGTGGAGGAGCGCGCCAGGCGCCGGCGCGAGCGCTCCCAGGACAGCTAGGTGCGGGAGCGCGGTGGTCGTAGATCTCTTACGGCCGGGCCTGAACCTCCTGTTTTGCGGGTACAACCCGTCGCTCACCTCGGGCCAAACCGGACACCACTACGCCCACCCCGGCAACCGCTTCTGGTGTGTCCTGCACGCCTCCGGCATAACGGACCGCCTCTACGCCCCGGAGGACGCGAGCTTGCTGGATCTCGGCATCGGTTTCACCAACGTGTGCCCGACAACTTACAACTTCCTCCGGTCCAAGAGATTTCAAGTACGCCGATGGGTATGCTAGGTCAGTGCGCTGCGGAACTAAGTGCCAGACGGTACAGAACCTCGGGTGCCCCTCTGCCCTAATCGTGGCCGGGAAAAGGGAAGGGAGCCTCGGCGCTGGAATACTGCCGAGGCTCCTTTCAGCGTGAGGGGCGAAGTACTTTCGAGAACGCCGTCAAGGCGAAGTTCGCAGAACACCTCTTCCACGCACTCGAGTGAACAAGCCACTTCAGAACGGCGCCATATATAGGTAGTCATCGTAGACCCACTTCCCAGATCGTCGGTATTGAGGACGGAAATGGTGGCATAATGCATCCGGCACAGCAGCGTTATGCTCAGCACTTGTCGGAGGTTCTGTATGGCCACACATCGCCTTGGGCTGGCACGTCGCCTCCAATCGCTTGAGGCTGTGACTGCTCTTTTGGGCACGGTGGCTCTATGCATGATCTGGCCGTTGCGGGGATTCTCTGAAACCCATGGCCAGGTCGCCTTCGTGAGTACGTTCGCTCTGTTCATGGTGCCAGGGACACTCCTATCACACTGGTTTATGAGCGAGTACTTTCCGGGGGCCGCTCTCGTACCCGTTGCCTTCGTAATCAGCGTGAGTCTCTTCGGTGTATTGGCAGTTCCAGTGCTTGTGCTTCACGCTGGGCTCGGAGCATACCTTTGGATCACCGCGGTGGTCGTGTTCGCATTCCTAGGGTCGGCCACGTTGAGGACGTTTCTCGAGAGACCGCCCGAGGCGAGTGAGGGCAAAGAGAACAAGTGTAGTCTCCTGACTCGTCTATCCGTGGGTGTGCTCTGGATCCCATTCGCGGCCTTGAGCGCGGGCCTAGCCTATGCGTCCGTGGCTGGGGCACCGAGATTCTACGATGATATGTGGGTATACCTGGCGTGGGTGCGAGAGTACCTAGATGCGGATCATCTCGCTCTCGTCGATCCGTACCTCGGCAACAAAGTGGCCGCGCTCTCGCGCGTGAAGATAAACGGGTGGCTGCTTGAGCAGGCAGACTTCTCTAAGGTCTCCAGCATTGATCCCGTACAGTTGGTGATACGCTACTTGGCCCCGACCCTCGTCCTCGTGGCCATGTTAGCTTTCTATGCTCTGGCTCTGACCCTCCTGAGGAAGAAGGCGGCTGCCCTCTTCACCGGCTGCCTTTACGCCCTGTTCTTCCTGCTCAATCTCCATACCTCGCAGTTCACCTTCGGGGGAGAGTTCATCGGTCGCATAGCGGAGGACAAGTTCGTTGCCAAGTTCTTCTTTCTGCCCGTGGCCCTCTGCTTCGCCGTGGCCTTCATTGAAAGCAGGAGGCTCAGGTACCTTGGGGTCTTCGCGTTCACCTGCTGGTCTGCGGTGGCCGTGCATCCGGTAGGGTTGGCGATTATCGGCCTCTCCATGGCCGGCTTCGGGATTGCGCACCTGGCTGTAAGCCCGCTGAGGAAAGAATCCTGGACGGTGATGATGAAATTGGGGGCTGCGCTCGTTAGCTTCGGGGTCGTTCCCGCACTTTTCATGTTGGTGACGGGGAAATCCTTCGTCGCTCTGCTCAAAGACGCCGACATAAACTCCGGCGACCCCGCGGTGCTTGCGAACATGGTGTTCGTGGTAGCAAAGAGGAACCGCATACTCGATCTGGGGGATGGTTCCTACATGATGGATCCCTATCTGCTACACGACCCGATCATCTTGGGTGCCCTCTTGCTCGGGCTAGCGTTTCTGCTGCTGCGCCTCAAGAAAGCCCTTGCCGCCCAGCTACTCGCCGGAATGCTGCTCCTCGTGACCGTGGTGTGCTACGTGCCCCCGATCGCCACGTTCTTCGGGAACGAGATAGTCGTCCCGGGCCAGCTGTGGCGTCTGGCGTGGCCCTTGCCACTCGCCGCCGTGCTGACCGTCGGCTGGATGGGTTGGGAGGCGACGCTGCGTGCACGAAAGGGACTGAACAGATTACGAATTCCCCCACAGATCACCGCATTCGTGCCCCTCGTGTTGCTGGGCGCGATGATAGCGGTGGCCACTCCAGCGTCTATCGCGGCGGCGGAGGACGTACACGAGGCGGGTGGACCCCCGTACGACGAACCGACCTGCTTCGCACCCGTCTTCTCCTGGATAAGGGACAACATAACGAAGCCCAGTGTAGTGCTCGCGCCGGACAGGCAGAATACTTGCATACCTGCGTACTCGGCGAAAGCGAACGTGGTGAGCGTGAGGGGCTCGCAAGTTCTCGACCAC
This sequence comes from Actinomycetota bacterium, assembly GCA_046733115.1. GTDB lineage: Bacteria > Actinomycetota > Rubrobacteria > Rubrobacterales > Rubrobacteraceae > Rubrobacter_D. The sequence continues at coordinate 1,050 of JBKPOM010000230.1, read as the reverse complement.
CTCCAAGCCCTGGAGCGCCGGGCGGGAAGGAAGATCGAGGTGCCTCGGCGCGCACTCGACCAGCGGAGGTTCTTCTGGGGGGCTACTCCTCAGGAGAGGTGGCAAATCCTCAGGCACTACAACGTAGACTACGTGATGGCCTACGCGCGCGGACCGACCGACAAGGAGCTTAGGCACCTACCCGGATTGTCTGCCGTGAATGTTCCCGGAGAGTATTTCGACCTCTTCAAAGTAGAGCAGCGCACCTGACTTCTTAGAATGCTGAACCCGCGAACTTCCGAGAAAGCCGTAAAGCGGAAGTCCGACTTCGGAGAATAAGCCTTCCCCGACGTTGGGTGAATAGGGTTACGGCCGGTCGGCTTGCTCGCCCCTTGGGGCTATCTCGGTGCGTAGCCACAAGGAGGCGTGAGTAGGTTGCATCGTCTCGCTCACCGCCCCCACCAGATGGTCGCTCAGCGTCCCGAGACGCAATAATTTTTCCGTCCCCGGTATTCCGTGGTGCTTGTGGGCGATTCTCGCGCCTCTGGCGGGCTTACTCGTGGACTTCGAGCCCAAGCCTATACTTTAATACGCCGCGGTACGTACTGCGCTTCTCTCTAGACGTTCTCCGGATAAGCCACCTAGCGGTCTTATTGTCCTCCCGGCCGCCAGGCTTCTCTGCCACCAACTACTTCGTGCCGCTCGCTGTCTTCTTCTATGCAAGCAGCAGAACATCTATACGCGGACGTTACAAGATGTCTGAGCCTCGCTCCCTAAGATGTGGTTTTTTGGCTCGTCACCGCCCCGATAGGACCGGGGCTATGCCGAACTTCTTAGAACTCCGTCAAGGCGAAGTTCCCTTTGCCCTGCGGTCCTATGCCGCAGGCTCTCTGCCGGCCGCACAGCACCGCGCGTGGTAGCGTAGGATGTTCGGGGCCGGGAATAGAACATGGGGGGCCGGGAATAGAACAAGCATGAGACGCAAGCAAGCCCTCACTCAGACCCAGCAACGGGCGGTCGAGCGGTTGGCGAAGAGCCAGGGCTGCACGTGCATCGAGTGCGGCTCCGCCG
>JBKPOM010000229.1:0-22450 GCA_046733115.1 Actinomycetota bacterium | reverse complement strand
CCCTTCTCGTGGTTAGGGCAGAACAGGAGGCTGAGCAAAGACTACGGGCGGCTACCGGAGAGCGGAGAAGCCTTCATCTACGTGGCGATGAGCCGCCTGATGGTGAGGCGTTTGGCTCGCTCATGAGACTTTCCAGACGGTTTCACTACTTTTCAGACGGTTTCACTACGCAAGTCGGCAAAGGGGCTTAGCTTCGGTCCGCTACGGAGGAGGCCAAGGAGGGCGCACAGAGGCACTGGTGGCGATTCTAGCGCTAGCGAAGCTCTAGGCCCTTATCTGTTCTCTCCGCCCCCCTTGCGGCCCTCTTTGTCTTTGAGTCGGTCCTCGTACTTCCGGCCGTAGGGCATGGTGGCACCTTCAAGTGAGGAAGCTGCCCTCAACTGCTCCGCAGTCCATCCTCTAACTCCTCTCAGGTTAGCCCCGATCAGGTTGGCGCTGCTCAGGTCGGCTCGAGCCAGGCTGGCTGGACTGAGGTCGGCCCCGCCTAGGTTCACCTCGTACAGGTTGGCCTCGCTCAGGTTGACCTCTGTCAAGTCGGCCCCCCTGAGGTCAACAACCAGACGCCCCTTGACGATCAGACCAGACTCATACAAGAACTGCACGACCCGCGCTTTCCGCTCGCCATCAAGTCTGGGCAGCACCGTCAGCGTCCGTGCCCGTGCCACAGACTTCAAGCTGTCGGGTGGGTGCTCATCGTATAACGAGGGCCGATCCTTATTGGAGATTAACAGGTCGGACATCTGGTCCAGGTAAGCTTGGAGCACCTCATCTTGCGCACGCTCGTTCGCTATCCGTTGCTCGCCCTCTCTGTTGCGCGTTAAACTAGAGCCCGCCCCCGGCGATCACCACGGGGATTACGAGGAGCTTGATCCAGTCCCAGAGTCTGATCCCGAAGGTCTGGCCGACGAGGGTGAGGATGCCTAGCACGACGACGGCCGCGAGTACGATCCTAATGGCCCACAGGCCTTGCCTTGCGGTCGGACGCTAGTCGGGCACCAACAGCTTTATGAGATCCTTTGCTCGCTTGCGGGGTGTCTTCTCCGGCTCCACCTGACGATCCTACTCCGTTCGAGAGAAGTATGGGGCATCGCAAGGACTAGAGCTAGTACGCTTCGCTGTCTATCTTAGGCACATCCCTCCTGAGCGAGCAGCGGGGAGCCTTGTACATAAGACAACGTAGGCGTGCCAATCGGAGGCGGGCCTATTCGTCTCCCTGCATCTTTATCCGGCACCACAAGATGTAGGGTTGACTTCTATGTATCGGACCGGGGCTATCGGGCGTTTCTGGGCCTATAGGACCGGGGCTATGCAGGATTCTGCATACGAACTTCCGTGAAGACCTATTTTCCACGCACTCTGGTGAATAAAGGGCGCTCGGCCCCGATCCGGGACCGAAGGCCCTCATGCAGGCACACAGCGTCCCTGGTGGAGGTTCTGGGGGCAGGGGGTTCCCCCAATCTGTGCATGAGAGTACATCTGAAGCGCCACCCCGACGTCGTGGTCCCTTCGCCGTCGGGCCTCAACCGCATGCGCTTCGAGGAGCTGGTCGACCACTACCGCGTTCTCGGGTCGTTTTTGCGCTAGTGAGCCCGCTTGCTGAAATGCTGAAGTGCTGACATGCTGACCAGCTCTCAAAGAGGAGGCAAGAGATGGAAAGTTTGGATCTACCGGAAGGAGTCGGCTCGGAGGTCGTCGCCATGACGCACCTCGAAACCCACGTCCTGACGAGCGGTCCTGAGGACGGCATCCCGGTTCTCTTCGTCCACGGCAATGCCTCCTCTTCGCGCTTCTTCGATGAGACGCTCGCGGCTCTGGCTTCGCGCTACCGCGGGCTGGCCCCCGACCTGCGCGGCTACGGCGACCCTGAGACGAAGCCCCTCGACGCGACGCGGGGACTCCGGGACTTCTCCGACGACCTGCACGAACTCGTCCTGGCCTTCGGTCTCGACAATTTCCACCTGGTGGGATCGTCCGCGGGCGGGAGCGTGGCCATGCAATACACGATGGACCCTTCCTCCGTGGTAGCTTCGCTCGTTTTGATGGACCCCGTGTCGCCCTACGGCTTCGGCGGGACGAAAGACAACGGCGGCACCCCTTGCTGGCCAGACTTCACCGGCTCCGGCGGCGGGACGGCCAACCCCGAGTTCGTGAGCCGTCTCGAAGCGAACGACCGGACGGACGCGGACCCCAACTCCCCCAGAGACCGCATGAACAATTTCTACTTCAAGCCGCCCTTCAGGGCCGCGAAGGAGGAAGTTCACCTTTCGTCGGTGCTCTCGACAAAGACGGACGAGGGCAACTATCCCGGCGACATGACCGTCTCGGAGAACTGGCCCGGCTTCGCCCCGGGCGAGAGGCGCATGAACAACGCTATCTCGCCAAAGTACTGTAATCTGGAGGACTTTGCGCAAGTGCAGCCGGGGCCGCCCGTGCTATGGGTCCGCGGCGAGGACGACGCGATCGTCTCCGACACCTCGCTCCTTGATTTCGGCTACCTTGGCCAGCTTGACGCGGTACCCGGGTGGCCCGGCGCGGATGTCTACCCTCCCTAGCCCATGGTCTCCCAAACGTGCGCCGTGCTCGACGCGTACAAGGCCCGCGGCGGACGCTACCGTGAGGAAGTCATCCCCGACTGCGGCCACACCCCGCACGTAGAGAAGCCCCAAGAGTTCCAGCGGCTCCTTTTCGACTTCCTGGAAGAACAGTAGGGGAGAGTGGTATGGGCCGGACAACGTACTCGCCACGGATAACTCACCTCTCATGGGGCCACCTGGAGACCGAGGGCGGCGCCTTCAAGGACGCCAGGCTCTACCCCGGAGGCGTGGAGGAGTGGGACTGGAACGAGACGGGCACGAGCCACGATCCCGGCATACAGCCGGCCGACGTGGAGCGATTGCTGGAGCGCGGCGCCACCGTCATCGTCCTCTCGAAAGGCTTTCACAGACGCCTAGGCATCGCGCCCGAGACGCATCGGATGCTGGAGGATAAGGGTATCCCGGCGCACATCGCACAGACCGGGGAGGCCGCGGATCTCTACGACAAGCTGCGGGAGACCGAGAAAGTAGGAGCGCTAATACACTCGACCTGCTGAGTCAGTACGCTACGCCCTTCGCTCTCCGCTTTCAGCACGGCGCCTTTAGGACGCTTGTCAGCACGCTCAGGCTTTAAGCCTTCGCTTGTCCGCATGCCTGCTTCGCAGGTTTTTGGGTCAGCGCTACGTGCTGAGGCCCTCATATCAGTCATTCCCGCGAAATTTATCCCCGCGAATGCGGGGAGCGAGAATCCACTGTGGGGAGGTGGGGTTGCCTGCACGGCGGGCCCGGCCGTGTCGTCGTCATCCACCCGGACTCGGGCTCGTGCTGTGTGCTGGAGATCGGCGAGGACTTCGTCGATTACGCGCTGGGCTTCTCTCGCTTCCGGGGAGTTTGTGTTCTTGTGGTCGGCGAGCGTGATCAGGGCTTTCCACAGTGTCCAACCGCGACCTCGCGTCCAGGTCGCGTCGTCTAGCTCGAGAGACGTGCGAAACGCGTTGCGGGCTTCACCTTCGAACATCCACGAGATCACTAGATCGCACGATGGATCGCCCACGCCCGATGTCCCGAAGTCGATGACGGCGCTCAGCCGATCGTCCTCGACCAGCAGGTTCCCGGCGGTGACGTCGCCGTCCACCCAGACGGGCAGACCGTGCCATGTGGCCGCGAGCGCTGCTTCCCACACCGCGGTCGCGGCGCCGGTGTCGATCTCGCCTTCGAGCGCGGTGATGGCTTGCCGCGTCTCGGCGTTGTAGATCATCAGCGATCCGCCGCGGAAGAAGTTGTGGGGTCCTGGTGGTCCGTCCGTGGGATCTATCCGCTGAAGGACGGTCAGAAATCGAGCCAGCGCGGTCGCAAACCGGCGCGGGTCGTCGATACGCCCGACGGTCGCGGTATCGCCTTCGATCCACCGGTAAACGGACCACGGCCATCGATACCCATCGGCCGGGGCGCCCCTCGCTAACGGAACGGGGATCGGAAGCGGTAGGTGCGGCGCGAGCCTCAGCAACCACCTGTATTCCTTCTCCACCTGTGCCGCGTAACGGTCCGCGCTCGGCAGCCGCACCGTCATGTGCTCCCCAGAGCGGAAGGTCCTGTTGTCCCACCCTTGGGGCACGGCTGACGTGATGGGCAGATCCGCCCACTTCGGAAACTGCGTGGCGAGCAAACGCTTCGCGAGTGCTGCGTCGATGCCGACTTCCTCGACATGCATCTTCTCTTCTGACATCGGGATCTTCCTACGCGCTAGACCCGGCGCGCGACGTGCAGCAGGTATTCTTTGCGGTCTAGCGGGTTATTGTCCGTCCGCGATCGGGTTGGGATCTTGCCGCGGACTTCTCTGTAGCGATCGAACATGGACTCCAGTAACACGCCTTCGCCCCTGGTCAGCGCCGGCAGTTGCTGCTCCAGCTCGTGTACCCGGCTCGCGGGGATCTCTCCATCCAACATATACGATGACCCCGCATCTCTTGCGTTCGAAGGACGGCTCCGAGCCGCGCCAGCAAGAACTACGTAGGCCCGAAGGTGTCGGCGGGCGGGATTTCGAGGTGGAAGCGGCGGATCGGCTTGCACACCCTGGTGCCTGCTTCCTTCAAGGTGTCCATCAATACCAGCCGCGTCAGATTGCGGAAGTCACCGGTGGTGCTCGACATGCTCTTGTCGAAGGTACCATGGGCACTGCTCTGGCGCGGCCAGTAGCCCGGGTGCGTCATGATGACCACGCAGCCTGTGAACTGCCATCCGTAGAACCCCTCCCGCCACGTCTCCCGCACGGTCTCCTCGACAGCCGCGAAGAACTCGGCAGGCATCGTACCGTGCACGGACTTCTGGAGCCGGAATTGTGCGCCGGCATCGACCTCCGCCGGCTCGACACGCAGCCCGACGGTCGCGAGAAACGGGTTCGGGTCCTGGTCGATGATCTCTACGGCCGCGCCGGTGCGAATGGGACGCCCGATACAGATCGTCGTCGTCCCGCGGAACGTGACGTCGAGTCCGAACTCGTCGGCGCGCGTTGCCTGAATCACCTCTTTTTGTACTTCGCCGTAGAGCGAAACGAATATTTCTTGCCTGCTGTCATTCTGCTGCATGTTGATCAGAGCGTCCTGCTCGGCGAGTTGGGTGAGCGCGAGGTGCAGCGCGCCTTTGTCGGCGGGGCGGCGCGGAATGACGACCGTCTCCAGCGTAGGCGGGGCGAAGTGATGCTGCTGAGCTTTGCGCGAGCCCCCAATCTCCTCGGCGATGCGGACATCGCCGAGGCCCCAGAGCGTCCCGATCTGCCCCGCGGCGATCGAGGCTTGCTGGACGGCCGAGCCGCGATCGAAGACGCTGATCGCGGTGACTTTCTCCTCCTCGTTCCGGCCGAACCACAGCCGATCCCGCACCCGTACCGTCCCCGAGCACATACGGACGTAAGCGATCTTTTCTCGGGCATGCCCCCGTTCGACCTTGAAAACCGTGCCCGAGATCGCGCCATCCGCCTCGCCTTCGGCCACTGGCAGCAGCTCTTTGATGCCGGAGATCAACTCCTCCACGCCCGCGCCCTTGGCGGCCAAACCGAAGTACACGGGATGCACGAGCGCTTGCCCGGTCTGCGCCGCAAGCTTGCCGCGGAGTCGGCGGTATGAGACCGTCGTCTCGTCCTCTACGTAAGCGGCAAGTAACGCGTCGTCGTGGTCAGCGAGTAGATCGACCAGCCCGGAAGTAAAGTTCTCGTCGGCGGCGGTGTACGGTGTGAAACCGGGACAGCGGGTGCCCAGCCCGCTGTCCGATCCCATCGGGATGATCGCCGGTGCCAGTTTCTCGGAGATTCTCCGCAGCAAGATTTCGTGTTGCGCGCCGCCGCGGTCGATCTTTCACGAAGATCAGGGTCGGAATCCTCAGCCGTTGCAGCGTCCGCATCAACACGCGGGTCTGCGCCTGCACGCCCTCGACGGCGGAAACGACAAGCACGGCGCCGTCGAGCACGTTCAAGACCCATTCTACCTCGGCGATGAAATCCGGGTGCCCGGGCGTATCGATCAGGTTGATCTTTATATCGTTGATAGCGAAGACAACGACGGCGGACCTTATGGTTATGCCGCGTTGCTTCTCTAACGCTAATGAATCGGTCTGGGTGTTACCGTCATCGACGCGACCGGGCTTGTCGATGACACCGGCGGCGTAGAGCAGCCGCTCGGTCAGTGTGTTCTTACCGGCGTCTACATGCGCCAGAATTCCAAGGTTCAAAGTGCCCATAGAGCGTCATGTCCTCTAGATAGGTGGCGATAACCTCCCGCATAGACATTGACGCACTGCGCATTTCCCTCTCCTCCTTGAGCCTACGACTTCCCCGAGTACAACACAGAATCGCGCCTGACGTCAACTAACTTGGGATGTGAACGGATCTCTAATGGTCCTCTCACCGCTTGGCTTCGTAACGGAAACCGTAACGCCTGGGAGACGATTGTCCTGCAGAGTGGTGTCGTGACGAAAAGAACAAGAAGCAGTTGCCGGGACGGGTCGGCGGGATGAGCCCTCGCGCCGCCCCCTGGTTGGCCTGGTCGCTCGCAGGGTTTTCTGTAGCTTTGTTCGTAGCCAGTGTTCCTCTGTACGTGCTCGCCCGTTCGGCGCACGTTCCCGGCGGCTGGGGTGCCGATCTCTCCCTTGGCGGCCTGTTCGGGCATGCCCTTTCCTTGGTTTTCCCTCTTGTGGGTGCCCTGATCGCCTCCAGGCGTCCGAACAATACTATAGGCTGGCTCTTCCTCACGGTCGGTCTCTTGTGGACGCTCAGCGGAATGCTTGACTACTACAGCGTTTATGGTGTGGCCCAGCCCAACGTTGTTCCCTTTTCGGTGCTGGTCGCGGGGATCAATACCTGGCTGTGGGTGCCCTCCGTGGGACTGCTGGGAACCTACCTCCTCCTGCTGTTGCCCGAGGGTAGGCTCCCATCGAGGAGGTGGCCCCCTGGCGTGGCTCTCTGGAGCGGTACTCGTGCTGGCGAGTGTGGCCATTGCTCTCAAGCCTGGATCAATCCCGGGTCTCGGGGGGTGCGCAACCCCTTCGGGCTCGAGGGAGTCCCCTGGGTGATCGTTGCAGCCCTTGCTGCTGATCTGCTGTTTGCCCTGTGCATGCTCGCCTCAGCCCTGGCGCTGGTCTATTTCGGGGGCGTGGTCGTCCTGCAGAGCGTCTTCCGCGCGCTGACCGGCCCAGGAGTCTACTATCGCAATCGTCGCCTCGACCCTTGCGATCGTCGCCCTGTTCGTCTCGCTGCGCCGCCGGGGGCAGTCGTTCGTCGATCGTCGCTTCTACCGCAGGAAGTACGACGCCGCGAAGACCCTCGCATCTTTTTCCGTCAGGCTTCGCGAGGAGACCGACCTCGGAACGCTGAGCGACGACCTGGTGAGGGTGGTGAGCGAGACGCTGCAACCCGCGCACGCCTCCTTGTGGCTGCGCCCCGAGGTGCCACCGAGGGACGAGCAAGCCGACCTGCCGTAGCTTATCTACCCACGTGGGGTTCGAGGTGAGGCCTGACAGCGCGTCTGCGAAGCTTGGATGTCGCAGCATTGAGAGGGAGCCAGTGCCAGCCAGCTTCGGCACCTACGGCGTTTCTCGAAAAGGATGAGCCTCGCGGCATGAAACCGGCAGGCCCTCGTTCCGACGAGCCGCTCCACGAATACTGAAACCTCTAGCCTGATGCCTGATGCCGCGGCTTGCACAGATGCGCAGCGAGGGCGGTTCGCGAACCGCCCCTAATTGCGAACCACTCTAGTCGACGATCGCGCCGCCGGTGATGTTGATGGCTGTCCCGGTGATAATGCCGGCCTGGTCGGAGACGGCGAAGGCGGCCACGTTGCCGACGTCCTCGAGCGTAGCCGCACAGCCAAGCATCGTCAGCCCGGCGATGCCCGCGGCAATCTCCTCCCTCCCCGCGAAGTCCTCGGGGATCACCTCGGGCACCTCCCGTCTGCAGGGTCACGACGCGTACGCCGTGCGGTCCGAGCTCCGAGGCCAGGTTCCTCCTGAAGGCCTCGATCGCCCGGAACGCGACCTGCAAACCCCCAGATTGTAGCCGGGTATCGGGTCCCCGTAGCCGCCGAAAAAAAGGATCACGCCTGAACCCCGGGGGATCATGTGCCGCGCCGCCGCCCCCGAGGTCAAGAACGCCGTCCTGGCCGCGGTCATGACTGGCCGCATGGAATCCTCGACCGCCATCTCGGCCAGGAGCGTCCCCTGGACGTCCCCGTGCGAGATCAGGTTGAAGGAGACATCCACGCTTCCGGCGCTCGCGGCCACGGCGTCGGCGTACCCATCGACGGCCGCCTCATCCAGGGCATTCACCTCGGCCGTCTCGACCAACCCCCCGACGGCATGTATCTCCGCCGCCACCGCGTCGAGCTTAGCCGGCGTCCGGCCGGCGAGGAAGACCCTATCCCCCTCGCGGGCGAAGGCCCGCGCCTTCGCCTCCTATGGCCCCTCCGCCCCCGTAGATCACGGCGTTTTTGCCTTCAAGCAGCATCTCTACCCCCGTAGGTACGTTCGCGCACGGCGCTCGCAAGCCACCGAGGTAGGATACGGAACGCGTACGGCATTCGAAACGGGAAGTCGCGATGACGCGTGCGGTTTGCGTCGCCTGTGAGGGGCGCGCTGGTGGGGCTCAACGACGTTCGGGGGCGCCAATTTCCCGAACCTCCCCGCGCCTGCCGCTTCGCTGTTGCCGCTGCGGGACCAGCGAAGACCGCCGATGAGAGGCCCGGCCGGTGCGTCCAACAGGTCGTTCCCGGCGGCAATCAGCAAACCGATCCTTCTCAGCGCTGCGACAGCTATGGTTCGCACGGTCCATCAGCAGGTCTGCTTGCAGGGCCCGCGGCGCGTGAGCATCCCTTCGTTCCTCGTCGGCAGCGCCGTCACGCTGGTCGTGGCGCTTGGCGAGTTCGGTTTGCTGTTCCTGATCTCTCTGGAACTCCAGGCCGGGCAGGGGCTAGACGCCGCCCAGGTCCGCCTCCTCTTGCTCCCGACGGCCTTCGGTTCCCTGGCCGGCGGATAGCGGTTGCGCAACCAACGTGCCGGTCGGGAAGCCGCCGTTCTGCCGGTTTTCAGTATGTTTTCCGTCTCGCGAGACGGTTTGCCGTTTGGGAATGGGGAGCTTCCCCATACAAGTCTGGTACGGCTTTCTGGCCGGTCCAGAGTGACAAAAAGGGAGACAAACCGATGGGTAAGAGGGAGTCTTACGAGCCGGGGACGTTTTGTTGGGTCGATCTTGCGACCCCTAACTCTGAGGACGCAAAGGGCTTCTACGGCAGCCTGTTCGGCTGGGAGTTCAGGGACGACGAGATCCCCGGCGGCGTCTACACCATGTCTCAGCCAGGGTGACGAGGTGGCCGCGATAGCCCGGCAAGACGAACACCCCGCGCACTGGAACAACGACGTCTCCGTCACGAGCGCGGACGAGACCGCCGCAAAGGCGATAGACCTGGGCGCCACACTGATTGAAGAGCCCTTCGACGTTATGGAGTTCGGCCGCATGGCCATGCTCGCCGATCCCGGCGGCGCAATGCTCTGCGTCTGGGAGCCGCGCACACACATCGGCGCGGGAAGGGTCAACGATCTCGGCTGCATGAGCTGGAACGAGCTTCAAACCCGCGACTCTGAAACCGCGGGCAACTTCTACCGCGCCCTCTTCGGCTGGGAGACGGAACCCATCCAGGACAAGGGGACGGTGGTATATACCACGATTAAGGACGCAGACTCCCAGAACGGCGGCTTCATGCCGATGTCGGAGGAGCGCGGGGACGCTCCTTCCTTCTGGCTTCCTTACTTCACGGTGTCTTCGTGTGATGAGGCCGTGGCGAAGGCGCGGGGGTCTGGCGGGGCATTGTTTGCGGGGCCCATGGATTTGCCGGCCGGCAGGATCGCCATGCTTGGAGATCCCCAGGGCGCGGCGTTCGCCGTCTTCGAGGGCCCGACCGACGAATAGGAGCGCTGAACCTGCGTCGAATGTGTGACCTTCGGGTGCGCCGGGCGACTATTCTAGTTTAATCGGTGGGCGAGAACCTCACGGAAGGATGGCGCGTGGAGAGAGACAGACCCGCCATATTGGCAGAAGGTTTACAGAAGTGCTACGGCAAGACCGGGGCGCTCGACGGGCTCGACCTCAGCGTGGAGGAGGGCACGGTTCTGGGGCTCCTCGGGCCCAACGGCGCGGGCAAGACCACGGCGGTCCGCATTCTGACCATGCTCCTGACGCTCGATGCGGGCAGGGCCGACGTCGCCGGCCTCGACGTGGTGCGGCAGGCGGGCGAGTTGCGTTCGCGCATCGGGCTAACGGGCCAGTACGCGCCGCCGTTGACGAGCTCCTCACCGGCCGCGAGAACCTGGAGATGGTCGGCAGGCTCTACCACCTGCCCAAAAAGCAGACCCGCAGGCGGGCCGACGAGCTGCTGGAGCGCTTCGACCTCGTGGACGCGGCCACGCGGCTGGCAAAGACGTACTCGGGCGGCATGCGCCGCCGGCTCGACCTCGCGGCGAGCCTCGTCCTCTCGCTGCCCGTTCTCTTCCTCGACGAGCCGACCACGGGGTGAATCCCAGAAGCCGCATCGCCATGTGGGACATCATCGGGGAGCTGGTCTCCGGTGGGACGACGCTCTTGCTAACGACGCAGTACTTAGATGAGGCGGACAGGCTTGCCGACAGGATCGCCGTGGTCGACACGGGGCGTGTGATCGCCGAGGGCACCTCCGAGGAGCTCAAGTCGCGCGTCGGCGGCGAGCGTTTGGAAGCGACGGTCGCGCGGGAAGACGGGCTGAAAGAGGCCGCGGGCGTGCTCGAACGTTACGCCCACGGCGATGGCGGAGTGCGAGTCGACGCCGAGCGCCGGTACGTGGGGACGACGGTGGCCGGCGGACCCGGCCTTCTGGCGGCCGTCGTCAGGAACTTCGACGCCGCGGGGGTCCAGGTCGACGAGCTCGGTCTGCACCGTCCCACCCTCGATGACGTGTTCCTCACGATGACGTGTTCCTCACCCTCACGGACCCCACGGCGGAGTCCGACGCTGCAGAGGACGAGCGGCCCGTCGACGACAAGCAGATCGCATGAGCGCGGTGACGAATAACGGCATGCAGCCGCGCAGGCACGGCAAGCTCTACTGGGCCCTCGCCGACGGGTGGGTACTCGCCAAGCGCAACCTCGTCCAGATCCCACGCATACCCGAGCTGTTGGTCTTCGCGACCATACAGCCCGTTATGTTCGCGCTCCTGTTCCGTTACGTGCTCGGCGGCGCCATCGAGGTGGGCGGCGAGAGCTACGTCAACTACCTCATGGCCGGTATCTTCGTCCAGACCGGGGCCTTCGGGGCCGTGAGCACCGGGATAGGCCTCTCCGAGGACCTGCAGAAGGGCCTCGTCGAGCGGTTCCGCTCGCTGCCCATGGCCCGCTCCGCCGTACTTACCGGCCGCACCATCGCCGATCTGGTCCGCAACCACTTCGTCGTGCTCGTGATGCTAGTCGTCGGAATCCTCGTCGGTTTCCGTCCCGAGGTCAGCGTTACAGGTTGGGGCGGGGCCATCGGGCTCTTGTTGTTGTTCAGCTTCTCGTTCTCGTGGATCGGGGCGACCATAGCGCTCCTCATGCGGAGCACCGAAGCCGTGCAGTCGGCTGGCTTCATCTGACTCTTCCCGCTGACCTTCGCCTCCAGCGCCTTCGTAATGACGAACAACATGCCCGGGCTTCTCAAGTCATTCGCCAACCACCAGCCGATAACGCAGCTCATAGACGCGGTGCGCGGCTTCCTGCTCGACCAGCCGGTTGGCTCGCACGGTTGGCAGGTCCTCGCCTGGTGCGTCGGCATACTCGTGGTCTTCATTACCCTCTCCGTTTCACTGTACAGGCGCGTCGACGCGCGCTGAGGCGGACCGCTTTAGCAGACCACGAGCGAACAACCAGCACGGGCGTATAATGCGGCCGTGATCGTGGACAACGCCATCTACGTGGACGGCCGCCGCGCGGCCGAGCCGGGTACTCTGAAGGAGACCTACGAAGCCGTCAGGGAGCGGCGGGGGGTGGCCTGGATAGGCTTATACAGGCCGACTCAAAAAGAGTTCTCCTCCGTCTCCGAGGAGTTCGGGCTGCACGATCTCGCGGTCGAGGACGCAACGGAGGCCCACCAGCGGCCCAAGCTGGAGCGCTATGGCGGGACGCTTTTCGTCGTGCTCAAGCCGGCCCGTTACCTGGACGAGGAGGAGAGGGTCGAGTTCGGGGAGATCCACGTCTTCGTGGGCGACGACTTCGTCGTGACCGTTCGCCACAGCGAGGCGCCTGACATAGGCGCCGTGCGCCGAAGCCTGGAGGCCGACCCCGAACTGTTGCGCAGGGGACCTGAGGCCATTTTGCACGCCATCATGGACCGCGTCGTGGACGACTACATGCCCGTGGTCGAGGGGCTCGGCATCGACATCGCGGAGATAGAAGCCGAGGTCTTCGGGGGCAATCCCAACGTGTCGCGCAGGATCTACGAGCTCTCGCGCGAGGTGATCGAATTCCAGCGGGCGACCGAGCCCTTGAGCGGCGTGCTTGGGAACATGATCCAGGACGAGCCAACGGACGTCGACCCCGAGGTGAGGCGATACCTGCGCGACGTCCAGGACCACCTCCTGCAGGTCACGGAGCGGCTCGCCGGATTCCGCGAGCTGCTGCAGAACATCCTCAGCGTGAACTTGACCCTCTCCAGCCTCGCCCAGAACGAGGAGGTAAAGAAGATCTCCGCCTGGGCCGCCATCCTGTTCGCGCCCACGCTCATTGGGACGGTCTACGGCATGAACTTCCGCTACATGCCCGAGCTGAACTGGTTCTTCGGTTACCCCCTTGCTCTGGTGTTGATGGTGTTGACTTCCCTCACGCTCTACCTGGTCTTCAAGCGCCGCGGCTGGCTGTAGTTTCGCGGCCCGAAAGATAGTCCACTCGGGGTGTGCGCCCTCTTCCCTCGAAGGTTAGGCTTCGTCCGTTGTCTTGACAGGCAAGGAGAAATCGGCCTCTGTGGGCCGCTCACCTTTAGAAAGGGGAGACGATTGTGGAGACGGTAATCCAGGGTTCTACGCTCGAGACGTTACGGGCCGGCCTGCGCGGCACCGCGCACGCGCCGGGCGAAGAGGGCTACGACGAGGCGAGCCGGGCCTGGAACCTGGCCGCCCACCAGCAGCCCGCGCTCGTGGTCGTGGCAGACGGTACTGCGGACGTGATGGCCGCCGTGTGCTTCGCCGCGACACGGGGATGGGCGTCGGGATCATGGCGACCGGCCATGGAGTCGGTGTGACCTGCGACGGCGGGGTCTTGATCAATACTTCTCGCATGAGGGGCGTCAGGGTGGATCCCGCGGCCCGGACCGCGAGGGTCGAGCCGGCGCTGTGGACGAACCTTGTCCACGAGTTCCAACCCCACGGCCTGGCCGGCCTGATGTACTCGACCTCCCACGTCGGCGTGGTCGGCTACACGATGGGCGGCGGTTTCGGCTGGCTCGGGCGCAAATACAGCTTCAACGTGGCGAGCATGCGGCAGGCGGACGTGGTTACCGCGGACGGCGAGCTGATGTCCGCCCCACGGCGCGGGCGAAGGTCCTCGGTTCTCTGTCCTCGACCCACTGCCCTGGGTCGGTACTCATCCCGGGCGGGGCACGGCGTTCTCAAGGCTGCTCGACGATTGCCACGCAGTCGACCTCCACCAGCATGCCGAGCAGCGCGGTGGCCACGGTGGTACGGGCCGGGGGCGCGTTTTGGAAGAATTCTTTGTATACCTCGTTGAACTCGGAGAAGCGCGTGAGATCCGTGATGTAGGCGTTGATCTTGACGACGTGGTCCAGACCGGAGCCGGCGGCCTCCAGGATGCTCTTCAGGTTGTTCAGCGTCTGACGGACCTGTTCCTCGAAGGAATTTGGCATCGCTCCCGTCTCGGGTTGCACCGGCCCTTGGCCGGAGACGTACACGAAGCCGCCCGCGACCACGGCGTGGGAGTAAGGACCGGCAGGCTCCGGTGCGTTACCTGCGGTAATGGTTTCTCTGTCCATCTTTCCCTCCTCGTAAATGGTGGGCGGAACCCTTACTAGCGGGCCGGTCCGACCGCGCCCCTCGCTCCTCCGGTCTCGCGCCGGAGCTCCTCGTTGAGATCCTCCCTGAAGGGCTCGGTGGCCAGGTAGACAGAGACGAAACTTATGAGGCCGGTCGCCAGCACGTACAAGGCGACGGGCCAGTAACTCCCCGCCCAGGCGAGCAGAGCTGTGGCGATAAAGGGCGCGAGCCCGCCCGCGAACACCGCCGAGAGCTGGTAGCCTAGAGAGACCCCGCTGTAACGGACTTTGGTGCCGAAAAGCTCGGAGAAGAAAGCCGGTTGGGTTGCGAACATCGCACCGTTTCCCACCGCGTAAGCCAGCACGATGGCTAACCGGATCAGGACAGGTGATTCCGTGTTGGCGAGCCAGAAAAACGGGAAGGCGAAGAGGACCAGGAACCCCGCGCCAAACATGTACACCGACCGCCTGCCGATTCGGTCGGAGATCGCGCCGTAGATCGGGGTGATTAAGAACTGCACCCCAGCGGCGATCATGACCCCGGCGTAGGCTGCGCTGTTGGGCAGTCCCAACTCTTGGGTGACGTAAGAGAGCACAAAAACGGTGAAGATGTAACCGCAGGCGTTCTCCGCGACGCGATGCCGATGGCTAAAAGCAGGCTCTTGGGGTAGTTCCGCACCGCGTCGACGATGGGCATCCTGGCCTCGGTGCCCGTCTCCTTTACCCGTTCGAAGGCCGGGGTCTCAGCTATCTTCAGGCGTATGATCAGGCCCACCGCCACGAGGACGATGCTTAGCCGGAAAGGAATCCGCCACCCCCAGGCGAGGAACCGCGCCTCAGGCAACGACGACACGGCGGTGAAGAGGCCGGTTGCGATCAAGAGCCCGGCCGACGACCCCATCTGGGGCCAGCTGCCGTAGAAACCGCGCCTTCCTCCGGGGGCATGCTCTACCACGAGCAGCGCAGCACCGCCCCACTCGCCGCCGACCGCGACGCCCTGCAGGGCGCAGCACGACGAGCAGTAAGGGGGCCAGCAGTCCGACGGACTGGAAAGTTGGCAGGACTCCTATCAAGAAGGTGGCCAGGCCCATGATGAGAAGAGTAAGGACGAGTATGGCCTTCCGGCCTAGCCTGTCGCCATAGTGCCCGAAGATGGCGCCGCCCAACGGGCGGAAGAAGAAACCCACGCCGAAGGTGGCGAAGGCCGCCAGGGTACCGATGAGCGGGTTCTCGCTCGGGAAGAACAGCTTGGTGAAGACCACGCTCGCTGCCAGCCCGTAAAGAAAGTAGTCGTACCATACGACCAGGGCCCCGATAAAGGCCGCCACGCCGACCTTCGTCATCGAGGTTTCTTGCCGAGATCTTCTCCGCCGATGTTCCTCGTGACGCTCATCCGTTCGTCCTCCCGATCGCTTGCCCGGCCCTCTCTCGCGAATGGACGCCACCCTCGACCGTCTTAACCCCTCCAACGAGGACGAGGTCGATGCCCGCGGGGAACCGCTTCGGTTCGTCGTAGGTTGCCCGGTCATAGACGGCGGCGGGATCGAACACCACCAGGTCTGCGGCCTGTCCTGAGGCCACGATCCCCCGCTTTCCCAGCCGGAACCTCCGAGCCGGGAATGAGGTCATCTTCCTTACCGCCTGCTCGAGGGTGAGCGTCCCATCTTCCCGGACGCACTTCGCGATGATGCGCGGAAAGGTACCATACGACCTTGGATGCGGCTTCTCGGCCTGAAAGTGGAGGCTGTCGGAGGCGACGAGGGAATGGTCCCATCCGAGGACCTCCTCTACATCCTTCTGTGCCATGTGGAAGAAGATCATAGAGACCTTACCGTCCTGCTCGAGGAGCAAATCCATCATGCACTTGGGCGGATCCACACCTCGCTCCTCGCCGATCTGCGCCAGGTTCCTACCCTCGAGGTCCGGATCTCGGCCCTTGCTCAACGAGGATACGTACACGCTCTCCCAACCCGTGGAGGCGAGCATGTTGTCCCAGTCCTCCTGCTCCCGTCCGATCTCCTCCCGTATTCTCTTGCGCACGTCGGAATCGCGCAACCTCTCGAGCGCCCGGGAGACGCCTCCCTCTAACACCCAGGGGGGCAACAGCGTAATCATGGAGGTCGAACCCGCCGTGTAAGGGTAGACGTCGCATGCGACATCTAGGCCCTCGGACCTCGCGCTTTCCAGAAGCTCCATCGCGCGGAGCACGGTGCCCCAGTTGCTCCTCCCCGCCGCCTTGAGGTGGCTTACCTGCAGGGGGCAACCACTCCTCTTCGCGATCCAGACGACCTCCTCGAGGGAGGGGATCAGGCTTCCTCCCTCGCCGCGTATGTGGGTCGCGAGCAGGCCGTCGTGCTCCGGAAGCATCGAACACAATTCGACCAGTTCTTCCCTGGACGTATAACTTCCCGGCGTATACATCAGCCCCAGGGACAGGCCGATCGCCCCGGCCTGCAGAGCCTCGGCGAGCATCCCCTTCATACGGTCGAGTTCCTCGGCGGAGGCTGGCCTGTTCTCGAAACCCATCGCGGCGATGCGTAGCGTTCCGTGCCCCACGTAGGTGGCCACGTTCTCGGACGGCCGTGCTACACGGACACACTCCATGTATTCCTCCAGCGTCTCCCACGACCACTTCCGCTCCGTGGTGCCCAGAACCGGCTCCACGTAGGCCCGCAGAGGGTCGAGATGCCGAGGGGAGAACGGTGCCGGGCTCATCCCGCAGTTCCCGACGACTTCGGTGGTGACGCCCTGGGCGAGCTTTATCTCGCTCTCGGGATGGTCGAGGATCATCAGGTCCGAGTGGCAGTGGCCGTCAATGAACCCCGGTGAGATCGTCCGTCCGCCGACGACTATCGTCTCCAGGCTCTTACCGCGCGACTTGCCGACCGAGACCACAATGCCGTCTTTTATCCCCACATCTCCGAAAAACCAAGGGTTGCCCGTTCCATCGACGACGCGCCCGTTCTTCAAGATGAGATCTAGCATGTAATGCCCCTGCCCTACCTGACCATCCCACGGGCCGCCACAGGCACCTTTTCCGTGCCACCATCCGCAGTCCGCAGGTAGACCTCGTCGTGCAGATTTACCGTGCTGCAGACGTGGTTCGGGATGATCTCGACCGCGTCGCCTACCCGAAGGTCGCTGTCTTCGTCGACGGACAGCATCCCATGTTCCTCGGTGACCCTCTCCAGTATCGCCTCGGGGTGTCCCACCACGTAACCGAACCCGGTCAGGCTCAGGGGCGCGACCTTCGGCTGCACGTCGGTTGCGAAGGTCTTGCTCCCGCCGTCGATGATGGCGAGGTCTGGCCTGGGCCTGCTCGCCACGGTAGTCACCACCCGCAGGGCGCACTCCGAGAGCGAGCAGGCGCCCATCTCGGCCTGCATCCTGTCGTAGAAGACGTAAGTGCCGGGTCTGATCTCCGTGACGCCCTCGACCTTGGCGGCGTGCTCGGCGGTCGGGGTGGACCCCAGGCTTACGTCCGCGATCGGCACCCCGGTCTCCCTGATTTCGTTGGCGAGCGAGATCATGAACTCGCCTTCGCGGTACCCTGCCTCTTCGAGGTCTCGGGTTGGCGAGCCGTCCTCGAGTACGGCCCCACGGTAGGTGTAGACGCCGGTGAGGTCCAGGTGTTCGAGGGCCGAGATATCCTTCCCCAGCCTCGCGGCCTGCTCGCGGGGCACCCCCGTCCGCCCGAGACCGGAGTCCACCTCCAAGCGCACCTCCACGGTGATGTTCTCATCTCTTGCCAGGGAGGACAACCTGCGGGCCCCGCGCAGGCTGTCGACGCCCAGGATCACGCGTACGTCCCTTTTTGCGATACCGAGGGCGCGCCTGATCTTCGTCTCCGTCACGAGCGGGTAGGCGACGAAGATGTCGTCGAGACCGCCGTCCGCCATGACTTCCGCCTCGGAGACTTTTGCCACCGTGATCCCGGCCGCGCCCGCCTCTCTCTGGCGCCGGGCTACGGACGGGATCTTGTGGGTCTTTACGTGCGGTCTGAGGGCGACTCCCCGGCTCGCAGCTATTCCGGCCATCCCGAGGATGTTCTGCTGCATACCCTCTGCATCGATAACGATAGCAGGCGTATCCAGATCGAGGTCAACTCGCGTTTCGGTCAACGCCGAAACCTCCCGTTCGTTCTCAAGCGAATATCCTCTCCCCGGGGCTGCGCCTGAGCTCAGCCGTGGGTCCGGGCTTCGGGCGCCTCCGCCTCGTCTGGCCAGCAACCGCCGTTGTACCAGTAGGCTCTGATAGCTTCGAGTGGCGTCCCTTGGTCTCGGGGGCCAGAGCGTAGACGAAGGCGATGGCGAACAAGGACAACAGGAGGAAGATGCCGAAGGTCAGAGAACCGCCAAGTGCGCCTAATGCGCTCAGGAACAACACCGCATACTCCAACGCTACTATAACCATCGTGCGTTTACGACCGATCGTGTTGGAGATGCGTCCGGCGAAGAGCGCCCCAACAGCTGTCCCAGGGTCACCACGGAGGTCATGAAGGTAGACAGATCGAAAGCGGGACCCAGGAAGAGGAGGGTGCTGGCGATGGAGCCAAGGTCGCAACCGTATATCAGGCCGACGATTGCGGCCGTTGCGGCGATGAGAATGTTGAGCCGAGAGCGATTCCCTCCGTTCGTGGCTGTCGCCTTGCGAATCTCGCGCGTTACCCCCGTTGGCCGCCATGCAATCCCCATTCCCATCAAGACCGCCCCCGTAGCCCCAGAAACCTCGCGGGACGGTTCTCCCATCGATAGAGCCTTCAAAGACCCCATCGCCTTCCCTAATCTCCGGCATGGTAGAACGCCGTAGCTGCCGATGCAACACACCCGCGTTTTCCACTTTCCCTTTGCGCACTACATACGATGCCCGCGCACCGAGCGTCGACCTGGAAACGCTTCGAGGTTCCTCGCTGGTGCCGGGACAGCGTCCTTCGCGAGAACGTTGCGGCGAGTAGTGACGGCGTGCCGCCGGTAGGGGCGTCAGGCGTGGAGCGTCTGACGTACACGGTCGAGGGCGCTCAGACGGCAGAAGCCGTAGTGGTAGAAGTCCGCCCGCGACAGGCCGAGATCACGTGCCAGAGCAAGTTTCGCCGCCAGGTTCTCCGCGTCCCGGTTGTCGGGGGGCATCGGGCGCAACAGCAGACCGAGCCTGGCCGGGTCGCCGATCAGGGCCCGGTAAGCCGCGAGATCGGAGCCCACCCGGTACGGGTCGGCCGCGTACCCCAGAGCCTCTACCCCATCGCAGGCCCTGGCGAGGTCGGAGACGTCGATGCCCACCTGCCACCCGATGGTCGGTGCCGGCTCACCCTCTGGTTCTCCCGTGGAGAATCCCTTCGTCGCACCGGAGAGGTCCATGAACATGACGTTCGTGCCAGCACCAGCCGCCGATACCTCCTCCGCAAGCAAGGTAACCGTTCGCATCCGCGAGCCAAGGTATCCCAGCAACTTCGTGCCGCCAACGCGTTCGAGTTGCTCCTGGGCCAGCTCCCCGGTCTCCCCTTCCGTCTCTTCCTCGAACCTGCGCTCGAGCTCGCCGCGCACGGAGTGGTGGACCATGTCGGCATCGACCCCGGCGTCCCGGGCAGCCTCCAGGCAATGCTCGCAGAAGCAGAGGCCCAACAAGAAGGTTCCGACCGCGCCCAGGTCCTCGAAGTAGCGTTCGTGGTGGTAGCCGTGGCCGAGGCCGTGGAAGTGCAACGATTCGGCGAAGATGTTCGAGACACCGTGGCCGGCGACGTCCGAGGCGAGCGCGCCTGCGAAAGCCCGTACGTCCGGGTTCGCAGGGCAGAGGTCGGTCAGATAGCGGTCCCCGAAGGCGTTTTGGGTCGTGCACTCCGGTTGCTCGAAGCCGAGCCTGTCGTTGTGCAAAAAGACGACCCACACGTTCACGCCCATTCCTCGTGCGTCGGCCGCCTCGCGGAGCTCCCCGAGGGGGTCACCGCGTCGCGCGAGCCCGCTCACACGCGGACGCAGACGGAGCCCGTCGTATCTGCCTTCGTCGGGACGGAAGAAAACGGTGCCGCCTTCGAGGTACCGAACCTTTCTCGATGGGCTGTGGGGAAAGATGTCCCGGGCGTCGTGGTATGCGACCGCGAGGGTGAGTTCATCGACTCCTGCGCGATGCTGAACGTTGTCAAGCACGACGCCAAGCCCCTCGTCGGCAAGGTCGGTGGCGAATGCGAACATCGACGTCTTCACGCGGCCAGACTATCCGAGACGGGGACCACTAGCAAGGTCGGCACCCGGTCCTTGTGGTGCTCTATCATGGGCGTATTCACAGTGCCGAGTTCGATGCCGCTTTGACCGTATGTAGAGGAGGCAGGAAAATGAGATTTCGAGGGTGGGTGGTCGTCGTGACCGGAGGAGGGTCCGGGCTCGGGCGGCACATGGCTCATCGCTTCGCGGCCGAGGGTGCGGCCGTCGTGGTCGCGGATGTGGTGGAGGAAGCCGCCGGCCAGGTCGCTGGCGAGGTCTCTGAGGCACACGGCATGGCTCTCGCGTACAAGACGGACGTCGCAAAGGCAGAGGATGTCGAAGCGATGGTGCGGACCGCGCGACAGGAGCTCGGGCCGGTCGACGTACTCATCAACAACGCAGCGAAGGCGACGGACCGAGACTTCCTCGACCTGGACGAGGAACAGTGGGAGGAGGACGTCTCCATCGCCCTAAAGGGCTCGTTCCTTTGCTCCAAGGCAGTCCTCCCGGACATGATCCAGAGGGGATCCGGCGTCATCCTCAACGTGAGCTCGGTGAACGCGCTCGGCTATTTCGGCAACGAGGCCTATAGCGCGGCCAAGGCGGGCATCCTTAGCCTCACGAGGAGCCTGGCGGTGCGCTACGGGCCTTCCGGCGTACGCGCGAACGCCATCGCGCCCGGAACGTTGAAGACGCCCGCCTGGGAAGAGCGCAGGTCCCGGGACCCCGAGATATTCGAGCGGGTAGCGGCGTGGTACCCGCTGGGCCGCGTCGGTGAGCCCGAGGACGTCGTCAACGCGGCCCTCTTTCTGGCGTCGGACGAGGCGTCCTAGATAACGGGGGCCGTGCTTCCGGTAGATGGTGGTCTCCTGGCCGGTACGTCAAAGATAATGCAAGAGGTCATCAAATAGGGGTAGAGCCGTTGGCTTCCGTCCGCGTTCCACAGGCCATCGGAGTGGTCGGCGTGACAGCGGAGGTCGTCGCGCAAGAAGTGGGCTTCTTTTCCGTCCCTTAGCAGGTCTGGGGACGTGACCATCCACAACAACGTCGCACGCCTCCGCAAGGAGCGCGGGCTGTCCCGGAAGGAGCTCGCGGACGCCGTGGGAGTAGGCTCCCAAACGATAGGTCACGTCGAGTTGCACGACTATCGCATCCTCATACTGAGGACGACCGTGGTGATCGTGCGGGCTCTAGACACGCCCTTTGGGGACGTCTTCTCCACAGAGCTTTTCGCGGCGGAGGTCGGGCACCTCCAACCCCTCAAAGCATGGATCATCGAGGCCCTTGCGCCGTTCCGGGAGACCCCGTGTGCCACCTCGCTCGAGCGACCGGACTCTCCGAATCTCCGAAGGAGATGTGACGGAGAATCTTTCACGCGTAGAGAACTCGGGAGCTAAACGAAGGGCAAGATGATGCTGAGCGGGCTCCCGCCGTAGAGGGAGAGGGTCACCAAGCATCTGTGCGGACTTCTGAGAAGTCTGTTCGGGAGCAATACTCTAGTTTCGTACCCTTGTTCATGTGAGTGCGCGGAAGGGCCCTACAGCATCAGTTAGGCTCCTTCGTCGCCGGCCCCGGCAAATCCTCTTCTCCCAACGCCCGGAGGAGACGTGGCTACAGAAGGTCTGGAACCAACACGACCTCTACGCCATCGACGAGCTCGTCTCGCCCCACTACCTCAACTACGCCGCCGGCAGCGCCGTGTACCAGCACGGCGCTGCCAGGCGCGCCGTGGAGTGGCTCTTGTCGGCCTTCCCCGACCACCACTTCGACGTCGAGGACGCCGCCGACTGGGAGACGGTGGCGCTAAGGGGCACGTGCAGCGGCATGCACGAGGGGGAGCTTTAGGGCATCGCGTCAACGGGGAAGCGCTTCGCCGCCTAGCAGTCGCACTGGTTCCGCGTGGAGGAAGGCAAGGTGGCGGAGCACTGGGCTGTGAGGGACGACCTGGGCATGCTGCTGCAGCCGGGAGTCATGCCTTCCTCCTAACCTGTCCTATTCACCCCATCTCGTAGAAGAGGGATTCTCCTCGGTGAGGATGCGCGACGCTCGTCCTTGGGGCATCATGGTCACCTTTGAGAGCGATGGGCCCGCCTTTAGGGGAAGCGGCCCGAAAAGGAGGATTGGCGCTATGCCTTTGTTCATTGATCACCACAGGCACGTCGAAGGCTTGACCGCCGAGGCGGTCGCCGACGCCC
>JBKPOM010000228.1:0-7406 GCA_046733115.1 Actinomycetota bacterium | reverse complement strand
CCGGCTGACGAGCGAGGGGTACGGCAACGTATACTACGCCGCCACCGTCAAGAACATGCTCGATAGCTGGCACAACTTCTTCTACGTCTCCTACGACGCGGGTTTCGTCTCGGTGGACAAGCCCCCCGTGGGGTTTTGGATCCAGGCGGCCAGCGCCTCTCTGTTCGGCTTCCACGGGTGGAGTATATTGCTCCCCCAGGCGCTCGCGGGGGTTCTCTCCGTGACCCTGCTCTACCACCTGGTACGCCCGAGCTTCGGGCCAGTGGCAGGCTTGGTGGCGGCGCTTGTGTTAGCTCTCACCCCTATCAGCGTCGCCACGAGCCGCCACAACAACCTCGAGAGCTTGCTGGTCCTTACCGTACTCCTGGCGACCTGGGCCTTCATACTCGCCGTCGAAACCGGTCGGCTGCGCTGGCTGCTCGTGGGCGCGCTGGTGGTCGGCGTGGGCTTCAACATCAAGATGCTGGAGGCTTTCTTGGTCTTGCCCGCGCTCTACCTGTTGTACCTGGTGGCTGCCCCGGTAGGCTGGCGGCGTCGGATGATCCATCTTGGGCTCGCAACGGTCGTGATCGTCGCAGCATCACTACCGTGGGTGGTGGCGGTGGATTTGACGCCGGCCAACCAGCGTCCCTACGTCGGTTCCAGCTCCTTCAACACCGTGACGGACCTTATCGTGGGCTGGAACGGTGTGGAGCGCGTGATGGGTAATGACAAGGGTGTTGGAGCTCCCGGGCCTTTGAGGTTTCTCAACCCACAACTTGCGGGGCAAATAGGGTGGCTTTTGCCACTGGCCATCGTTGGCCTGGCGATTGCAAGTTGGCAGAGCTGGCGGGGGCGTCCTAGCCTTCCACTTGGCCGGCGGGATCAGGCTCTCGTGCTGTGGGGGACGTGGCTCGTATCGGGGGTCGTGTTCTTTAGCGTCGCCGGAGACTGGGATCCCTACTATCTGACCATGCTCGCCCCAGCCGTCGCCGCGCTGGTGGGGGCGGGGGTGGTAGCACTGTGGGACGAATACCGGGACCCGGGTTGGCTCGGGTGGCTTTTGCCCCTGACGCTCGTGGGTGTAGCCGGCTTGCAGTTATATTTACTATCCCTCTACCCGGACTGGAGCCACTGGTTGGCGCCCACGATCGTGATACTGTGCCTAGCTGCGGCCGCAATTCTCGTAGTCGCACGCCTGAAACCCGGGTTGAGGGTTAGTGGCTATGCGCTGGCCGCCATAAGCGTAGGGGTACTGTCCCTCTTGCTCGCCCCGTCGATCTGGGCCTCCTCTACGATATGGTACGGTGCCGAAACGCGATCGCCTACAGCTGGTCCTCAGACAGGGGTCGGCGAGACGTCTAGCAGGTTTCGTAGCGATGGGGAGGAGGTCGCTCCCATGGTGGATTACCTGGAGGCCAACCAGGGCGATGCCACCTACTTGGTCGCTGCTATACGGTCCGATCTTGCCAGCCCCATAATCCTGAACACCGATGAGCCCGTGATCGCCTTCGGCGGATTCGAGGGGCGCGACCTGGCTTTTAGCATCAAGAGCCTTGCGGGTCTCGTAAATCAAGGCAGCGTGCGTTTCTTCGTGATAGAGAAGCGCGACATCGAGCGTGCGGCAACGCTGGACACCGCCGGGCGCCGTCCCAAGCTGGGCGAGCAAGGGGTGCGCCTCGGACAGCTGCCGCACCTCAAGGCGCGCCTCAAGGCGCTAGCGGACACCCACGAAAAGGAGGAGGTGAGGTGGATAACGGACAACTGCGCGCAGGTTCCGCAGGGATTGTGGCGATCATCAACCTCCGCACCATCAAGTTCCACCGTGCTGCTCTACGACTGCGATAGTGGAGTCCGATAGCCTTCGTCAAGGAGTGAGAAACGGCGAAAGGCAGCGTTTGTGCCAGCACATGAGGCATGCTGGGACGTAAAGCCCGGCTCCATCGGATAATCGATTTTTCCTATGTCAGGGGCTCGAACCATCTTGCGCACTACGGCCAGCCCGAGGCGTTCGTCACCGACTCAGGCTCCGTCTTCCTGGTAACAGGGCGCGTTCTATTGGCGTACCATGAAGAACCGCCTGTACTGCTGTGCGAGGGGGTTGCCCTCCAGGTCTTTAGCCCCCGTGCTCACGACCGCCTTGTAGGTGACCCGACTCCGTAGAGAGTTGGTCGGGTCGAGCGTGACCGTATCGGTGGCAGCGTCGTAGCCGATAGCCGCGGCTATCTTGGTGGAGGAGCCCTTCTCCTTGAGCGTGAAGGCCTGGCCGTCTATGGAGGAGGGCGACATGTTCTTCGAGAAGGTGGCCGTGACGTTGGTTGTGGGGGCGACGCCCGTGGCGTTCGCCGCGGGGGCGGTGCTCACGACCGTGCGTGCGTGATTACGCGACGCCTCGCGGGTAAGGGCCTCGGGGCTGCTTCCGGTTGGGGTCCACCTCGTAGCCCAGCTCCACCAGCAGTGGACCTGCCACCTCCTCGACCGCCCGTTCGTGCTCCGCCGTAAGCTCCTCCCGCCAGCCCCCGATCTGGCCCTTCCTGAACGTCCTCCCAACCCCGAAGAGGCCCTGCTGGACAGCCCGCATGGTCTCCTCCCCCGCCTCCACCCCGAGGTGCGCGGCCACCCGCCCCACCGCCAGCCGCTGGGCCTCCTCGCTTCCGCGGCCCTCGACCCCCACCAGGTCCTCGAACCTGACCACCACGGCATCCCCCTCCCGGCCCCAACTCAGGAACCGCCCGTAGCGCCGCCCGAGTGGCTGGATTTCACGCCCGCCAAGCTTCCCGCCCCGGATGGAGACCATGAGCCGCTCGCGGTCGGAGGACAGCGCCATGTACTCCTCGTGCGCGAAGTGTTGCTTCCTTTGTTTGATGTGGTGCATCTGGGAGACGGCCACGTCGCGAGGGTCGCGCAGGATGCACACGACCCTCATGCCCTCCCGGCGGAAGAGGTCGGCCAGCTCGGGGGTGTAGAGGCAGTGGGCGTTGACGAAGCCGCCCTCGGGGACCCTCGCCAGGCGCTCGGCGAGCCAGCGGCGGCTCACCTGCTGGGGCGAGACCACCCCAACGGTGACCTTTTCCCCGCGGCCCCGCAGCAACCGCCTGACGGGCCGGAACCGACCCGACACCACATGCGGTCTTATTCCTCCCTCGATCATCTCGAAGCCGAGCAGCACGAGCAGGCGGTCGAGGAGGTGGGTGCCGCTCTTGGGTATTGAGTTGGCCACGACCCTAGTCAAACCGTCTCCTCGCCCGCCTCTGCCCTCCTCATCGCACCGGAGAGCATACCCCCGAGACGCCCTCCCCGCAAACCCTGCGCGAGCCCCGTACGCATCACGCTCGTCGCATTCTGCTGCGCCAACCCGCCGCCGCCCGAACCCCACCCGCAGCGGCGCTACCTTACCGACGACGCGTCTTCCTTTTGCCCACTCTGATACAGCGCTTCGGCGCTTGCCAGAGGGGCACGGGGTTCGCCATGTAGCGCCCTGGGCAGAGGTGGTTACTCCCCGGTTCTGGGTCCCGCCTCGGATTCGTCAGGCGATCGTATACAGCGTCGGCTCTAGCGAAAAGCCTCTTTCGTTTCGGGCTCTGCAGGTCGTATTGTATTTCGTCTTTTATTCTCTCCCTGAGGGCGGCGGGGCGTCGAACTTGCGCTCCCACAGCTTCTCGCCGTACATCTTGCTGGCCTGTGTGTCTCCATGCCGGCGAACAGCTTGTTGACGTTCTCCTCATCGTGACGAAACAGCGAGAACGTAGTCCCGAATTTCTCGTTCAGGCGTTTGATCACCTGCCCGAAGTCCTCGATTACAACCTCGAGGACTCTCAAGGGGTAGGATTCACAGTACTACTCGGCGGTCTCGTAGAAAGAATTGTGTATCCGAGGGCCAGGTCGACGGAGGCTGGGTCGCGTATTACCAAGGACAGTACGGCGTCCCTGGGCCTTCGCATAAGCACCAGGGTGAGTATCCGCCGCCGTGCCGCCCGGATCACCTGCGCCGGAGCGTGAAGATGAGGGGCGATGCACGTCACGTCGAACGTCTCGTCCTGGGCCATAATGAAGGCCCTCCTGGCGAGAACGAATTGCCCGACCTCGGGAACCCTTCTATGACCACTAGCTCGTCCGGGATTATGGCGCGCGAGAGATCCTGGTGCGTGCGCAACAGCCAATACAGACCGAAAAAGACGGCAGGGTGCCCGCCTGGGTCTATAGCCACCCCTCTCCCTTCTCGCCGTCTCCGTCTTGCCGCCTCCCATTCTTCTCTCCGCACTCCGCCGCATCTACCCCCGTAGCAGCCGAGCGGTCTGAGTAGTGCGCAAGCGCGATCGGCGACGGCTCCTGTCTCTCGCTGCGGGTTCCAACGCCTCGCCAACAGGAGGGGCACCCGCCAGGCTCACTCGGTCCGTTTCTTGTACTGCTTGCTCCGCTCTCCGGCGCGACGCTTCGAGAGTAAGCCGATGCCGGCACGAACAGCAAGATCGAAAACATCAACCAGACTTATCGGTGCGAACCCGTACGGTTATGTCTTGGACGTGGGAGCGTATATATCCTAACAGCGCGTAGACGAACGCCGTCAAGCCCAGCATCTCGAACATCTCTTCGACGGAGGTTTGCAAACCCTTGAGGATCGTCGGAACGGCACGTGCAGTCCCCCGATCGACTATGCCGCCGGAGGAGGACAATACCCAATTAGCTATACGCCCGGAGGCGGACACCACCTCCGCGGTGAGCATCTCCAGACCGAGAGCCCCCAGCACGAACAGGGCTCCGGCGAAGAGGAACCACCGGCGGGTGCCCCGGGGAAGGTCGACGAGGAACCTCGCGTACGAAAGCGCGACGATAACCACGAAGGCGGCGCCGGGCACCACCCAAAAGAAGGAGATGGCGCCGCCGGGGACGAAGCCCGTAGCGTGGTGCAGCAGGCGCTCGAGTTCGGCCCCCATCGTCTCGTGTATCGTGGCCACCTCGTCCAGGGACAAGTACGCGATGATGACGGAGAGGACGCCCCAGTGCGAGCCATACCGCTCGCCGCGTCGTCTCTTGGCGAGCGCGACTACGGCGAGGAGGGCCGAACAGAGCATGAACTGCATCGACTCGAACCACGTAGGGATGCTCCTCTCATCGCCGACGTCGAAGAGCCTCAGCGGCTGCAGGAACGCCCCTTCGCCCCACTCGTACAGGGCGAACCTGGCGGCGAGGCCGGCCAGGGTGAGGAGCAGCACCGCTACGATCATGGCCCTAACGATCGTCTTCGTATGGATTTCAAGTTCCACGATGTCCCTTCAACCCCTTCATGCCATGCCACTACGGTAATACATCGGGTGGACGAACGCTTACCTCCCCCACCACAGTTACTTCGCTCTCTACAGGTTCACAAACACGCCCCGCCCGCTTCTCAGGCGGCCAGATGGCTAGCGTACGCTCTCGTTAGCATCGCACCTTTACCGATCCTTGTCGTCCATCTTCATCATCGGCCGTTCGGCCGGTGGTTGTGGCGGCTGATCCGACGACCTTGCCAAGGCCAGCGGATCCGCCGCCGGTCCGCTCGCCATCAACCCGAGGGCTATCAAGATAACCACGAACGGAGGCTGGAAATACTCCTGCGTGAGTGCGCTGGTTAGGTTGAGCAGCAGGTAGAACACCATGAACAAAAAGACTAACCATCCTAGGGCATCACCCTTCCGAGCTCGTCTGTGTGCCACCATCAAAGTGCCCAGGCAGAACGCCAAGAGAATGGTGAGCCCCACCACTCCCGTGTTGAGCAGCTCTTCCAGATATCCGTTGTGGGCGGACGTCAGCGCCGCCGAAACGTTGCTCGCTCCCAGCCAGGCGATGTTGAGAGGGCTCCAGAAGGCAGCGAAACCCACACCCAGCCACGGATGGTGCCCGACCTGCTCGATCAGGATCTGCCAAATAGGGATCCGTCCTGTCAGGTTCTCGGTGGCCTCGACGTTTCCCCGGGTCAGGTACGGAACGATCGGCCCGAAGATGGTCTGCAAGACGTTTTCGGTATAGTAGATGTACGTGCCAACGCCGATAATGAACAGCGTCCCGGCCTGTAGCACCCGCCTCCGGATGCCGGTCTTGTAGAAGAGGTAGAAGATGCCTAGCGCCAGCAGCCCCCACATGACGGGGCCCCGCTCTTTCAGAGCCAACAAGGGGAGAACGAGGAACACAACCCAGCACCAATCGCGCCTCTGCCACCGGCGCACCCCAAGAATGGAGGTCGCGACGAGGGTCAGCAGGACGACCATCACGGGGCGCGTCACGTATGCGGGGAAGTTGCCACCTATGTCCAGGCGCTGCGATGGGTCGAGCAGATCGTACTGTTGAAAGCGGAAAGGCAGGGGCAACAGGATCACTAGAGCCGAAAGGACGCTGGCCCAGAAGACGTGGCGCAGAAAGAGGTCCCTGCCGTTCGGGAGGCTGCCGTAGAAACCGACGCCCAGGCCGAAGCAGCCGACCGATACCAGGGCGAAAGCGACGACGTTACGGACGGTGAGCGGAGGGTAGATGCTCCAGATCAAGCTGGCCGCCGCCCAACTCAGGTACAGGATCCACAGGGCTACGAGCCACTGGAACGTTTTGTCGAAGCGCCTGATAGCGGCGGGCAAAAACAGGGCCCCGAGGAGCCCGAAGGTGACGATCAACACCTGGTTGCTCAGCGACCCCTGGGACATGCCGGGGGGGCTCATCGATCCCCGCGGAGAGTAGGCGGCGAGCGGGGCGATAAGCCCGAGCCAGAAGAGGAGCAGGTAACCCGACACCAGCCTGGTCACCAGGTTGCCGCGCGGCTTGATCCTCGCCCCACTCGAGATCTCAAGTCTTGCGACAGACGGTTGGTGGTCGCCGGCGAACGCCCATAAACCCAGCGCGAAGAGAGCCACCACGCCGGTGAAGGTAAGTACCGGCGCGTAGACCGTGCCCACGCCGCTCAGAAGCGCCAGAAGCGCCAGAGCCGCGAACGCCGAGGCCTTCGCCGCTACCGACACCGCTCACCCATACACGTCAACACGGCAATTCCATCACAGCCATATAATCGCCCACGAGGTGCTACTCCACAAGCGCCTTCGGGGCTCGCCGCGCAGGCTGACGACACATTCGTCCCGGAGGCCCCCATCGAGAGCGCAACGTCTCTGATTTTGCCGAGGCTAGAAAGGCCAGACCTCCAAGCCGTGTATGGTGCTTCGCACGTCCATCGTCAGGTTTATAGATTTGAGGGTCTGGGAGGTGTTGAGGTCGTGGACCGAGACGGTAGAGGGCGACGAGCCGCCGGCGATCAAACCTTCGCCTAAGACGCACAGACCCCGTCCGAACGCTTGCCGGGCGTGGTCTTGGGGCAGGTGGGAGTTGAGGAGTTTTCCCTCATCGTAGTGCTTGATGGGGAAAGAAACGGACTCTCTGTCGCGCCCGAGGTAGCTGACGCGGTTGCTGCT
>JBKPOM010000227.1:0-25441 GCA_046733115.1 Actinomycetota bacterium | reverse complement strand
CCTCATGAATGACGGCAAGTGCGACGCTCGGGGACGATTCTGGGCAGGGACCGCGACAGAGCCGCCGGAGGAGCGGGTCTCGGCCCTGTACCAGCTGGATACCGACCTGAGCGTAGAAAAGGTGCTGGAGGGGGTAACCTTATCGAACGGGATGGGGTGGAGCCTCGACAGAGCACTCATGTATTACATAGACTCGACCACAGGTGGCGTCGATGTTTTCGACTACGACCCAGACACCGGACGCCTCGGTGAGCGGCGACGGCTCATCACGATAGCCCCGGAGCTGGGGATACCCGACGGCATGACGGTAGACGCAGAGGGGCATCTGTGGGTGGCGATCTACGGCGGATCCGCGGTTCATCGGTATTCGCCGCGTGGCGAGCTAGAGGCGGTGGTCCACCTGCCCGTAACCCAGGTGACAAGCTGCGCCTTCGGCGGAGAGTCGCTCGAGGACCTGTACGTGACGACAGCCCGGGAGAACTTCTCCGAGGCGCAGGCACGTCAGGAGCCGCAAGCTGGCGGCCTGTTCCGCTGCCGGCCTGGAATCAGGGGGGTGCTTCCGGCAGAGTTCCAGGGTTAAGCACGCCAGGCAATCGAGCGCCCAAGGAGCAGACCGCGCATGAGGTGCGGACTCAAGACCGGCGGGGGAGAGGATGCTGTGAAGAGATGATCGTCGAAGATGCGCCGAGACCTACTGGGCCCTATTCGCACACCGTGGTCGCGTACTGCTTCCTGTTCGTTGCCCGCTTCAAGGGTCGGTGGGCCCTGGGGCGAGCGAGGTTCCCGATGCCTTTGCCGACCAAGCCCGGTAATCATTGACCAGCATGCGCATCATTCTCGGAGTTTCGGCCCTAACCTTGGAGCCTCACCCTGTCGGGGAGAGGTCGTGTACGGAGAGGCGGGGTTCGTCGGCGCTGAGATCAAGAAAATTTCTGCCGAGGGAGGCCGGGACGGCTTACGCGGAGTCCTCTCTTCGCCGGGCGCTATCCTGATGGGACACCGGATACTTCGCGGGAGATTTTTGGTTGGCCTTTGACCTTCTAATAGAAGGAGCCCTGATCCTGCCCGGCGATGGCCCCGCCTGCCTGACGGACGTGGGTGTTTCGGACGGCTGGATCGCTGCGGTTGGGCCCTCGCTACCTGCCGAGGCCACCAGGGAGGTGCTCCACGCCACCGGCTTGATGCTCTGCCCGGGCTTCGTCGACATGCACGCCCATTCGGCCCTAGAACCGTTTCGCGACCCGCAGCTCACGCCGAAGGTCGCCCAGGGCTTCACGACTGAGCTGATCAACCCCGACGGCTTGGCCCCGGCTCCCGTCGCGGAGGATCGCCGCGACGATCGCCGCACCTACCTGCGGGCCCTGGAAGGGCCTGGCCCCGAATCGTGGGAATGGACGACGTTACCGGAGTACCTGGACGAGCTGTCCGAGGCGCAACCCGCAACCACGCTCGTGCCCTCCGTAGGACACAACGCGGTGCGCGATCTCGTGATGGGGTGGGACCGGCGACGGCCGACTCTCGGTGAACTCGAGGCCATGCGACAGCAGGTGCGATCGGGTCTTGAGGCCGGGGCTCGCACCCTTTCACTCGGGCTTGTCTATATGCCGGGTGCTTTCTCCGAGACCGAAGAGCTCGTCGAGCTGGCCAAGGAGGCCGCACGCTTCGGCGCGCCGTTGGTTCCCCATGTGCGCAACGAGGCGGACGGCGTGATCGAAGCCGTGGGCGAGATGATAGAGGTGGCGCGACGCTCGGGCGCCCCGCTGCACCTCTCGCACCTCAAGGTCGTCGGCAACCCGAAGTTGGTAGAGCCGCTCCTCGGGCTCCTCGAGGCGGCCAGTTCCGACATCGATATCACCTTCGACCAGTACCCCTACGGGGCTGGGAGCTCGGTTCTCTTGGCTTTGTTACCCCCGTGGGCTCAGGAGGGTGGGGTTTCCGCTACGCTGCAACGCCTGGAGGACGCGACGCAACGGGAGGCGATGAAGCGCGACGTCGAGCGGGGACTGCCCGGCTGGGAGAACACCTACCAAGCTTGCGGGCCCGGAAACATCGTCGTGGTCCACGCACCACCCGCCCATGCCGATGTGATCGGTGAGACGCTCGTCAAGATAGGGGAGCGGCGCGGTTGTGATCCGTTCGTCGCGGTCATGGATCTCCTGAAGGAGACCGGGCTCGACGTCGCCACGATCGACCACTACGCCTCCGAGGAGACGGTGCGCACCGTAGCCCGGCACCCCCTGCAACTGGTAGGTTCCGATGGGGTGTTCGGTGAGCATCCGCATCCCCGGCTTTACGGCACGACCGCGCGCGTGCTGGGGCGGTACGCGCTCAGAGATAGATTGATCCCCGTCGAAGAAGCGGTAGCGCGCCTAACGGCTCGGGCGGCCGATCGCCTCGGCCTGACGGACCGGGGACGGATCAAAGAGGGTCTGCGCGCCGACCTGGTCCTGCTAAATCCTAGGCGGTTCATTGACAACGCCACATACGAGTATCCCAAGCGTTATCCGGAGGGCGTCGAGAGCGTCTTCGTGGCCGGCCAAGCGGTGTGGGCGAAAGGCGCTCCCACCGGTGTGCTACCCGGCGGCGTCGTACAGAAGCCGCTCTCTGCCCATTGACTACGCCAGTGCAAGGAGTAGCACGAGGCAAGCATGTATAAAGCACCGACGTCAAACCATTGACTCTGGAGACCAAGAAGAGGATCGCATTCGAGATCTGGGAACAACTCAGACAGAATGTGCCGGACGCCGTGTAGATACCGGTGGGGGATGGTCCGACGCTCAGCTCGATTGTCAAGGCGCCACGCGACGATGCTGTGGGAAAAAGGGAGTCCCGCCATTTGCAGCACTTTCAGCGGCGCGCTCGGCAGGACTCGAACCTGCGACCTTCTGATTCGTAGGCCAAATCGGGCAGTTCTATGCGGTTCTCCGAGGCGCGCTAAGGACTATTCCTAAGCACTTTTGGCACTTCGGGGCATCGGTTTGTTCTGTTCCGCTCCCGTCCTACTCCCGTCAAAGAAGGTGCTGGATATCGCATCGGAACATGCCGTGGCGCCCCCGGGCAGGGCGACGGTGGCGACATGCCACGGTTCGTCGGTGCCCCGAACGCGGATGGCGCGGCGTTAGGGGAGCGCTTGCGAAGATCCGGATCGCCGCCCGCTACGCTGGCGGTAGAATAGCTCGAGCGGCGGGCGCCTGCGTGAGCCCGTTGGTCGCGGCGTTGAGGCGCTTTTTGAGGGCGTTTCCTTCAGCAGCCGCCTTCCCGACACGCCTGGGAACAGGTGCGAGAAGAAGCACTCGGCATCACGCAGGATTACCGGGGATTCGGACGGCCCCGTTTTCCGGGCAACCACGCACGCATCTAGGAACGCGCAACCTCGAAGGGTACGGAGGTTTCCTTAAGCTTAGCCAGCTCCGAACTGCTTGTTCCGGTATCTGTGATGACGAGGTCGAAGTCGCGCAGATGGGCGAGCTTGTGGAGGGCGACTTTGTCGAACTTGGTGTGATCTACGAGGAGGACGCGGCGTTTGGAGGACTCCATCATGGCCCTCTTGCCGCGCATGATCTCCTGGTCCTGGTGGAGGGCCAGGCAGTCGGAAACCGCCGATGTGGACATGAACAGCACGTCGGCCCGCACCGCGGAGAGAGCGGCCTCGCAGACCGCGCCGCCGAAGGCGTCGAGGGCCGGCAGGTACTGGCCGCCCAGCAGGATCAGGTCCACTCCCCTGACCCTGTTCAGCGCGTCGAGGACCATCGAGAAGTTCGTTATAACGGTGAGCGGTGCCTTCTCGGGCAACACCTTCGCGACCGTGAGTGCCGTCGTCGACTCGTCAAGCATGACCGACTGGCCCGGCTCTACCTGCCGCAACGCGAACCGTGCTAACGCTTCTTTCTCCTTCCTCGCCGCCCTCAAGCGGTAGCGGACGTTGCTGTCGAAGAAGCTCGAAGGTTGGGCCGTCACCCGCCCACGCAGCTTCATCAAAACGCCCTGACGCTCCAGCTCGTCGAGGTCGCGGTGGATCGTGATCAGGCTGACGTCGAACTGCTCCGCGAGGTCCTTGATCGCCATGGATCCCCGCTCCAGGAGGTACTCGGTCATCAGGCTTTGTCGCCTGGCCATCTTCTCGTTGCGGCTCCCGAAAGAGCCGTCTCCGGGTGGATCGACTATGTTCCTCACCGCTCTCACGCTACGTCAACGCTACGCAGACGATTGTACCGCCTCAAGCATCGCTCATCTTTCATGCGAAAGTATAAATATTTCTCTTTGCTCCGTATTGACAGAGGATAATTTCATGAATTACGATAAAAAGTAAGGAGGGACGTTACGGAACGCGGGGGTGAGGGAGTGCTATTCGGGTAGTACGCGCGGCGGAGCTGGCCGTCGGCGTCGAGGTGTTGGGGCGGCTTTCTGGCTCGCACCGGTCGTGGTGCCGATCGAAGTAAGGTGGGAAAGGAGCGACGGTGGAGAACGAGAGATTCGGTCGGCGCAGGATCGACCGTCGGCAGTTCTTGAAGGGGGTTGGGGCCGGCGCGATCACGGTGGGTCTCGCTGGTTGCGGCGTCGATTACGCCCAGAAGCGGACGAGTGGTCAAGACCCCTCGAAGGTCAAGGGTAAGTTCTCGTGGACGAGGGAGAAGGGGAAGACCATCAACGTGCTCTTCGCCAAGCACCCGATGGCCGACTCGTTCATCGCGGAGTTGCCGAACTTCAAAAAGAAGACCGGCGTCAAGGTTAACTACGACACGCTCCCGGAGGAGGAGTTCTTCCAGAAGCTCAGGACCGACCTCTCGACTGGTGAGGGCAACTACGACGCCTTCATGAACGGACCGCCCAACAACTGGGAGTTCGCGACCCCCGGATGGAGCGAGCCGCTCGACGCGTACATAGAGAACCCCGCGCTCACGAGCGCGGACTACAACGTCGACGACTTCTACCCCGCGGCCATGGGCGTGAACCGGTGGAAGGGCAAGCTCTGGTCCATCCCAGCCAACGAGGAGGGTTACTCGCTATTCTCCCGCACCGACGTCCTCGAGCAGGCCGGCATCGAGGCCCCGCAGACGTGGGATGACCTCATCGCGGCGGTCAAGCAGGTCGACGGCAAGACCTTCGGCGGCAAGAGGGTCGACGGCTTCGTCGCCCGCGGGGACAAGACCTTCCCGACCATCGGCTCCGGGTACAGCACGGCGTTCATCGGCTACGGCGGCAAGGACGTGGACGGCTCCGGAAAGGTCGTTATCAACTCCCCAGAGGGCATAAAAGGAACTGAGAAGTGGGCGGAGGTCATGAAGTACGCCCCGGACAACGTCGGCACCTTCACCTGGTACGAGGCGATGAACCACTTCGCGGCGGGCAACGCGGCGTTCTTTATAGACGCTGATCACATGTCCGAGACCTTCGAAGCCCCCGACTCGAGCAGCGTGGTCGGCAAGGTCAACTACGGGCTGCCGCCCAAGGGCGACGCGGGTAGAGGTGGAGAGATCTGGCTGTGGTCGCTCGCGATGTCCGCGGCCTCCAAGAACAACATCGCCGCCTGGATCTTCCTGCAGTGGGCGAGCACGAAGGAGCAGCTCGAAAAGGCCATAACAAAGGGCAACATCAACCCCACGCGCCAGTCGCTCGCCAACTCTAAGACCATGAAGAGTTACACCAAGAATTGGGGCGGCTACAACGAGACCTGGCAGAAGATCCTCTCGGACTACGCGGCCTGGAACTACACCAAGTCGCCGAAGTATCCTGAGTACGGTGACCGCTGGGCCCTGGCGGTACAGGAGGTCACGCTCGGCAAGAGCTCGGCCAAGGAGGCCCTCGACGCGGCGGCCGGGGACATGCAGAAGATCCTCGATTCCGCCAAGAGCTAGCGGGCAAGGTAGCCGAAGATGAACTCGTCGCGCCTGCTGCCTTACCTGCTCATGCTGCCGGGTGTGGCGCTGCTCTTGGCGGTGCTCTACCCCTTCCTGAGCGGGGTCTATTGGAGCTTCACGGACTTCGACCTCACGCTGGGCCAAAATCCCGCGTTCAACGGTTTGTCGAACTACCTGGACGCCTTCGGTCCGGGGGGGGAAGGCCTGCACGCGATCCTCGTGACCTTCGCCTACGCGACGCTGGCGGTGGTGACGCAGACGGTTTTGGGCTTCGGGGTGGCGCTCTTGCTCATGCGGGAGGGGCTACACATCAGGTTCTTCAGAGCCCTCATCGTGTTGCCACTCCTCATGCCGCCGGTTATCGCAACCATGATGTGGCGCGTCATGATGACCCCGGATGGGGTCCTCAACTACATGCTCGGTTGGGTCGGGCTGCCGCCGTTCGACTGGCTCGGCTCGACCAGCACGGCGCTCTTCTCGGTCGTCTTGATAGACACCTGGATCTACATGCCTTTCGTGATCCTGATCCTCCTGGCCGGGATGCAATCCATCCCGGAGGAGATCCACGAGGCCGCGAGGGTGGACGGGGCCACCTACCTGGGACGGGTGTGGAACCTCGTCGTGCCGCTCCTCAGGCCGTTCTTTATCATCGTCATCGTCTTCCGGGGGATAGACTCGCTCAAGATGTTCGACATCATCTACACCGCAACGCGGGGTGGACCGATAAACGCAACCATGAACCTGCACGTGCAGTCGTATTTCACGGGCATCCGCTCGCTCGATATCGGGTACTCGATGACCTTCCTGGTCGTGCTGTGGGTGCTGTGCTACGCGCTCGCGTTCTTCTTGCTGAGGCTCAGGCGGGGGAGGTTGGCCTAAAGTGTTTGGGAAAGGTAGCAAGGGCGCCCGTCGCGCGAGGCGCACGAACGACATCCTGGCGCTCCTGGCGCTCCTGGCCTACACGGCCTTCGCGCTGTTTCCGTTGTTCTGGATCTTCCTGCTCTCCCTCAAGACGCAGCGGGACGTGATCGCCACGCCGCCCAAGTTCATCTTCTCTCCCACCCTCCAGAACTACGCCAAGGTGCTCTCCCGCCCGGACTTCCTCACGCCGTTCAAGAACTCCGTAATTGTCACCTTCGGCGCCCTGTTCCTCTCGGTTTTGATCGCCCTCCCGGCAGCCTACGCCCTGGCGAGGATGGACTTCCGCTTCAAGGAGGACCTCGCTTTCGCGTTCCTCTCGCTCAGGTTCGCGCCGGAGCTGATCATACTTCTGCCCTTGTTCGTGATCTACCAGTCCTTCGGGCTCTACGACACCTACATCGGCCTGATCCTGATCTACCAGCTCATCACCTTCCCGCTGATGGTGTGGATGATGCGCTCCTTCCTGGAAGACGTGCCCAAAGAGCTTGAGGAGGCCGTCCAGATAGACGGGGGGAGCTGGTTCACCAGCTTCCGCATGATAGTTACCAGGATAGCCCTGCCTGGGCTCGCGGCGAGCTGCGTATTGTCGTTCATCTACGCCTGGAACCACTTCGTCTTCGCCCTGGTCTTGGCCTCGCAGAGAACCCAGGTCATAACCGTTGGCCTCCTGCAGTTCATCTCCTTCGAGCAGATCCAGTGGGGCTCGATGGCAGCCGGCGTGATGCTCGCCATCGTCCCCGAGTTCGTCGTCGCGGTGTTCGCGCTGCGCTACATGATCCGGGGCCTCACCGCCGGGACGGTGAAGGGGTAAGGCCGGAAAAGATACGCCGGGGCAAAGCCGGGCGATCAGGCGCAGGGGCGTGGCCTTGGGACCACCCCGCGGAGAGGAGGGTGCGGTTATGCGAGGGGTGATACTGCCGGGGCAGGAGCGGGTGGAGATCGGGGAGTTCGACCGCCCCGAGCCGGGGCACGGCCAGGTGCTCGTAAGGATGAAGGCCTCGGGGCTCTGCGGCAGCGACCTGCGCGCCATCTACCACGAGCACAGGGGCTCGGACCCCAACGAGCGATATCAGAACGTCATCGCAGGGCACGAGCCCGCGGGCCAAGTCGTGGCGGTCGGCCCCGACGTGGACGGCTTCGAGCCCGGAGATAGGGTCGTCGTCTACCACATCGTCGGCTGCGGGCGCTGCGAAGAGTGCCGCAAGGGGTTCATGATCGGGTGCCACTCGCCCACGAGGTCGGCCTACGGCTGGCAGCGAAACGGCGGCCACGCCGACTTTCTCCTCGCCGAGGCCCACACCCTGCTCCACCTGCCCGATGGGCTTACCTACACCGACGGCGCCCTCGTAGCCTGTGGGTTCGGCACCGCCTACCAGGG
This sequence comes from Actinomycetota bacterium, assembly GCA_046733115.1. Taxonomy (GTDB): domain Bacteria; phylum Actinomycetota; class Rubrobacteria; order Rubrobacterales; family Rubrobacteraceae; genus Rubrobacter_D. The sequence goes on along the minus strand of JBKPOM010000227.1, from coordinate 17,284 downwards.
CATCCTGCGCGCAGGAGTCTCCGGGCGGGACAGGGTCCTCGTGGTGGGCCTCGGGCCCGTGGGGCTGGGCGCCGTAATGCTCGCCGCCTCCAGCGGGGCCGAGGTCGTAGGCGTGGACCCGGTGCCAGAGCGCCTCGAACTCGCCGAGAGGGTTGGCGCTGCCCACGTCCTCTTGGGTGGGGAGGACGCCTCCGGACGGATCACGGAGCTTACCGGCGGCCACGGCACCGAGGTTTGCCTGGACTGCTCGGGTAGCGCCGCTGGCAGGAAGCTGTGCCTGGAGGCGGCCCGCGAGTGGGGAAGGGTAGTCTATCTCGGGGAGGGGGGCACCGTCACCTTCGAGCCGAGCCCGCTGCTGCTGCACAAGCAATTGACGCTCTACGGGTCGTGGGTCTGCGGGCTCTACGAGATGGGTGAGCTTCTGGAACACCTCGCCCGCGAGGGACTTCATCCCGAGGCGACGGTCACGCATACGTTCCCGCTCTCGGAGACGGGGCGGGCCTACGAGGCCTTCGACGTCGGCAAGACAGGCAAGGTCGTGATCTCCTGGGAGGACGAGTGAGCGCTGGCAACTCGGGCGCACCCTTCACTCTCGGGATAGACCTCGGGACGCAGAGCGTCCGGGTGGTCCTCGTGGAGGAAGACGGGACTGTGGCGAGCGCCGCCAGCGCCCCGCTGATCAGCGTCCGTTCCGAGGAGGTGCGCCACGAGCAGGACCCCGAGGAGTGGTGGGAGGCGGTGGGCAGAGCGGCGAGTGAAGCGACGGGGGGCCTCGACGGCGTCGAGGTAGCCGGGCTCGCCATCTGCTCGACCTCTGGGACGACCCTGCTCGCCGATGGCGAGGGATATGCGCTTACGCCGGCCATCATGTACAACGACGGCCGCGCCTCGGAGGAGGCCAGGCTCGCGCAGGAGGCCGGCGAGGAGGTCTGGGACTCGCTCGGGTACCGCATCAGCGGCTCCTACGCGCTACCGCGGCTCGTGTGGCTGCTCGGCCACGGGCGCGGCGAAGGCGCCGTGCGCATGATGCACCAGGCCGACTTCGTCGCGTCGAAGCTCGCGGGCGGGCCGGTGGCGACCGACTGGAGCCACGCGCTCAAGACCGGGTGGGACCTGATCAATGAGCGGTGGCCGGAGGAGCTCATGGAGCGGCTGGGAGTTCCGGTCGAGCTCCTGCCCCCGGTCGTGCGGCCGGGGACCCGGATCGGGGAGGTGGGAAGCGCCGCTTCAGAGCACACCGGCATCCCCGCGGGCACCCCCATCCGGGCCGGGATGACCGACAGCTGCGCCGCCCAGATCGCGGCCGGCGCCCTCGATGAGGGCAGCTGGAACTCCGTGATTGGGACAACGCTAGCGCTCAAAGGCGTAACCCCGAAGCTCCTGCGAGACCCCGGCGGCGTGGTCTACTGCCACCGCCATCCGGACGGCGGTTGGCTTCCGGGGGGGGCCTCGAGCACAGGCGCCGGCGTCATCCCGCAGATGTTCCCCGGCGCCGACCTCGACGACCTGAACGAGGGTGCTGCCCGGCGCGGTCCCTCCACCGCGGTCTTCTACCCGCTGGCCTCCAAGGGTGAGCGTTTCCCCTTCGTAGACCCCGAGGCCCGCAGCTTTTGGGTCGGCGAGGCAGAGGACGAAGCCGACCGCTTCCGAGCGGTGCTGGAGGGGGTCGCGTTCGTAGAACGCCTGTGCTTCGTCCACCTCGAGTCGCTCGGGGCGAGCGTAGCGGCCCCCGTGAACAGCACCGGCGGAGGCGCGAAGAGCCGCCTGTGGTCACAGCTCAGGGCCGACGTGCTAGGCGTCTCCGTGGTCGTCCCATGCTCTTCGGAAGGGTCCGTCGGGATGGCGATTCTGGCGCGCGCCGGCGACGGCTCTGTCGCCGAAGCCGCCTCTCGCATGAGCAAGACGAAGTGGGAGTTCGAACCAGGGGCTCCCGACTCCAGGTTGGCCGAGAACTTCGGGTGCCTCACGAGCGCCTTCGTCGAGAGGGGCTACATCTCGGAAGACCTCGCCGAGCGCGCGAGGATAGAAGCGTGACCGACCCCGTACGCCTGCTGCTAGCCCGCCACGGCCAGACCGAGTGGCACCGCGACAACCGCTACGTGAGCACGACCGACATAGGCCTCAACGAGACCGGCTACGAACAGGCCGGCACCCTCGCCCGCCGCGCGCAGCGGGAAGGGGTAGACCTCGTCCTTTCCTCCCCCCTCGGGCGGGCGCTCGAGACGGCGAAGCCCGCGGTTGCGGCCCTGGGATTTCAGCTGCGGACCGACGAGCGGCTGCGGGAGCTGGACTTCGGCGGGTGGGAGGGCAAGACTCTTGCCGAGATTGGGGACGAGGAACCCGAAGCCGTGCGGCGCTTCGAGGAGTCGGCGGAGCACGGATTCCCCGGCGGTGAGCCGTTGGAGAGGGGTGCCGATAGGGTGCTGGAGGTCTTCGCGGACCTCTATCGCTCGCACGCGGGCCAGACGGTGCTCATCGTGGCGCACAACACGCTGCTCAGGCTCGCCTTGTGCCGGATGCTGGGGGTTTCTTTGGGCCAGTACCGGCGGCTCATGCCTCGTGTGGTGAACGGGGCCGTGAGCGAGGTTCGCTTCGGGGGGAGAGGGGGCGCGCTGTACTCCTTCAACGACCTGGGCAGAGCCCGGTGAGGACGCGCGCTTCTTACCGATGGAATCGAACGTGGGGAGAGGAGCCCATGAACCTAGGCAAGATACTGGTCGCGGGGGACCGTCACATACTCAGCAGCCTGCTGGTCGAGGCGCTGGAAAAAGAGCTGGGGACCGGCCCGGAGGTCGCCACCATAGACTTCGACTGGCCGAAGGAGCCACACATAGACGTAGCCGAGGTCAAGGAGGCGGCCGGCAGCGAGGAGGAGGTCATCGCGGCAGGGAGAGATGCCGAGGTGATCGTGACCCAGCTCGCCCCGATCACGCGGAAGGTCCTGAGCTCTCTCGGAGATCTCAAGCTCGTGGTCGTGACGCGCGGCGGTCCGGTGAACGTGAACGTCCAAGCCGCCACCGAGTGCGGCGTGATCGTTGCCAACGCGCCGGGGCGCAACGCGCCCGCCGCCGCCGAGTACGCCCTCGGCCTCATGCTCGCCGCGATGAAGCGCATCCCCGACGCCCACACCTCACTCAGAGGGGGAGAGTGGCGTGGCGACTTCTACGCCTACGAAAAGAACGGGGTGGAGCTCGAGGGCGCGACGACGGGGCTCGTCGGCTTCGGGACCATCGGCAGCCGGGTCGCGAAGGTGCTGGGCGCTTTCGGGGCCAAGGTCCTCGTCTACGACCCCTTCGTGGACGACTCGAAGGTCGAGGAGGTAGGGGGCCGCAAGGCGGACCTTGACGGGTTGCTGGAGGGCTCAAGGGTGGTCAGCCTCCACGCCCGGCTCACGGACGAGACGCGCGGCATGATCGGGGCGGAGCAAATAGCGCAGATGCCCGAGGGATCGGTGCTCGTGAACACCGCCCGCGGCGGCCTCCTCGACTACGAGGCCCTATGCGACGCCCTGGAGTCCGGGCGCCTCGGGGCAGCCGCCCTCGACGTCTACGACGAGGAGCCCCCGCCGAAGGGCTCCAGGCTCTTCAAGGTGCCGAACCTCGTGCTCTCCCCGCACATAGCCGGCGCCACCAGGGAGACCGCCCACAGGGCGGCGAAGATCGCGGCGGCCGAAGTCGGACGCTACGCGAGGGGCGAGGCACTCGCCAACGCGGTCAACCCCGAGGCGGCGCCCGCCGGCGCGTGACGGACCGCCGGGACACGCCGCCGTGAATGCCATCGGCATCGACGTTGGGACCACCGGCCTTAAGGCGGTCGCGGTCAGCGCGAGGGGGGAGATCCGGCGCGAGAAAACCGTACGCTACCCTACCCGCCTGGCCGGCCTCGGGGCGGAGCAGGACGCTGGGGCCTGGTGGGACGCCGCGACCGCGGCGCTGCCAGAGGTGGTCGGGGGCGAACCCGTAAGCGGGGTCGCCGTGACCTGCCAGGCGCCGACCCTCGTCTGCGTGAGCGCGGACGTCGAGCCGCTGGGCGCCGCGCTGACCTGGATCGACCGCCGGGCCGGCGGAGAGGCGGAGGAGTTGGCGGAAGCCGTCGAGCCCGCGCGCAACCCCCCGGACCCTTACTTCGCGACCGCCAAGCTCCTTTGGCTCGCGCGTAACCGCCCAGGGGAGATAGAGGGCGCCCAAGCCATCCTGTGCGCCAACGGCTTCATCGTGGGGCGGTTAACCGGGGAGTTCACCCTCGACGAGACGACCGCCGGGTTGTTTCAGGGCTGGGACGGAGAGTTCGACCCGGCGCTCCCCGACCTCGTCCCGCTCGGTCTGCTGCCGCCGGTCCGCCCGGCGTTGGAGATCGCGGGCAGGGTCTCGCGTGCGGCGGCCGAGGCCACGGGATTGCCGGAGGGCACGCCGGTAGCCCACGGCGGGATAGACGCGGTGGGCGCCGCCCTGGAGGCCGGCATCTTCGGAGCGGGCGACGGGCTCGTCGAGATGACCGGCTTCTCGACGGTGGTCATCACTGCGGCCGAGAGGGGAAGGCGGGTGCCGGGCATGATCCACACCCGCCACGGCGTCGGAGAGGGCGACCTTATCCTCGCGGCGATGGTCACGGCCGGGGCCGTCACTGACTGGGGGGTGAGGATAACCGGCTTCGAGGACCCCGCGGCGTTCGACGAGAACGTCTCCAACAAGGTTCCGGGACGTCCTGGGAGGCTCTTGATGGTGCCGGCCCTCGCCGGCGAAAGGACCCCCACCTGGGACGCGAGTGCCCGCGGCGCGATAGTCGGGCTGGACCTCGACGTGGACGCCGCCGACCTAGCGCTGGCCATCTACGAGGGGACCGCCCTTGGCCTCGGGGACAACTTCGAGCGCCTGCAGGGGGTGCTCGGCGACCTCTCTCCGGTGCGCTCGGTGGGTGGGGGCTCGAAGAGCGGGATCTGGAGCCGGATCAAGGCCGACGTGCTCGGCCTGCCGGTCACGGTGCCGCGCCTGGGGCATGGCGCCGCGGCGGGGGCGGCCATGCTCGCCGGGATGGCGACGGGGCTCTGGCCCGATGAGGCCTCCGCGAGGGCGCTCGTGACCGAAGAGGGTAGGACGTACGAGCCCGACCCCGAGCTGACGGCAAGGTACGCCGAACGCCTGAAGCTGTACAGGGAACTGCAAGGGATGCTGCCCCCGATCACGCGTTCCCTGCAGGTGCCGGAGGAGCGGGAAAGGCCACCAGGGCAAGGGACGGAACGGGGGACGCTTAGACGAGACGGGGAGGAGACGCGGTGAGCAGGAGTCACGATGCGCTACTGAACGAACTGGTCGGGCTGTCGAGGTCGCTCGGGTGCCCCGAAAGGGACCTCGTCATACTCGGGGAGGGCAACACCTCGGTGCGCCTGGACGACGAGAGCTTCCTGGTCAAGGCCAGCGGCACCTCCCTCGCGGGCGCCGACCCGGGGAACTTCGTCAGGATGGACTTCGGACGCACGCTGGCGCTCTTGGACCTCCGGGACCCGGCGAACGGAGAGCTCGGCGAGACGCTCATGGCGGCCAGGACCGGCAGCGAGGGAGGGTTGCGGCCTTCCATCGAGGCCCCCCTGCACGCGCTCGCGCTGATCGAGGGAGAGGCGGCCTTCGTGGGGCACACCCACCCGACCACCGTAAACTCCGTCCTCTGCTCCGACCGCGCGGGGGCGCTCTCCGAGGGCGCTATCTTCCCCGACCAGATAGTCGTGCTCGGCCGCCACCCCCTGCACGTCCCCTACGCCGATGTGGGTCTTCCCTTAGCCCACGCCCTGCGCGAGGGCCTGCGAGAGCACAAGCGGCGCGTGGGGACCTCTCCCAAGACCGTCTACCTGCAAAACCACGGCCTCGTAGCCCTGGGGGGCTCCGCGAGCGAGGTGGAGCAGATCACGACGATGGCGGACAAGCACGCCCGCATTATGGCCGGCGTTCTCGCCGTCGGGGAGCCGGTGTATCTGACGGCGGAGCAGGCGGACCGCCTCGATACGCGCTCGGACGAGGAGTACCGGCGCAGGGTGCTCCAGGGTAACCGGTAGCCCCCGCGCGGCGGCCGGGACGGAGGGACCAGACAGTAGAAGGCGGTAGCACTCGAAGAGAGGAGTGTGGAGGAGATGATGCGCAGGTGATCTTCGGTGTGGACCTTGGAACCTCGATGGTGAAGGCCGCCGCGTTCTCGGAGGATAGGAAAGTGATGGCCGTGGAGGGGCGCAGGGTTAAGCTGTATAACCCGCGTCCGGAGTGTTCCGAGTAGGACATCGAGGAGACCCTAGAGGCCCTGGGCGGGGTCGTACGGGACGTCGTGGAGCGCACGGACGAGCCGGTCGAAGCCGTCGGCCTGACCGGGCAGGGGGACGGTCTGTGGCTTTTGGACGAGCGTGGCCGGCAGGTCCGACGTGCCGTGACCTGGCTCGACGCCAGGGCGAACTCCATCGTCGAGGAGTGGAGTGCTTCGGGCGTCTTCGAGGAGCACTTCCGCAGGAACGGCAACGTCACGTTTCCCGGCGCGCCCTCGGCGATCATGGCCGTCCTCGCGAGGGAGGAGCCGGAGTCGCTCGAGCGCGCAGCGACCGTGGGCTACTGCAAGGACGTCGTCCTGCAGCGCCTGACGGGAGAGCGGGCCACCGACGTCTCCGACGCCTCCGAACCGTTCATGGACCATTCCACCCGAACCTACGACCCCGGGATCCTCGAACTCTTCGGCCTCGAGGAGTACGAGCGCCTGCTTGCCCCCATAGACCCTTCACCAGGTCCCATGCGTGCCCTAAACGCGGAGGGAGCACTTCTGACCGGCCTTCCCGAGGGCACCCCGGTGCACAGCGGCCCGTTCGACCTCCCGGCCACCGCCATGGGAGCGGGGGTGGAGGATCTGGGGGAAGGGGTGATCATCGTCGGTACCACCCTGGCCTGCGAGGTGCTCATGGACCGCGCCGACGCGGGCGCCGAGCCCGGGGGACAGACGCTGTGCATGCCGGATCCAGACCGCTGGCTCAGGGCGATGCCCGCGATGGTGGGCACCGCGTCCATGGACCTGACCCTAAAGCTGCTGGGCTCGACGCACACGGACATCGAGGATTTCCTCGCCGAGAGCCCACCGGGGGCGAACGGCGTTCACGTGCTCCCGTTCTTCTCCCCCTCAGGGGAGCGCGCACCGTTCGTCGAGCCGGATGCCCGTGGGCAACTTTCCGGCATGACCCTGAACACCGCCCGCGCCGACGTGGTTCGAGCGGTGGCCGAGTCGGTCGGCTACGCGGCGAAGCACTGCCTTGAGGCGGCCGGCCTGCGTGTTGGGATCTCCATCTGCGGAGGCGGTGCTGAGTCGATGGCCTGGCGTCAGGTGCTCGCCGACGTGCTGCAGCAGCCCCTCAAGGTCGCCCGCCGTCCCGAGGTAGGCGGCCGCGGCGCCGCGATGGCGGCCATGACCGCCGCCGGCATGGACTTCGACCACGACGAATGGACCCGCCCGGAGGACCACGTGGAGTCGAGCGGAGACCTGAGGGACCTCTACGAGCGGGGTTTCGAGCGGTGCCTGGCCACCGTCGAAGCGAACCGCGGGCTGTGGAACAAACTCCACGACTTGCCACGTTCCTGAACGCTGTCGCCGGCAGACAGGGAAGGAGGATAGGAGATCAAACACGCAGAGCTACGCGAAGAGGTGACCCGCGTCGCCCGCAAGATGAGCGCATCGGGGCTCGTGCCCACGACGTCGGGCAACGTCAGCGCCCGCACACCCGAGGGAGACGTCCTCATAACCCCGAGCGGTCTGCCCTATGATGACCTCGAACTCGAGACCTCGTGCTGGTCGACGTCCGGGGGAAGGTACTTGAAGGCACGCTCGAACCGTCCAGCGAGGTCCCGATGCACACGGGACTCTACCACGCGAAGCCGGGCGCCGGCGGGGTGGTGCACACCCACGCGCCCTACTCGACCGCGCTGGCCTGTTTAGGGCTTGAGATACCGCCGGTCCACTACCTGCTCGCCGCTCTCTCCGAGGAGGGCCGGGTGCCGCTGGCCGGTTACGCGATCTACGGCACGGAGGAGCTGGCCGGCTACGCCAGCGAAGCGCTCGGCGAAGCGCACTCCGTCTGCTTGCTCCAGCACCACGGGACCATCGCCGTGGGGGAGACGGCCGGCGAGGCCTACTCTCTCACCGAGATCCTGGAGGAGATGGACGAGATCTACTACAGGACCAGGCTCGTAGGGGAACCCGTGATCCTTGGCCCGGAGCGGATCGCCGAGGTCAGGGCCAAGATCTCCGGCTACTGACAGAGCAAGCGTTAGGCTGCCCGGATCACGTCGGATGCCAACGGGGTGCCCTGAGGAGGCCGAGGTCGAGGAGATCGTAGCGCTCGCCGGGTTGCGGCGACGTAAGAACATCCGGCCCGTACCACATCGGGATCCAAGCCCTACCGCGCTGGCATCACGATGGATGCGCCACCTGTCGCTTGGGGCGCACCGACCTCTATGCCTTCGCCTATTACGCCGAGGAGGATCCGGCAAAGGTCAACCCGTTGGACGTCGGCGGTTGGTGCTTCTACGTTCTCCCAACCCCTGAGCTCGAAGGGCACTTCGAGACCCAGGACAAAGTCGCCCTGAGCCGCATACAGGCGGTCACGGCGGAGGTCGGATACGAGGACCTGAGAACCGCGGTCGACGCGGTCCTCGGTCGAGCTCGACCGCCGCACTCATGAAGTGTGCAAGAGTTCGAAACGCGACGCACCCGGCTTCGCCTCTACGCTACGCCGGAGGCAAAGGTGGCGTTTGTCGAGCGGCCACGCAAGCGTGCCTCTCTTTATGACGTGCGCAAAGATGCTAGCCGCCCGGAGGCCTCCGCCGCCCGCAACTTCAAACCGCTCCTCGAGGAGGCTGGGCTGCCGCGAAGAGTCCGCTTCTACGATCTCAGGCACACCTTCGCCACGTGGATGCTCGAACAGGGGGAGAACCCTAAGATCGTCCAAGAAATACTCGGGCACTCGCAGATAACCCACACGATGGACACTTACTCTCACGTTACGCCCAACATTCGGCGAGGGGTCTTCGTTCGGCTGAGTAAGCGACTCAAATAGCCTCTTGATTGCGGTCAAATTGCGGTCAAAGCTGCCAAACTGCCCCAAATTTGCGGGATTTTCTTTGGCGCGCTCGGCAGGACTCGAACCTGCGACCTTCTGATTCGTAGTCAGAAGCGAGGTGTTCTTGGGTGTTCGTCGTAGTTCAGAAGACCGCTTATGCAAGGCGATTCTCGAGGTTTAGTGTTTCTCAATGTTTGTGTACGTTGGTCCCGGTAACTGTCAAATCTCTGTCAACAGCGCTGGCTCTGACGGTGAGGCTTTATGCGGTAGTTGTAGTGGTAGTTTTGACGGCACCGGCTGTCGCAGAACTCCTTGTCCTTGCGCGGTTTGCGATCTGTGTCGGTCCCAGGCATTGGCGGCGCATAGGAGATAATACGTCCACAATACTTGCAGCGGGACAGCTCCCCAGCGGAGGTTATTAGCCAGTAGAACTGGAGGCCCATCGCACCTAGGAGGTTCCGTGCGCCCCAACTCCTAGTGAGTTGGTCAATGGTCAAGTAATCATCCGGAAAGGTGATGTCCGGGTAGGCATACACGTAGAGGTCGCCCAATGCGTACTCAATCATCTGGTGCAGTGCCCAATTGATCAAGGCATCGACCCGCTCCACGCCTGTAGCTTTCGCGCTGTTCTCTTGGGTAACGGCGTATTCCAGGTTGCTTTCCAGTGAGAGGGCGCGCTCTAGTTTCTCCTCATCGCGACCAAGCACGGCTTCATACAGGGTCAGAGAGTCATTAGCTTGGTAAGCAAGCTCCCATATTACTTCGATGCGATCCCAAGTTCCGCCTCTGTCGTCGTGATAATGGCGTGGAAAGACTATGCCCTTCCAGTGTTCTCGGTCTTCCGTATCCGGATACGCCGTGATTCCTAAGAGTCCGTACTGCTGGAACCAATCTAGTAACGCTTGCCGGGGGTCCTTGCGTTCCACTATACGGGCGAACTCCAAGAACAGGTAAGGGGTATCGATGAGGGGATTGTAGGCTCGCACGCACTCGAGCTGCCCATGGATTTCACGCCCCACGGCTTGGATGTAGTGCCAACGGGAACCATCTGGTGCAGGCAAAATCTCGTAGTCTTTATAAACCCGCCAGCGTACCGGCCATGGCCCGTAATGCTTCCTTTGTCTGGGCAGTAACGGACTGCTGCCTGTGAAATCCTCCCTATTGAGTCTGCGCCACATATTCCTACCTGTTTTCGACGGTTCAATGACTTATTTTCGTTGAAAACAGCTTACAGCGTCGCGACAATAGACGCAAGTAGCAACCCCCGCCGACGAAGAGAGGATGTAGATGCAGACACAGGTAACCCGAGAGTGGGTGACCTACAAGCAGGCCGAAGAGCTCTCAGGGCTTTCCCGGACCACGTTATGGAAGCTACTGAGCGCCGGCGAGATCAAGGCGGCCCGCGTGGGGCGCGCCGTTCACATCAATCGCCGTTCCATAGGCGACTCGACTACCTCGAACGAGCTTCGGAAGAGTCGTAGGTAGGAGGGAGAAGCATAGAAGAAGCCTTGAGAGTTGACAGGTCTTTAGCTAACGAGTTCGAAGGAGACGCGCATTGAGTTTCAGGATGGACGTGAAGGTAGAGAAGGTCCTTGAGGACGGCGCTTATGATTCCGTCTTCAGAGTAGCGATGAATGACTCAGCGAGGGCGTTGTCGTAGGCTGAACCCACCGGACCCATCGATGGCACCAGCCTCTCATTCTCTAGTCTCTTACCGAAGGACAACGAAGTATACTGCACTCCTCTATCTGAGTGGTGCACTAGTCCAGGAGCAGGCTTGTGCCTTGCGATCGCCATCTGCAAAGCATCGACTACAAGCTCGGTTCTTAGGTGAGTCGCCATCGACCAGCGCCTGTTGCGGGCATCGAGGATGAAGGCCAGATACACAAAGCCCTCTCTGGAACGAACGTAGGTTATGTCCGCAACCCATAGGCGGTCCGGCTCTTCTGAGGCGAAGTTCCTTCCGATCAGATCCGGAGCAGCCTGCTGAAGCGCTACCCTGTGAGTGGTCCTCAAGATGAGACGAACCCACACCTCGAAAAGAGTATACTCGACGGGACAATGACCGGCGAGGGAGTCGGTGCATGACCGCGGATGGATCCGATAGGGTCGGTGAGAAGGTGGCGATAGTGACGGCGGCCGGCAGCGGCATGGGCGCCGCTTGCGCCCGAGAGCTCGCGAGCCGGGGCTACGCGGTGGCTCTCATGTCCCCTTCTGGTAAGGCCGAAGACCTGGCCAAGGAGATCGGCGGACTTGGCTTTACGGGCTCAGTTACGGAGGTGGCCGACCTGGAATCCCTCGTCGGCGAGACCCTCGAGAGGTGCGGCCGCATTGACGGGGTGGTCAACAGCACCGGCCATCCCGCCTCCGGGGGGATATTGGAGCTGACAGACAAGCAGTGGCACGAGGCCCTAGACTTGGTGGTGCTGAACGTAGTGCGCATGGCCCGGCTGGTGACGCCCGCGATGCTCGGGCAGGGGGGTGGCGCCATCGTCAACGTCTCCACCTTCTCGGCCTTCGAGCCCTCGCCCTTCTTCCCCCTCTCTTCCTCCTTGCGCGCCGCCCTGGCCGGCTTTGCCAAGCTCTACTCCGACCGTTACGCCGCCGAAGGCGTCAGGATGAACAACATCCTTCCAGGGTTCATCGAGAGCTTCGAGATAGACGAGGAGACCAGACGCTCCATACCGATGCGGAGGCAGGGTTCGGTCGCGGAGATCGCCAAGACGGCGGCGTTCCTCATCTCGGACGACTCCGGCTATGTGACGGGACAGAACATCCGCGTCGACGGCGGGTTGACCAGGTCGGTCTGAGCGGAGGGATCGGAGGCTCATGTACGATGTGATCGTGGTTGGCCTCGGCGGGATGGGCAGCGCCACCGCCTACCAGCTCGCCGGACGCGGCAAAAAGGTGCTCGGGCTGGAGCGTCACACACCCGCGCACGATCGAGGATCCAGCCACGGCGGCTCCCGCTTCATCCGCCAGGCGTACTTCGAGGATCCGGCCTACGTGCCGCTCGTGCTCCGGGCGTACGAGCTGTGGGAGCGGTTGGAGGCAGAGACCGGCCAAGACCTGATGACGCTCTGTGGCGGCCTGATGCTCGGGCGGCGGGGCAGCGAGGTCCTCGAAGGCAGCCTCCGAAGCGCCCGGGAGCACGACCTACCCTGCGAATTGCTCGAAGTAGAAGAGGTGAAACGACGCTTCCCCACCCTGGCCCCCGACCCCGAAACCGTTGCCCTCTACGAGGGGAGCGCGGGGTTCGTCAGGCCCGAGGCGACCATAACCGCCCACCTGGAACGCGCAGTCATCCTCGGAGCCGAGTTGCATTTCGAAGAGCCGGTGCTTTCGTGGGAGGTCTCGCCCTCCGAAGACCGCGTTCGGGTGGAAACGCCGGTGGCCACATACGAGGCAGAACGGCTGGTTATCACGGCTGGTGCCTGGGCCCCGGCACTGCTCGCGGACCTAGGCCTTCCCTTGCAACCCGAGCGGCGGGTAATTTACTGGTTCGAGCCCGAGGGCGGCACAGAACCATTTTTCCCCGGTAGCTTTCCTGTCTTTATCTGGGAGCCGAACGACGGCAACACGTTCTCCTGCTTCCCGCTTCTGGCGGGAGAGCGCGGCGTAAAGACGGTCTTTTTCCGCGCCGGCGGCGTGCCGTGCACCCCCGAAACGCTCGACCGGCGGGTGCGCGATGAAGAGATCGGATTCATGCGCGAGTACCTGGACGAGTATGTCCCGTCGCTGGCGGGTAGATGCCTCGAAACCGTCGTCTGCATGTACACGAACACGCCGGACGAACACTTTGTAATAGACCTGTACCCCGGGCACCCACAGGTCTCGTTCGCCTCGCCCTGCTCGGGGCACGGCTACAAGTTCGCCAGCGTGGTCGGAGAGATACTCGCGGACCTCGCGGCCGACGGCGCCACTCGCCACCCGATCGAGATGTTCTCTTCAAGCCGCTTCCTGAGCGTTGAGGCGGAATCTCTATAGTCTTGTCGAACGGCGAGAGGGGGTTCGAACCTAATGCCGTCGCGCACCATCGCCCGGTTATGATATCTCCAGCGGATGATAGGCCCGCATAGATCGGATACAATATAAGGATGGAGATGAAAGATTTAGCGGCAACCGTTGCCCGCCGGTATCGCACCACCCAGGACATGGTGGCAGACGGTTTGCGCCAGGGTATTCTGAGCGGTACGTTCAAGAGTGGCCAGCCTCTGAGGCAGGAGCAGATCGCCGAGGACTTCGGGGTGAGCAAGAGCCCGGTGCGAGAAGCCTTGAGACAGCTGGCCGGTGAGGGGCTGGTAACCTACTCGCCGCACCGCGGAGCGGTGGTCTCGGAAATATCCTACGAAGAGGCACGCGAGATCACGGAGATCCGTATCTCTCTCGAGTCTCTAGCCCTGCGGCTGGCTGTTCCGAACATAACAGAAGAAGATCTCGAGCAGGTGGAAGAGGTCTTCCGTCTTGCGGGCTCGGAAGAGGACATCTCCCGCTACGCGAACCTCTGCTGGCAATTCCACGAGATACTATGCGGCTTCGCCGGCCGGCCTCGGCTCCAGAACATGATCGAGTCCCTCCACGTCACCTACGATCTGTACGTGAGGGTCTCTTCGAGAGAAGTAATGAGGAACAAGGCGCGCTCGCAACGACAGCACCGCGAGATCCTGGATGCCTGCAGGAGCAAGGATGCCAACGCCGCCGTGAAGGCGCTGGAAGATAACATCTGGTCCGCCTTCGACGAGATACTCGCGCACATGGAGCGATTCGAAGACCCCAGCGAAGATGGAGCCCGCAAGAAGGCCGGGTAAATAAAGACGCAGGGCCGCCATTCAGAGCGTCACCGCGCGGCCGCCACTTCTGCTGGTTCCTCCTCTTCCACCTCGTCTTCGTCGACGATGGGTTGGGCCAATCCGCTCCGCCCGCCCCAATAGTAGATGCCGACGGAGACCAATGCGACCAGTACCTGGTCCCACGGGCTCTTGAGCAGATTGATGCCGTCGAAGGAGCCGAGGTACGAGAGTACGATAATGATCGCGTAGTACGACACCAGCCACCACGACGATTTGACCTGCTCCGCAAGGCTCACCCGGTCCGTCGGCACCCAGTTTCTCGCGAGCAGGTAGATCACGAACATCAAGAGTTGCACGCCCAGCAACCAAGAGAGGGTACTCCACCCCGCCCAGTAGAGAATCAGCGAAGCGATGATGAACGAGAGCGGGCCGATCACGTCTAGACCCTTCAGGTAGAAGGGGCGCGGCATGTCCGGGGCGTTGCGCCGCAGCGCGTACGCCGAGATCGGGGCAACGGCGTAGGTAAAGATGAGCGCCGAGGAGACGACGGAGACCAGGGCGTCCCAGGAGGGAAACGGCAGCGTCCAGAAGATCGACAGCCCGAGCGAGAGCCACAGCGCCGGCCGGGGAACCCCTGTCGCACGATTGACCCGGCCGAAGACCCTCAACAGGGTCCCGTTACGCGCCCAGCCGAAGACGACCCGCGAGGACGTAGACATGAAGATGTTCCCGGTGCCGCTCGGCGACACGACGGCGTCGGCCGTGACCAGGAAGGCCAGCCAGCCGAACCCGAGGATCGTGGCGATGTCGTAGTAAGGAAGACTGAACTTGTCTGCGACGCCCGCCCAGCTGCCGCCGATCTTGTCCGTCGGGATACCGCCGATGAACGCGACCTGCAGCAGGACGTAGACGATGGTCGATAGAACCGTGGAGGCGATAAGCGCGATCGGCACGTTGCGCTGCGGGTTCTTGACTTCCCCGGCGAGACCCATGATGGGTTGGAGCCCTAGGTAGGCGAACATGATGCCGCCGGTCGTAATTGCTGTCGTGATGCCGGATATACCGAACGGCGCGAAACCTTCCACCCGGAAGTTGGCCCCTTTCAGATGGGTCAGCAGGACGACTATGATGAGGCTCGGAACGACGTATTTGAAGAGGGTGATGATGGTGTTGGACTTCGCAAATATCCCGACGCTCCAGTAATTGAGTAGGAAGAAGACGCAGATAAGGACTAGTTGCACGAACCATCCCAGCACCGTCGGCGACTGGCCGTCCGGCTGAGAGAGCGCCGGCCACCACGACGTTGCGTACTGGCGCACCGCCAGCACCTCGATACCAACTATGCTGGAGAAGGCGATGACCGTGATGAACGACATCAGATAGCCGACCAGGGGGCCGTGCGAGTAGGCCGGGTAGCGTACCAGTCCACCCGCCCGCGGAAACGCGGCGCCCAGTTCGGCGTATACCAGGCCGAGCAAGAGCAGAGCGATCCCCCCGATCAACCACGAGATCCAGCCGGCGGGACCGGCGATGGAGGCGACCAGACCCGAGGCGAACAGCCAGCCCGAGCCAATGATCGCGCCGACCCCGATCAGTGTCATGTCCAGCAGCGATATCTGTTTTCTGAACCTTCCCTGCTCCTGACTTTCCATCACCTACCTCCTCAAATCCGTCTTGGCTACTATTCGAAGGCCGTTCTCCGGCCGGCGAACTGCGCCAGGCTTCCGAGCACGTCTTTGGTTACGTAGCCGGCGATCGTGGGGTTCTCCTTCAACCTGCGGAGCGAGTACTCGTACCAGTCTTTGCCAAACAACACGGTCACGCGAACCCGATGCCCCGCCTCCACGAGTATCCTGCGCAACTCTTCCTGCACCCCCATGATCATCTGGAACTCGTACTGATCTTTGGTGAGGCCCATCCGGTGGATCAGACGCAGGGCGTGCCAGGTAAGGTACTCGTCGTGGGTCGCGATTCCAACGTAGATCCCGCCGCGCAGAAGCTCCTCCAGAAGGAGCACGTAGTTCTCCCGGACGATGTCGTAGTCTCTGTACGCCACCTCCCTGCCCTCCACGTATACTCCCTTGACCAGCCGGACCGGGATCCCGGCTTCCACGAGACGCTGTACGTCCTCGAGGGTGCGTCTCAGATAGGCCTGCGCCACCGCCCCCGTGTTTCCGTGGCGCTCGTGCATGTCGAGCACCATGTCCAGCGTAGCGGAGACGAAGGGCGACTCTTCCATGTCTACCTCGAGAAAGCGGCCTCGCTCCCTAGCGTAGAGCAGGATCTCCTCAAGGTTCTTCCGGCACAGCTCCCTATCCAGCGTAAGGCCGAGGTCGGTAAGCTTGACCGCCACCCGGTAATCCTTAAAGCTCTGCTTCTCTAGAGCGTCGAGAGCCCGCCTGTACTCGTCCACCCTCTCGTGGGTGTGCCGCTCGTCCGTGGCATGCTCTCCGAGCATGCCCACGGTCGCCGGACATCCCTCTTTGGCGAGGCCCTCGACCACCCTCACGGCGTCCTCGACCTCCTCGCCCGCAGCATACCGGCGCCCGACCCTCCCGACGAGAGATTTGGGCATGAAAGGTACCGAGCTTGCTATGACCCTATTCAGCGGACCCATATTTCCGGTGCGCCTTTCCCCCTTGCGTCCACCCGTTGATATTTTATTATACAGTATCCAAAATAGTTGTGAAGAGGGCTGGGTTGGGGGTGATGCATCCCGGGCGGAAGTTTTCGGACTCAAACTTCGACCAGGAAAGTAGGTGGAGGCGTATGCGACTAGAGGGCAAGGTAGCGGTGATCACGGGCGCGGCCTCCGGCATCGGGCTGGCGACCGCACGGCTGTTCGCGCGGGAGGGAGCGTTCCTCCTGCTCGGGGACGTGGACGAGAAAGCAGGCCAGCGGGCTGCCGATGAGATCGGGGAGGCGGGCGGCGAGGCGACCTTCGTGCGGACGGACGTCACCTCGGGCGCCGACGTGCAACGACTTGTGGAGGGAGCCGTCGACCGGTACGGCAAGCTGGACATGATCTTTAACAACGCCGGCATCTCGATGATGAAGTCGATCCCCGATACTTCCGAAGAGGATTTCGACCGCATCGTCGCCATCAACCTGAAGGGCGTCTTTCTGGGGTGCAAGCAGGCGATACCACACCTGCTGGACAACCCGGACGGCGGGGTAATCCTGAACATGTCATCGAACGGCGGCCTGATCGGGCGCCCCGGCGATCCGCTGTACTCGGCCATCAAGCACGCCGTGATGGGGCTGACGAAGTCGCTCGCTCTGACCTACGCCGACCGGAAGGTCCGGGTGAACGCGCTGTGTCCGGGGGCGATCGACACCCCGATGATCTGGGGCGGCCTCGGGCCCGACGACGACCGCGAGGAGCACGCGCGCCGCGTCCTGGCGAACAGCCCCACCC